>CAYSZM010000188.1:0-6178 GCA_964435365.1 uncultured Victivallis sp. | reverse complement strand
GAATCGTTCGCCATTTTTTACCTCACTTCCGTTATCCGCGGCTCGGGCGGCACGTCGCTCTTGAGGCCGTCGCGGGTCAGGAACGCGCGGACCTCGGGGTTGGGCGACGTATCCCGCAGCAGGGCGGGAGGCCCGTCCGCCATGATCGATTTCGTCTCCTTGTCGAGCATGATGACCCGGTCGGCGATGGTGAAGATGCTGTCGAGCTCGTGGGTCACCACCACGATGGTCGAACCGAATTTGTCGCGCAGCCGCAGCAGCAGCCGGTCGAGGTCCGCCGAGGTGATCGGGTCCAGCCCTGCCGAGGGTTCGTCGAAAAAGAGCAGTTTCGGGTTCAGCGCCAGCGCCCGCGCCAGCCCCGCCCGTTTGGACATGCCGCCCGAAAGCGCGGCGGGCATGTAATCGCCGAATCCGTCGAGGTCGACCAGTTTGAGCTTCTCTTCGACCGTCCGCGCAATCTCCTTCGCGGAGAGCCCGGAGTACTCTTCGAGCGGAAGCGCGACGTTCTCCGCCACGGTCATCGAGCTGAACAGCGCGCCGCCCTGGTAGGTCACGCCGAACCGGCGCATGATTCCGCTGCGGTGCTGCTCGTCGGTGCGGACGATGCTGTCGCCCTGAATCAGGATATCCCCAGCCATCGGCGCGTAGAGGCCGATGATGTGTTTCAGAAGTGTGCTTTTTCCGCAGCCGGACCCGCCGAGAATACAGAAGATCTCGCCGGGTTCCACCTGAAAATTCAGGTGTTCGAGCACGATCCGGCCGCCATATCCGACCGTCAGGTCCCTGACGTCGATTTCGGGTTGTTTTTTCTCCGCCATGATATTCCTCCCCCGTCTAATGCCCGGTGAACGAGTAGAGCACCGTAACCAGCACATCGGCGACCACCACCAGAAAAATCGAAGTGACCACCGCTTTCGTCGCGCCGCGCCCGACGCCCTGGGAATCGGCCGCCGCGTTGAATCCGCAATAACAGCCCGCCAGCGTAATCAGGATCGCAAACGGAATGCTCTTGGCCGTGCCCAGCACGAATGTCGTCACGTTGAGCACTTCGATCGTCCGCATCCAGTAAGCGACCAGCGGAATCTTCATGAGCGTCACGCCGATCACCATCCCGCCAGCGATTCCGGCGACGTTGCCGAAAATCGTCAGAATCGGCATCGAGATCAGCATCGCCGCCAGTTTGGGAAACACCAGGAACGATTCCGGGCGGATTCCCATCGTCTCCAGCGCGCTGACCTGCTCGTCGAGCTTCATCGTGCCGATCTCCGCGGCGAAGGCCGAACCGGCCCAGCCGGTCAGCACCATCGCCACCATCAGCGGCCCGAGCTCCTTGAGCACCACAAAGCCGACCGCATCCACCACAAAGATCTCCTGCCCGAATTTCGAGAGCTGGATCTGGCCGTTCACCGCCATCACCATCCCCATCAGGAAACAGATCAAAAGCACGATCGGCAGCGCCTGAACGCCGCAGAGATTCATGTAGTACGCGAAGTCCCTGGCGCGCATCCCGTGGCGCAGCAGCGGCGGAATCTCCGCCGCCACCCGCCCGATGAACTCCACCGGCCGGGTGCCGTCCTGCAGAAGCGGACGGAAACTGCGGCTGATTGCCTTGAGCGGTTCCACGTGAGGCGTTTTCACAACTTCAGTACATCCTCTGTTGCACCTTCTGCGGACGGACCTTGGGTTCTTCGAGAAAGAGCGCGTACCAGGTGTCCCCGAAGGCGGCGTTCGAAAAATGTTTGGGCCGGTTGTTGGCCAGATGTTCGTAATTGGTGATCAGAGCGGCATTGTCGGAGCTGTTTTTCGCTTCGACCAGCGCTGCGACCGCCTTGGCCTGGTCGTCCTGCTTGAGTTTGATCCAGGCGTAGGTGCAGGCCAGAAACGCGCCGTCCTCGTTTTTGAACCGGCGGCACTTCTTGCGGTAGAACTTGTCCAGCTTCGGGTCGTCGGTCTTGTACATGCGGACCAGCTTGATCGCCAGCGAACGGGCGTCCATCAGCAGGCATTTCGCCAGCAGTTTGTCGGTCGTCTCGAAGTCCTTGAGCTGAAAATACAGCTGCATCTTCATCGTATTGACCTGGCGCGAAAGCATCCAGTTCCAGCGCCGGTACGGCTCGAAGGCCGCGGTCTGCCGGAGCGTCTCGTGCAGCGCGTCGTTCTGCATCGACTCGAGCTTCTGCTGCATCAGTTTCGGGCTGCCCACCGGCCGCTGCTGGAACATCTGGAGCTGCCGCTGAATCCGCACCTGAGCCGCCTGCATGGTCTGCTGCATGCCGACCTGAACCTTGTTCAGCTTCTTGCGCAACACCAGAATGACGACAAGCTGAACCAGAAGGAACGCGGCGACGCCGCATACGATTCCCCAGGCGATTCCGAGGTCGCGGGTCAGAAACCCGGTCAGCAACCCCGCCGCCACTGCGATGATGATACTGTACACCTGAAACTCCTTATCGCTTTTTCCGCTGTTTCGCGCGCTGCTTCTTGGCCAGCTTCGCGATGCGTTTCTTCTTGTCCTGCTCTTTACGCGAGAGGGGGGCCGGGCCGCCGCCCAGCAGTCCGCCGAACGAACCGGGGACGCCGTTGTTCTCCGGCATATTGCCGCCGGCGAGGAGCCGCCCGAGCGGGCCGTTCTGCTTCATCATCTTGCGCATTCCGTCGAACTGCTTGACCAGCCCGCTGACCGTCTCGACCGGAACGCCGGACCCCTTGGCGATACGCTTTTTGCGCGAGAAATCCATCAAATCCGGGTTGGCCCGTTCGGCCTTGGTCATCGACAGGATCACCGCCTCCATCCGCGCAAAGTGGCGTGGATCGACCCCGTTCATCGCCTGGGTGAGCTGCCGCCCGCCGGGCAGGAACTTCAGAATGCTCTCCATCCCGCCGAGTTTCTTGATCTGGCGGAGCTGGGAGAGAAAGTCTTCGTAGTCGAACTTATTCGCGCGCAACTTCTCCTGAAGTTTGCGCGCGTCTTCCTCGTCGATTTCGGCCGCCGCTTTTTCCACCAGCGAGACCACGTCGCCCATGCCGAGGATGCGGCTGGCCATGCGGTCGGGGTGGAACACCTCGAGGTTGTCGAGTTTTTCGCCGAGACCGATGAATTTGACCGGGCAGCCGGTCACCTTGCGGATCGAAAGCGCCGCACCGCCGCGGGCGTCGCCGTCGAGCTTGGTGAGAATGAAGCCGGAGAGATCGAGCGCGCGGTGGAAATGTTCGGCGACCGAAACCGCCTCCTGGCCGAGCGCGGCGTCGGCGACCAGCAGGACTTCGTCCGGACGGACCGCCTGGCGGATGCGGACCAGCTCCTGCACCATGGTTTCGTCGATCTGGAGGCGGCCCGCGGTGTCGATGATGACCACGTCGGTACCCGCCGCGCCCGCCTGCGCGACCGCGTTGACCGCGATCGCCGCAACGTTGACGCTGGTGCGCTCGGCGTGGACCGGGACCCCGATCTCGCGGCCGATGATTTCGAGCTGGTCGATCGCGGCGGGACGGTACACGTCGCCGGCCACGAGCTGGACCTTCTTGCCTTCGCGTTTGAGCAGCAGCGCGAGCTTGCCCGCCGTAGTGGTTTTGCCGCTGCCGTGCAGACCGACCAGCATGATGACGGTCGGTTTCGACTGGAACGAGAGTTCGGCAACGCCGCCGCCGAGCAGTTCGACGAGCTTGTCGTTGACGATCTTGACCACCTGTTGGCCGGGGGTCACGCTTTTGATCACCTCCTGGCCGACGCACTCGGCCCGGACTCCCTCGATGAACTCCGAGGCGATCTTGACATTTACGTCGGCGTCGAGCAGTGCGAGGCGGATTTCCCGCATCGCTTCGGTGATATTGGTTTCGGTAAGGGTGCTCTGCCCACGCAGTTTTCGGAACACGTCATGCAACTTGTCGCTGAGCGATTCGAACATACCTGTCACTTTCTTTCTTTTTTTGTTTTATTACACTAATCATAACAGCGCTTAATATATCGTGATTCCCGTTCAACGTCAAGAGAACGTTTGAAAAATCCGGAACATTCGATTGCTTTCCGGCGCAACCCATGATATTTTATAAAGTTGCAATGCAATACACCAGTAAAATGCATCAAGGAGATGGATCATGCGCAGCGACATCATGAAGTCGGGGCCGGAACGCGCGCCGCACCGCGGTCTCATGCGGGCCACCGGGCTCACGGACGAGGATTTCAAGAAACCTTTCATCGGAGTCTGCAACTCCTACACCAATATCGTGCCCGGTCATTGCCACCTCAAAAAGGTCGGCGAAATCATCTGCGACGCGATCCGCGAAGCGGGCGGCGTCCCCTATGAATTCAACACCATCGCGGTCTGCGACGGCATCGCCATGGGCCACACCGGCATGAAGTACTCGCTGGCCAGCCGCGAAATCATCGCCGACAGCGTCGAAACCATGGGGTCGGCCCATCCGTTCGACGCGATGGTCTGCATCCCCAACTGCGACAAGGTGGTGCCGGGCATGCTGATGGGCGCGATGCGCCTCAATATCCCGACCGTCTTCGCCTCCGGCGGGCCGATGCGCGCCGGGAAGCCGCTCAAGGAAGGGCAGCCCCGCACCGACCTCATCTCGATCTTCGAAGGCGTCGCCTCCAACCGGATCGGCAAGATGAGCGACGAGGATCTGCACACCCTGGAATGCTCCGCCTGCCCCGGCCCCGGCTCCTGCTCGGGCATGTTCACCGCCAACAGCATGAACTGCCTCTGTGAAGCGCTCGGCATCGCACTCCCCGGCAACGGCACCATCGCCGCCGACGCCCCCGAGCGCATCGAGCTCTGGAAACAGGCCGCCCGCCGCGCCGTCGAACTGGCCAAGATGGAAAATCCGCCGACCGCGAAGGATTTCGCCACCCCCACCGCGTTCCACAACGCGCTGGTGCTCGACATGGCGATGGGCGGCTCGTCCAACACCGTGCTGCACACGCTCGCGGTGGCGACCGAGGCCGGCGTCAAGCTCGACCTCAAGAAACTCGATGAAATCTCGGCCTCGACGCCGAACATCTGCAAACTTTCGCCCTCGGTCCAGTTCCACATTTTCGAGGACGGCAACCGGGTCGGCGGCATCATGTCGATCCTGAAGGAAATCGCCAAGGTTCCCGGCCTGCTCGACGGCAGCGCGCCGACGGTCTCCGGCAAAACGCTGGCGGAAGAGTACGCCGACGCCCCGGCTCCCGACGGCACGGTCATCCACACTCTGGAAAATGCCTACAGCGCCAAGGGCGGGCTCGCCATCCTCTTCGGCAACCTCGCCGAAAAGGGCTGCGTGGTCAAAGCCGCGGGCGTCGCGCCGTCGATGCTCACCCACAAGGGTCCGGCGGTGATCTTCGAAAGCCAGGAAGAGGCTTGCGACGGCATTCTCGCCGGAAAAGTCAAGGCGGGCGACGTGGTGGTGATCCGCTACGAAGGGCCCAAGGGCGGACCCGGCATGCAGGAGATGCTCGCCCCGACCAGCTACATCATGGGCCGCGGCCTCGGCGAAAGCGTCGCCCTGATCACCGACGGACGTTTCTCCGGCGGCACCCGCGGCGCCTGCATCGGCCACGTCAGCCCCGAAGCGGCGGCGGGCGGGCTCATCGGGCTGGTCGAACCGGGCGATATCATCGAAATCGACATCCCGAACCGCACCATCCATCTCGCCGTGTCCGATTCGGTCATCGCCGAGCGCCGCAAAAACTGGCAGCCGCGCGAACCGAAGATCAAAACCGGCTATCTCGCCAAGTACGCGTCGCTGGCCACCAGCGCCGATACCGGCGGCGTGCTCAAAGTCAACTGAGCTCTCCCCCGGCGTCCGCGCTGAAATCAGCGGCGGCGGGCGCGGCGGAACGCTTCCCCGAGCGAACCCGAGTCCGCACCGGATTCGGGTTCTTCCGGCGGAAGGACAATTTCCGGGGCGTGGAATTCTTCGACAGACCTGCTTTTCCGGCAGGTCTGTCTTTTTTTCGTCTTCTCTTTTTTCGCCTTGGAAAATGCGATGCGCGGAGCGCGGCGGAAGAGTGCGGAGACGATTCCGATCCGCCGTTCGGCGACTTCGAGCAGCAGGAGAAGGATGGCGCCGAACACGATCCACGGCGTCAGGTCGAAACGGCGCGGGCGCGACGGCAATTCCTGCCACAATCCGTCCGGCAACAGCCGTTCCCGGCCGCCGGTCGCGGCGGACATGGCGGCGAGGT
>CAYSZM010000187.1:0-6219 GCA_964435365.1 uncultured Victivallis sp. | reverse complement strand
ACCATGGGCGTGCTGAATCCCGGCGCGCCGCTCCGGGTCATGCTCGCCGGACATTATGACGAAATCGGCTTCCAGGTGGTCTATATCTCCGAGGAAGGGCTGCTCTACTTCCGCCCCAACGGCGGCATCGACAAGCTCAACGTCCCCTCCACCGAGGTCGAAATCATGACCGCCGGCGGCAAGGTCCACGGCGTCATCGGCAAAAAGCCGATCCACCTGCTGAAACCGGCCGAGCGCGAGATTCCGCCCGAACTCTCCGACATGTGGATCGACATCGGCGCGGCCGACCGCAAGGAAGCGGAGAAGCTCGTCACCGTCGGCGACCCCGTCGCCGTCTGCCCGAACTTCCGCATGATGAATGAACACCGCTTCATCACCAAGGGGATGGACGACAAGGTCGGCGCGTTCGTCGTCGCCGAAACCATGCGCGAACTTGCCAAACGCAAGCTCAACGTCGCGGTCTACGGCGTCGGCACGGTCCAGGAGGAAGTCGGTCTCCGCGGGTCGCACACCAGCACCTTCGGAGTCGATCCGCAGGTCGGCTTCGCCATCGACGTCGGTTTCGCCACCGACCTCCCGGATATTCCGAAGAAGCTGCTCGGCGAAATCAAGCTCGGCGGCGGCCCCGAACTCAACCGGAGCTGCGACAACAACGTGGTGCTCGGCCGGATGGTCCGCAAGATCGCCGCGAAGCACAAGATCGCCTACCAGGAGACGGCGGCGCATCGCGCCTCCGGCGGAACCGACGCGGCCCAGATGCAGATGACCCGCGCCGGCGTCGCCACGGCTCTGGTGAGCATTCCCAACCGGTACATGCATTCTCCGGTCGAAATGTGCGACCTGCGCGACGTCGAAGGCGCGGTCAAACTGCTGACCGAGAGCATCGCCGCGCTGAAGGGGGACGAAAGTTTCATTCCGGGAATCGACTGACAGGGAGGGCGCACAGGCAAAATGACACAATCAGAATTGGCAGCGGCTCTCCAACGTCGTCAGCAGACGAAAAAGAACCTCAAGCGTTACATGCACACCCGCAGCTTCAACCAGCTCGCCGGGAAACGCACGGCACCGGGCAGCGACCGCCCGGTCAGCCACGTCTTCGCCCAACTGGTGCTCGGCGTCTTCGCACTGGCGGTGCTGTTGACGGGGCTTTATTTCGCATTTTTCTAAAGAGAATTCCTATCGGCCCGTCTGATGACGGGCTTTTTTTCTTGCCTTTTCGCTTCTTAGGGCCTATATTCTCTGACTGAGAAACAATTCAAGTGAAAGGGATTACATGAAATGGATCGCAATTCTGGCGGCCGCCGCAGGCGCGGCGTTCGGAATCACGGCTACGGCGGAATCGGTTGTCATGCAGGGGTTCAATGACGGTTCCCGCGTTACGTTGAACCCGGCCTGCGCCTCCGTGTCGGCGGACGGGAAAACACTGACGCTCGACAGCATGAATTCGCCCGGCGAATGGAACTGGGCGTTTAAAACCGCCCCCGGCGTACTCCAGCCGGAAACCAATTATCTGGCCACCTTCGAATACCGGGTGGAGGAGCCGGAACTCAAAAAGAAATTCCTCCACTTCATCTGCCGTCCGCTGAGCGTGAACGACAGCTCACTGGATACGCTCCGGCACAACGAAGGCACCTCGGCGAAATTTCAGCCGGTGAAACTCAAATTTTTCACGGGAGACGAGAAAAATACCCCGGCGCTCCAGCTCCATCTGTTCCAGCAGTTGAAGGGGGAGATCCGCAACTTCGTCCTGACTGAAACCGGGCGGAACGTCAGGGAATTCGTCTCGATCTCCGCCGACCCGAAGCCGTTCACCGGCGAGATCGCGCCGCTCCCGACCGGAGCGAAGGAGTTCGAGGTGGAGCTCCCGCGCAACTCCGGCAAAGCGGAGGTGAACGCCGCCGATTTCGGCGTGGCCGAGTCGAATCCGGACAACACCCCGGCGCTCAACAAGGCGCTGGAGCATTGCCGCCAGAGCAGCGCCGCGCGGTTGAAACTGGCCAAAGGCACCTACCGGATGACCTCCGACCGGGCGATCACGCTGGACGGAATGCGCGATTTCGAATTCGACGGCGGCGGGAGCACGTTCGTATTCCAGCGGAAACGGGATTCGGCTTTCGCCCTCCTCAACTGCGAACGCACATGGCTTCACAATTTCAAGATCGACTGGGACTGGGAGCGCGATCCGCTGGCCAGCATCGTCGAAGTGGTCCGGGCCGACGACAAAAGCGCCGACTTCCGGTTCCTCAACTACAAGCGCTTCCCGCGCCGCGATTTGCGCGTGGCGATTCTCAGCAGCTACGACCCGGTGGTTAAAGCGGTCGGGATCGAGGGGGGCCTCACCAAGGCATTCGAATTCTATGCAGGAAAAAGCAGGCCAGAGACCGAGTGGCTCGACGACAATACGCTGCGCATCACCGCGTCCGGCATGAACGCCTTCAAGCCGGGCCAGCTCTTCCGGATGCAGCATTACTATTACGACCTGCACGGATTCGTGATGAACGACAACCGCCATCTCACGCTGGAGGACATCGACGTCCTCTCCACGCCGGGGCACGCCTTCGTCGTCGGCGGCAAGCAGCAGTACTGGCAGTTCCGCCGGGTACGCATCGCACCGCCCCCCGGCGATCCGCGCCGGGTCATCACCTGCACGGCGGACCATTGCCACATTGCGCGGTCGCGCGGATTCTTCAAAATGGAGGAGTGCGAATTCAGCCTCGGCGCCGACGACTGCCTCAACGCGCACGACAACACCGTATTCGCCGAAAAGACCGGTCCGTACACCCTTCGCACCCGCAATGCGAGAAAGAATCTCTTCCAGGCGGGCGAACACATCGAGCTGCGCCACGGCGATTACTCGCCCGCCGCCCAACTCGGCGCGATCAAAGAGCTGAAGACCGTCGCCGAAAAAGGGGGCATCTACGAGTTGACCTTTGAAAAACCGATTCCGGAGCCGCTGAAAGACGAAGCGGGGTTCGTCCTCTTCGACACCGATTACGGAACGCGCAACGTCATCGTCCGCAACTGTTACTTCCACAGCAACCGGGCGCGGGCGATCCTGATTCTCGCCCACGACGTCACCATCGAAAACAACCGCTTTTTCCACAACGAGCAGGGTGGGATCAAAATCGAAACCGGCTACACCTTCAACGTCTGGAGCGAGGGGTACGGGTCGGGAAACATCGTGATTCGCGGCAACACCTTCGACACGGTCAACCCGCTCGGTGTCGGCAACGACGGGATGGCGCGCGACATCTACATCGGCGTCTATATGAAGACCGACCCCTCGACGGAACGGACCACCTACCCGATCCTGTCGAACATCCTGTTCGAGAACAACACGTTCCGGAACACGTTCGGGCTGGTCGCCTTCATCAGCTCGGCGGACAACGTCACCTTCCGCAACAACACGTTCGAGAATCCGACGGCGCGAAAGAAGCCCCTGCCCTATCGCGGTTGCTTCTATGTCACCTGCTCCGGCAGGGTCAACATCGTCAACAATCGTTACCTGGAATCGCCCAACGTGCCGAATCCGGGAGTGACGTTCACGCCGGACAGCGTCAAGAAACTGACCGTGCAGGGAAACACGGTCAGCAGATAAAACGGGTGGGGAGCACGGCGCAATCTTCCGAAATGCGCCCGCTGAGGCGGGAGACGAGAAGCCGTGCGGCCGCCTCCCCGGCGGCGCGGCGCGGCAGCGCCACCGTCGGCCAGGTGGCGAAAGCCAAGCCGTCGCAGCCGATGACCGGGAGACGCAGCCCCTTCTCTTTCAACACCTTTTCGACATAGGGAACCTGATGGTCCCCGGCGACGAAAAGGGCGTCCGGCATGGTGCGTTCGAGCAGGACGCGCAGGGCGTGCCCCGCCGCCTCGGGGAGCGGGCGGGCATGTTCCGCCAACTCCGGATCATAGAGCCCGAGCGATTCGAGCGCATGGCGGTAGGCGTTGAACTTGCAGAGCAGCATCGGGTTGTAGGAACTTCTGACTTCTCCCAGAAACGCGATGCGGCGGCAGTTGCGGCTGACCAGGAAACGCATGGCTTCGCCGATGCCCGGCTCATAGTCGAAATAGACCTGCATGAAGTCGGGATCGGCGAGACGGTCCCCGGCGCTGACCGCCGGAACATTCTGTTCCTGAAGCAGTTTGAGGAACTCCGGCTGGGTGATTCCAAGCAGCACTTTCCCTTCGGTCCGGGAAAATTGGAAATCGTCGAGCAGAAGATTGCCGGCATCGTCGGCGCGGACGCGGGTCAGCACCGGGCGATAGCCGTAATCGATCAGCCGCGCGATGCATCCGTTCCAGATTTCGCCCCAAAACGGATGATCGAACAGAGAAAAATAGCCTTCGAACAGCACTTCGATCTGGCGGTCGCCGGCGCTGCGGGAGATCACAAAAGTCCCGACGCCGCGGCGGCGCGCCAGCCGCCCGGATTCCACAAGCTGGTTGACCGCCTTGTTGACGGTCTTGATATTGACGCCGAACTCGGAGGCCAGTTCCGCTCCGGCGGGGATGCCGGAATGGTAGGTCCCGGCATCGATTCTCCGCTCGAGTTCGGCGACGATTTCGCCCTGCTTGTAGACAACCGGTTTGGTCATTGCGCCGCTCCTCCGAACAAGATCCGGCAGCTGTGCGGCGGAACCGCGGCTTCGAGAAGACCGTCTTCAGCTTCCACCGCCGCTTTGCTCCAGTACTCGACGAAGTTCCGCTCCGGGCCGTCATGCCGCACGGAAAAGGTCCGCGGCGTTTCGCCGAAGTTGAAGAATCCGTACACCGGCGCACCGGTTTCGGCGAAGCGCCCGAACCAGACCGACGGAACCGCGCTTTCGCGGAAGTCGAGCGGCCGGACGCCGTCGAACGCATCGGTCCGGCGGAGCAGCAGCTTGGAGAGTTCGGCGCGCTCGGGGGCGAGGCTTTCGAACCGGTCGCAAAGCAGCGTCAGCCCGCCGACCATCCAGAGCGCCGCGGTCCACAGCCGGATTTCGTCCTCGGTCAACTCGTTGTTGTCGATCCGCGCAATGTGCACATCGGGATCGCTGATCCAGAGGTTGCGGTGCGTGTAGACCCGGTTGATCAGATTCCGGCAGACGTTCGGCACGGTCGGGGCTTCGGCATAGACCGGGCGGTCTTTGCGCTGCCAGTACGGGGTGATGTCGGTGCCGATCCGCTCCGCATCGACGATTCCGACCACCGGTCCGAGCGGAGAGGTGCAGCCGAGAATGAAGCGGTCGTCGCCGAAGCCCTCGCGCATCGCCGAGAGCCCGCGCCGGAGCGCCTGAATCCGGGTGGCCCCGGAATCGTGATAGCGGCCGTTCTTCGCGCAGCAGGCGTAGACCATGAAGTCGAGTTTGACGTAATCGAACCCGATCGCGGCAAGATGGCGGAAGAGTCCGCGCAGAAACTCCTGCGCGCCGGGATGGGTGCCGTCGAGAATGGCGACGCGGCTGCCGCGCCACTCGGTCGTCCAGGCGATTTCGCCGTCGGCGTTGTGCACCAGGTATTCGGGGTGTTCGATCACGAGGTTCGAACGCTCCTCGACCATGAAGGGGGCGAGCCAGAGTCCCGGCTTGAGGCCGGCTTCGTGAATCCGGGCCGCCATCCACTCGAGGCCGTGCGGAAATTTGTCGTTGGTGGTGAGCCAGTCGCCCAGCGCGGCCTGATAGCCGTCGTCGATCTGAAGGTATTCGAGCGGATATTCGGCCCGGTGTTCCTTCATGTAATTCAAATTCTCGACGACGTCGGCCTCGGTCACCTTGGAAAAGTAGTAATACCAGCTGCACCAGCCGCTTGGCGTATGCCCCCAGCGACGGACGTTCATGCGCTCGCCCCAACGCTTCGCATAGCGTTCGAGGAGGGCGTAAGGTTCATTGCCGCGCATCAGCAGCAGCTCTTCGCCGCGGAAGGCTGCACCGGCTTCCAGCCGGGAGTCATCCCCACAGCAAACCGCATCGAATTGAATGAGTTCCGACTCTCCAAGCTCGACCTCGAACCGGCAGACCCGGTCGGCGGCGGTGATGAATCCGGCCAGCAGCGAATCGGCGTTTCCCGGCATCAGGACGGTGACGTATTCCGAGGTGAAGCGGTTCGGCTTCGGCGGCTCGAAACGCTCCGGAGCCGTCACTGCGAACGTCAGGTAGCCGGGGTCGCAGGTGAAATCGGTCTCACCCCACCCGACGCTGCCGCAGGCGCTCGGCATGCTCCAGCCCTCGCGGTAGAGCCGCAGTT
>CAYSZM010000186.1:0-6235 GCA_964435365.1 uncultured Victivallis sp. | reverse complement strand
GGACTCCTTCATCCAGGCGTTTCCGCGCAGGTTCGGCGAGAGGATCGAAACGTTCCTCTCCAACAAAAAGCGGGTCCAGACTTCCGCGATGTCGGGCCGCGTGAGAAGCTGGTCGCCCGTGCTGCCGTGCCCGTGAAGAATCACCGCGCAGGTCTGCGCATTCCGAACGCGGTGAACGAGATACCAGTCGTGATAGCCGTCCGCAGTGTTTTCGTATTCGACTCTTTCAAATTCGGCTTCGAACATGATCGGTCACTCCAGCGTAAAAACGGCTTTGACGGCGCGTCCGGCGGCGGCGTCGGCCAGGGCGGCATTGACGTCGTCGACGCGGAACGGTTTCACCAGACGGCGGAATCGCTTCTGGAGCTCCGGCTTGCCGGCCAGAAAGTCGAGATATGTTCCGATGTCGGCTGTTGTGTACTGCCCGCTGCCGAAGATGCGGAGCGCTTTGAAGGTGATCTGCTGCGGTTCGAACTCGACGGGGCCGCGGTTCGAATACTGCCCCGGCACGAAGTAACGGCCGCGGGTGCGCAGAAGTTTCAGGCCGAGCGGGAACGCGTTACGCGCGCCGCTGGTTTCGATCACGACATCCGCGCCGTTGCCGCGCCCGAGCTTCGCCGCCTCGTCGTTGATGCGTGTTGCAATTTCGTCCTCGGAAAGTTTCCGGAAGTCGAGAAAATCGTCGGCGCCCAGCTCGCGCGTCAGTTCAGCGCGTTCGGAATTCGCTGACGACCCGATCACCATGACGCGGCAGCCGTGCGCCTTCGCATATGCCAGCGCAAACAGGCCGAGCGACCCGTTGCCCTGGATCACCACCAGTTCGCCGGGTTCGAAGCCGCCGCCGTATTCGCAGGCACGGATGACCGTCGGCCCGCCGCACGGGAATGCCGCCGCCGCGAGCGGGTCGACCGTTTCCGGCAGCAAAATCAGGTTTTCCGCCGGAGAGAACAGATATTCCGCGAATCCGCCGTGAAAGTGCGGCGCGTCATTCGCGTTTTTGCAGTAAGTCACCCCGAATGCGAGGCAGCTTGCGGTTTCGCCGCGACGGCAGTTGAAGCAACTTCCGCAGGGAATGGCGACGCAGGCGATCGCCAGGCCGCCCGGCTTCAGCGCGGCTCCGAGTGCATCTTTTGCCGCGCCTTCGCCGACCCGGTCGATTCTCCCGATGAATTCGTGGCCGATCACCAGGGGGAAGTCGGGCATGGCCAGAAATCCGCCGTGAATGTGCACATCGGTTCCGCAGACTCCGCTGGAGACGAGATGGAGCCCGACCTGACCGGGCGTCGGGGGCGCGACTTCAAATTCGCGGACCTCGAACGGCTTTCCGGGACCGGTGAATACGGCGGCTTTTCTTTTCATTGTGACTTTCCTTTTTCTGTTGAACCGAAAATTGATTTTCCCTTTGCCTTGTGTATATTATACTGGAAGCAGGAGTAGATCACCATGTCATATTCTGCAAAGCGATATCCGAATCTGCAAAAGGAGGGAGGTTCCCGGTGTTTCATGGATTCACATTTGCGAACGACAGCCCGCTGCCGATTCTGAAGACCGCGGTTTACCGGGAACTCCGGCCGTTGCCGGAACGAATTCACAACTGCCGCATCGATACCGCGTGGGCGCTCGACTATCTGATCAGCGGCACCGTCCGCATCTGGTGCGGCGGGGTCTGGCGGGAGCGTCCTCTCCGCACGGCGCATCTGTATCCGCCCGGCACGCCTTACCGCGAGGACTGGTCGGGGGACGCCGCGCTGCGCAGCGCATATATCGTCTTCTCCGGCGAATGCGCGTTTCTGGAGCAGTTGACGGATAATCCGTATCATTACGCCCGGATTTCGGACCACGGGGGCGTTCTGGAGTCTCTTTTACGGGAGTGCGCCATCCTTGCCGGGAAATCCGGCAATGCCGGATATTTCGAAACGCTCCCCGTCTTCTTCCGGATTCTCGCCCGGCTCGGGTCCGTCCGGAAAGCCGAAGACGGCTGGGCGTGCGATTACGATCTGGCGGAAGTTCCGTTCAGCGGGGAGTCGATTTCGCACCGGACGATCGGGTATCTGGAAAAGAATTTCCGGAAAAAGCTGACCCTGGCCGGAATTGCGCGGGTTCTCGGCAGCAGCGTCTCCTCCCTCGAGCACAAGTTCAAGGCGGAAACCGGCCGGACCGTTGTGGAAGCGTTGCGGCGGATTCGCATCGAGCAATCGATCCCGCTGCTGCTGCGAAACGTTCCGCTCAAGGAGGTTGCCGAAGCGACGGGGTTCCCGAACGAGTTCTACTATTCCAAGGTGTTCCGCCGCGAATGCGGCAAATCCCCCGCCGAATACCGCAAAAACGCTAAAGATTGAGTCCGGTCTCTTCGTTGAGACGGTGAAAGAAGGCGTCCATGAAGGCGGCGCGTTCCTGCGCGACCGCTTTTCCCGGTTCGGTCAGCATCCCCTCCGGCAGCTTGCGGAGTTTCACCAGGTATTCGCGGTAGGCGGTGTCCTCGCGGCTGTAGGCGGGGGAATTGACCGCTTCGGCTTCGGTGTTGTGCAGCCTGGCGTGTTCGCGCCCGGCGAACAGGAAGGCGCGGCCGATGCCCACCGCGCCGAGCGAATCAAGCTTGTCGGCGTCGTAGACGATCTTCGCCTCCAGCGTGACCGGAATCCGCCGTGCCCGGTAGCGGTGGGTGTAGACCGCCGCCGCCACATGGTCGACGAAATCGGGCTCAAATCCGCCGACGTCGCCGAGAATTTCCGGAACCAGTTTCGCCCCGATCACCGCATGGCAGATCTTTCCCTTCGAAGACATCTCCTCGGGTCGCGCCACATCGTGCAGCAGCGCAGCCATCCGGACCACCCGGCAATCCGCTTCCGGCAACTGCTCGGCCAGCCGTTCGGCGTTGGCCAGCACCCGCAGCGTATGGTCGTAGTCGTGGCAGCCTGACGCGGCGTCCAGCTTGGCGTGGACCTTTCCCGCAATCGCGGCGAATTTCGCTTCGAACTCCCCGGCGGTCATCTCCCCTCCCCGCTCGGGATCGCCGATGTTTGTGTCGTCGCAACTGCTTCCGGCGGAACGAAATTCTTTGTCCCGATCTCCAATGCGGAACCGGTCTGGAACACCACGAAGGTGATAACGTAGGCCACCGCCGTGTAAAGCGCGATCTGCGCGAACATGAACTTCCAGGAATTCGCCTCGCGGCGCACCACCGCCATGGTCGCGATGCACGGCACCGTCAGCAGACAGAAGAGCATGATGCAGAATCCCTGAAGGGGAGTGTACGAGTTCCTCAGCGCCTCCTGGAGCGTCGATTCGCCGCTTTCGGCGTCTTCGACCGAGTAGAGGATGCCGAGCTGGGCGACGAAAAGCTCTTTCGCGGCGAACGCGCCGATCAGGGCCGAGCTGACTTTCCAGTCGAATCCGAGCGGTTTCAGAACCACTTCCAGCCCCTTCCCGATCCGTCCGGCGATGGAATATTGCAGGAGCTCGCTCTTGTGTTCGGCGTGGAGCGCGGAAATCTCATCGATTTTCTCCTCGGCCGAAGCGGTCGATCCCTCGACCCGGGAAATCTCCGTATCGTAATCGACCGCGAATGCTTTCTTCTCCGGGAACGTGTTGATTGCGAAAAGGATAATCGATGCCAGCAGGATCAGCGTACCGGCCTTTTGCAGGTACATCGAAGTCTTCTCCCACATCAGGATCATCACGCTGCGGAACGTCGGACAGCGGTAGGGCGGCAACTCCATCACGAACACCTCCCCTTCCCCCTTGAAGATGGTGTTTTTAAGCAGGAACGCGCACCCGAGCGCAACCACGATGCCGATGAGGTAGATGATCCACATGGTCAGCGCCTGGAACCGCTCCGGGAAGAACGCCGGAATCAGCATCGTATAGATCGGCAGCCGCGCGCCGCAGCTCATGAACGGAACCACCATCATGGTCGTCTTGCGGTCGCTCTCGTTGTCGATCGTCCGCGTCGCCATCACCGCCGGGACCGAGCAGCCGAACCCGAGCAGCATCGGGATGAAGCTCTTGCCGTGCAGTCCGAATTTATGCATGAACCCGTCCATGATGAACGCCGCGCGGGCCATGTAGCCGGTGCCCTCCAGAATCGCGATCGCAAAGAAGAGCAGCAGAATGTTCGGCAGGAAGACCAGCACTCCGCCGACGCCGCCGATCATACCGTCCACCAGGAGCCGCCGCAGCAGATCCGCCTCCCCTGACGGCCAGACCGCGTTGATCGAATTGCCGAGCCAGTCGAAGAAAATTCCCAGCCCCTTCATCGGATACTCGCCGAGCGTGAAGGTGAAGAGGAACACCAGGAACATCAGCAGAAGGAAGATCGGGATGCCGAGGAACCGGTTGGTGACGTATTTGTCGATCACATCCGAAAGCTGGCGGCGGCGGTCGTTGTTGATGGTGATCGTTTCGCGGCAGGCTCCGGCGATCACGCCGTAGCGGACGTCGGCCATCAGGATTCGGCTGTTGATGCCGTTGCGGGCGGAAATCTGCTTGCGCCACTCCTCCGCCTCGGCGCAAAACGGGGCGAATTCCGGCCGGCTGCAGATCTCCAGATCGTCTTCCAGTATCTTGATGGCGAAATAGCGTGCCGGAATCCGCTGCGTTTCAGGCAGTTCGAGCGCTGTAATCCTGGCGGTCAGCGCCCGGATCGCCTCGTCGGTCTTGGGGCCGTACTTCGGCTTGACCGGGCGCGGCGGCGACGTGGCGCCGGCCAGCTCGCAGATTTTGGCGCGCAGTTCGTCGATGCCGGTGCCGGTGGAGCCGACCGTCGGCACGATCGGCACTCCGAAAATCTGTTCCAGCTTCGGAAAATCGAACACGAGCCCCTGCTTCTCCGCATCGTCGATCATATTGAATGCGAGCAACATCGGGATGTCCAGCTCGGTGAGCTGCGTGGTGAGGTACATGTTGCGCTGGGCGTTCCCCGCGTCGATCACGTTGAGGATGAGGTCGATGCCGCTCTCCAGCAGTTCCCGGAACGCCACCTTCTCCTCGGGCGAGGAGGAGGACAGACTGTAAATACCCGGCAGGTCGATGATTTCCGTTTTGAGCTCCCCGATCCGGCACATGCCGGTCTTCCGCTCCACCGTCACGCCGGGGTAGTTGCCGACGTGCTGCCGCGTCCCGGTGAGCCGGTTGAAAATGGTGGTTTTTCCGCAATTCGGATTTCCCGCAAGAGCGATTCGGAAAACTTTGCTCTCCATAAGAGTGACATCCTCAACAAAAAGATAATTAGAAGGCTCTAAACATTTCCATTAAAAAAAAGCCCGCGCATCACGTGAGCTTGACGTGGATGAACGCGGCGTCGCGGGCGCGGAGCGAGAGGCTGCTGCCCATGATCCGGACCCGGAGCAGATCGCCGAACGGGGCGTGGCCTTCGAGCTGGAGCAGCGTTCCGGGCACGAGCCCGAGATCGGCGAATTTCTTGAGTCCGCGCAGGTTTTCATCGACCCGGACGACCACGGCGGCCTGCCCGATGGGCAGTTCCGAGAGAGGAATCAGGTCATGATCCCCCTCCCCTGCCTCGGCATTGAGTTTGGGCATGGTGTTTTCGAGGTATTCGCGCAGCGGCGCGCAATCGTCGCGGTCGGCGATGGCTTCCACCAGGAGGACGATGCGCGAGAGAACGGTTTCGCCGATCACATGTTCGATTTTGCAGGCGGTATCGTCGGCCTCGGCGGAATCGAGCTTGAGCAGTCCGGAGAAAAAACCTTTGAGCACGGTGTGACGGTGACGGATCACGGCGGCGAGTTCGGCGCCGCGGCTGGTCAGCACGACCGGGCTGTGGGACTGATAGTGAATGAGCCCGCGCCCGGCGAGGGATTGAAGCGCATTGGTGACCGATGGCATTTTCACCTGGAGTCTGTCGGCGATATCTTTGGTATGGGCATGCCCGTTGTTCTCGATGATCTCGGCGATGGCTTCGAGATAATCTTCCAGACTGCTGGAAATGACCGTATTGCTCATAGACATTGGGTTCCTACGATAAAATTCGCTTCGAGACAGTGTCCCTCTCCTGAGTTCGCCATACTATACCATCGCTGCCGGAATTATGCAACGCGGAAAAGAAGAAAAATTAGCGCATTCTAATGCAGGTTTCATGCCGATTCCGTTCTTTTTCCTGATTTCCCGCTCAGGACGCTTGACAAACCGCAAAACCGGTCTATATTAGTTAGACAATCACAGCGCGGGGTAGAGCAGTGGCAGCTCGTCAGGCTCATAACCTGAAGGTCAATGGTTC
>CAYSZM010000185.1:0-6237 GCA_964435365.1 uncultured Victivallis sp. | reverse complement strand
GGACCGGCGAGTTGACCTGATCGGTCAACTCCGCCTCGGCGCTACGCGGCAAAATTTTCAATTTTGCTATGTAGCTGTTTCGCTGCGCGCCGGTAGCCTCCGGCGGCCAAGGCGCTTCGCCCTTGGAACCCGACCGGCAGGGTGCCGGTGCCAAGAAAAAAAAGCAACGACTCCTATTAATGAAAGGTTTGGCTTATGAACGGTTTCAACGTGATCGGCAAAATCGCCCCGGTCCACTCCCGCGACGTGCGGAACTCCTCCTGGGGGCTCGGCTTCGAAAAGCTCGACCGCGACGTGTTCGACCCCGAAAAGGCGTATGACCGCGTCGCCGAACTCGGCGTCAAATGGATTCGCATCCAATCCGGCTGGGCCCGGACCGAGGCCTCGGAGGGCGTCTACAAGTTCGGCTGGCTCGACTCCATCGTGGACAACCTGCTCGCCCGCGGACTCCAGCCCTGGATGTGTCTCTGCTACGGCAACGGGATTTATGACGAAGCCGCCGCAAAAGTCTTCGGCGCCGTCGGCTGCCCCCCGATTCATAATGAGAAGCAGAAGGCCGCCTGGCATAACTATGTAGTCGCCGCCGTCTCACGCTACCGCGGCCGCGTCTCCCGCTTCGAAGTCTGGAACGAACCCGACGGCGTCTGGTGCTGGAAGCACGGCCCGAACGGCACCGAGTACGGCGAATTCGTCAAAGCCACCGCCGCCGCCATCCGCGAAGCCAATCCGGAAGCGGAAATCGTCGGCGGCGTCCAGTGCCTCTATGATTACAAGTGGCTCACCGACGTTTTCGAAACCGGCGCGGGCGACTGCATCGACTTCGTCAGCTATCACGGCTACACGCCGGATGAAAAAATGGGAGTCGAACGCCCCCGCCTCCTCGGTTCCTTCTGTCGCCGCTACAACCAGAAACTGAAGATTTTTCAGGGCGAAACCGGCACCCAGTCGCGCGAAGGCGGCGCCGGCGCGCTGCGCGAAGGCGCGTGGACCCCGCAACGGCAGGCGAAATTTCTCGCCCGCCACCTGCTGGCCCATTTCGCCGAAGGTGTGGAGATCAATTCGTACTTCTCCTGTCTCGACATGATCGAAGCGCTCAACGGAACCGTCGGCGACCGCGGCAGTTACCTCGATTACGGCTACTTCGGTGTGCTCGGGGCGGATTTCGATGCCGAAGGCCGCGCCACCGGCGACTATACGCCGAAACCCTCTTACCGCACGCTTCAGGTGCTGGCCGCGATCTTCCGCGAAGGAGTCGCCGCCGAACCGCTCCCGGCCTGGTTCAAAACCGGATTGCGTTCGCCGCGGATCATGCGCGACGACGATTCCGGCGAAGGGCTGTTCACCTACGGATTCCGCAAGCCGGAGGGCGGCGCGGGGTTCGTCTACTGGAAGCCGGTCGAACTTTTGACCTCCTCCGGCTACGAATCGACCGTCACCGTGGAGATCGCCGGAGTCGAAGGCGACCCGGTGCTGGTCGACCTGCTCGACGGAACCGTCTGCGAACTTCCGGCGGAGGCGGTCGAACCGCTCGCCAAAGGGTACCGCCGGTTCCTCCACCTGCCGCTCCGGGACTACCCGATGCTGCTGGCCTTCGGCAATTTCATCCGATAACCGGGAAAACCAATATGAAGATCACCAAAGTCAAGACTTTCATCTGCAACTGTTTCCGGACCAACTGGGTATTCGTCAAAATCGAGACCGATTCCGGAATCCACGGCTGGGGCGAAGCGACGCTCGAATACCGCGAGCCCACCGTCGTCGCCGCCATCCACGACCTCGAAAACGGGCTGGTCGGCAAAGACCCGCACAACATCGAGGCGTTCCGCCACGACTGCTACCGCGACGCCTACTGGCGCGGCGGCCCGGTGCTGATGAGCGCCCTGGCCGGCGTAGAAACCGCGCTGTGGGACATCAAGGGCAAGGCGCTCGGCGTCCCCGTCTGGCAGCTCCTCGGCGGCAAAATGCGCGAGTCGGTGCCGATCTACGTCAACGGCTGGTTCGCCCCGGCGAAAACCCCGGACGAATTCGCCGCCAAAGCCGAAGAGGTCCGCCACTGCAAGTTCCTCGGCTGCAAGTGGGACCCGTTCGGCAAGGCGTGGCAGCAGATCGGCAAACGCGAACTCGACTCGGCGATGGAGTGCGTCCGCAAGGTCTCCGAAACGGTCGGCCAAGACGTGCTGCTCCTCATCGAAGGCCACGGCCGCTTCGACATTCCCACCGCGGTGAAGATCGGGCAGCGGCTCGAAGCATTCGACATCTACTGGTTCGAGGAACCGCTGCCGCCCGACGACCTCAACGGAATGCGCGAAGTCAAGGAGCGCGTGCGCGTGTCGCTGGCGGCGGGCGAACGGCTCTACAACCGCTACGAATACCGGCAGTTCTTCGACCTCAACTGCGCCGACTACATCCAGCCGGACATCTCGCACGCGGGCGGCATCTTCGAAATGCGGCTGCTCGGGGCCGAGGCGGAGGCGCGGCACATCGGCTTCTGTCCGCACAATCCCTCCGGCCCGGTGGCCAACGCCGCGACGCTCCAACTCGCCGCCTGCGTGCCGAATTTCGTCATCCTAGAAATGATGATGACCGACGTGCCGTTCCGGGCGGAGGTGTGCGACGAGAAGCTGACCATGCGCGACGGGAAAATGCTCATTCCGGACCGGCCCGGCATCGGCGTCGATCTCGACGAGAAGGAACTGCTCAAGCACCCCTACGTCCGCACCGAGCTGCGCCACTACCGCGGCGACCTCACCAACATCCGTCCCCCCGACGCGGTCCGCTACTACGAACTCGGCTGACCGATCCGTCTCCGGGCCGCGGCAACGGCCCGGCGGATCGGCTTATACGCTTTTCAGAATGAGAAATTGCAAAGACGAAATTTTTGCAAAGCCTGAGTGATTTTGTTATCTTGCTCGCTACCAGAGGTAACGGGCAAGATGGCAAGGTCGCTCAGGCACAGTAAAAATGCAGTATTTGTGAGTTCTCATTCTGAAAAGCGTATTACATCTTATGCGGATGATTTGCGGCATTGAAACTTGCATTCCCGTTTTCTCCTGCTTATATTAGTTTTGACAACCGGAACCGGAAAGGAGGAGCCAAAATGGATTTCCGCAAAAAGCTGGTCGTGAAACCCGGGGAAAAACTCAAGCTCGACAAAATCGATCCCGCCGAAACCTACGGAATCGACAAGAACGAGAAGACGGAAAAGGAGATTGCCGACAACGGCGCCGAGCTGGCCAAACTTCAGTTTCAGCTGTACGCCGAAAACAAGCGTTCTCTGCTGATCGTGCTGCAGGGCCTGGACGCCGCCGGGAAGGACGGAGTCATCAACCATGTGCTCTCCTTCATGAATCCGCAGGGGTGCCGGGCGCAGTCGTTCAAGGTGCCGAGTTCGCTTGAACTCGCACACGATTTCCTCTGGCGAATCCACGCCGCCGCGCCGAAAAAAGGCGAAATCGTCATTTTCAACCGCTCCCATTACGAAGACGTGCTGGTCCAGCGCGTCCACGACATCGTGCCCGAAAAGGTCTGGAGCGGCCGCTACGAACTCATCAACGACTTCGAAAAACTGCTGGGCGAAAACGGCGTCACCATCGTGAAGTTCTTTCTCCACATCAGCCCGGACGAACAGTTGAAGCGGTTCAAGGACCGTCTCGACGATCCCGACCGGCAGTGGAAGATCAGCGCCGCCGACTACACCGAACGCAAATTCTGGCCGAAATACCAGACGGCGTTCGAAGAGGCGCTCGAGCGCTGCTCGAACGACCGGTCGCCGTGGTATGTGATTCCGTCTAATAAAAAATACTTCCGAAATTACGCCATTTCAGAAATCCTGGTCGAAACCCTCAAAGACATGAAGATCGAAATGCCTCCGGTTTCGGTCGACATCGACCAGGTCCACCGTGAATATGAACAGGCGAAACTCTGGGAGAAAGAAGGGAAGGACCCCTCGGGAGAACCGCAGGACAAAAAGGATTGACCAGATAATAACGAAAAAAAATGCCGGAATATTATAAAAAAACGGAAAAACCACAAAAAACTATTTGCTTTTTACCGAAATTGATTATAGCTTAACTAGTGTTGGGTCTGTAGACGACACCTTGCATCATAAAAAAACAAAGGGGAAAAAGTATGCAGTTCGTATATATCGCATTGATGATTCTGGCCTTGATCGGAATGATCGTTTGCAGCAAAAAGCAGAAGACCAATCCGGCGATGCAGCCGGTGGCGTTCGTGCTCTTTGTTGTCGTCGTCATCAATGCCGGCCTCCTTCTCAATGAGATGAATGTATTCGGAACCCGTGACAGTCTGCTTGAAAACGAGATGAAGTTCTACGCCTCCCAGGGCACCAAGACCGGAACCTTCCTGAAAGAGAAGCTCCCGGGCAAGAAGATTCTTCTCATCGCCGATCCCGGCCTCGAAAACAATGAGAACGTCAAGAAGCTGGCCGATGCGCTCCGCGCCGGATACCAGGGCGAAGTCGTCGTCGATACCGTCGATCTCCCCGGCAATCAGGAAGAAGCCCCGATGCCGCTTTACATGATGATGAAAGCGACCGATTTCGATGCGACGGTTGACAAGCATCCCGATTGCGGGATCATCGTCACCATCGTCGGCCTGCCCGCCGATGCGAACCGCCTGAAGTTCCTCAAGGAATCCGCCGACAAGCGTCCGGCGCTTTTCCTGATGGGTCTGCCTTCCGGTCCGGTCCCCGGTCTGCTTCAGGCGCTGCAGGGCGACCTGATCTCCGGACTGATCATTTCGAACCCCAAGGCGGTCTACGACGTTCCCGCGCCGTCTGATCCGATGAAGGCGTTCGACATCCGCTACGTCCTCGTCGACAAGAACAATGCGGAAGAGTACAAGGCCAATTTCGCCAACTGACACGGGTTCCCGCCCGCAAGAATAGGCCACCGGACAGCATAAAAATCTGTCGGGTGGCTTTTTCCTTCGGATTCCGGGAGCAGATGATTTTACAATGGGGGATTCAATCGAATGCCAAGGTTCTTCAAAACGCTGCTCGCGTTTCTGTTTGCAATGGCTTCGGTATCATTTGCAATCATGGTATTTTCCGGCGGCGCCCTTTTCTGGCACCGTCAGTTCGGCGGAATGAGTGACGACCTGCTGCAGAATGAAATGGCGTTCTACGCCTCGCAGGGATTCCGGGTCGGGGAGTATCTGAAGGGAATCGAACCGAAGAAACAGCTTCTGCTGCTGGTAGACCCCGATTTTCAGCGCAACGAGAACATCAAGCAGCTCGCCTACGCCATGATCGAAGGTTACGGCAGCAACGACATCATGCTCGACACGATCGACTTGCCGTCGGAATACTCCGAAATGCCGATGCCGCTCTACATGTCCATGACGTCGGAAGATTTCGACAAGGTGATCGACCGTTATCCGGACGCGGCCGTCATCGTTTCAACGATCGGGTTGCCCGCCGATCTTGAAAAACTGAAAATTCTGAAAAATGAAGACGGGCCGAAAATTCTGTTGCTCGGGTTGCCTTCCGGTCCGATTCCGGGCCTGGCCGACCTGATCAACACAGGAAAGGTCTCCGCGGTGGTCTTCTCCAACCCGAAAGCACGCTACGATGTGCCGGCGCCGAAGGATCGAAACGAGGCGTTCGACATCCGCTACGTGCTCGTGACCAAAGACAATCTCGACGAGTACCGTTCGCTTTTCGCCGAGTAGGATCGGGCCGTCCGATCAACGAAAACTGCACTTCTCCGCCGGACTTCGATGTGAAGTCCGGCGGTTTTTCTTTGTATTTTTTCCAAATCCCGTCCTTGAAACATTGCCTGTCCGGGTGTATATTTTGGTGATTACCCTAATGAGAAAACCCCAAACATAACATATCTGGAGGATGCAAAACACTATGGTCAAGCAGTTGAACGCGATCCCGACCAAGAACGAAAAGTTGGTCAAGTGGGTGAACGGATGGGTCGAAATCTGTAAGCCGGACGCGGTTTACTGGTGCGACGGTTCCAAGGAAGAGTACGACCGCCTCTGCAACGAGCTGGTCGATTCGGGGCTGGCGATCCGGCTGAACCCGAAGAAGCGCCCGAACAGCCTGCTGTTCCGCTCCGACCCGTCCGACGTGGCGCGTGTCGAAGCGCGGACCTACATCGCTTCCGAAACCAAGGACGCCGCCGGCCCGACCAACAACTGGATCGATCCCAAGGAACTCAAGAAGACCATGCTCGGCCTCTACAGCGGCTGCATGAAGGGACGCACGAT
>CAYSZM010000184.1:2660-6241 GCA_964435365.1 uncultured Victivallis sp. | reverse complement strand
TTTTTGATCTCCTTCTCCTTGCCGAAGATGGGGATGGTGTTGTTGTAGCTCTTGGACATTTTCTGGCCGTCGGTGCCGGGGACGATGGCGACTTCTTCCGGGATCAGTTCTTCGGGGACGGGGAAGACTTCGCCGTACTGGTTGTTGAATTTGATCGCGATGTCGCGGGTGATTTCGAGGTGCTGTTTCTGGTCTTTTCCGACGGGGACGAGGGTGCTCCGGTAGAGCAGAATGTCGGACGCCATCAGGACGGGGTAGGAGAAGAGGCCGTTGTTGGGGGCGAACCCTTTGGCGATCTTGTCCTTGTAGCTGTGGGCGCGTTCCAGCAGGCCGACCGGGGTGATGTTGTTGAGAATCCAGGAGAGTTCGCAGACTTCGGGCACGTCGGACTGGCGGAAGAGCACGGTGGTGTTTTTCGTGTTGATTCCGCAGGCGAGGAAGTTGAGCGCCAGCTCGAAGACGTTGGCTCGGAGCTGCGCCGGTTCCGGCGAGGTGGTCAGCGAGTGATAGTCGGCGAGGAAGACGAAAGTTTCGCCCTTCTCCTGAATTTCGGCGATCTGACGCATCGCGCCGAAATAGTTACCGATATGCGGGGTGCCCGAAGGCTGAATTCCGGTCAAAATTCTCATGACAATCCTTATTTATTTCAATATCGTCTCAAAAAACGCCCGACCGCCAGAATCAGCCGGTTCCATCGGCAGGGGAGAAAAAGCAAACTCAATCCGATAAGCAGAAAAACGCCCTGCCAGACCAAAATCGCCGGTGGTATGGAGGCAGGGACTTTCGTTTCCAGAAGTTGAAAGAGTGAAGGCAGAACCACCAGGATTCTTATGATTCTGAAAAGCCCGAACACCCGAAAGGCAAACAGCGTCACGGTACGGGTTTCCGCGGTTTCCTCCTTCGTTCGCGCTGCGAAAAAGCAGAATGCGAGAAGCAGAAGGAGAAAGAATGCCACACTGATCCAGCCGGTCGCGGTTTTGAAAACCCCCATCATTCTGTAACTGGAAATCTCTACGCTGTTGATCAGTAACAGCAGAAACGCAAGCTTCCAGACAATCGAGGCAAAATCCACGTCCTTCAACATTTTCTCTTCCTCCGGGTTTACAGTTTCTCCGAGCTGGCGCCGTCGCCGATGGAGCAGATGATCGATTCGGCTTCGATGCCGGTGCGCGCCTTGTACCCGGCGCAGACGCGGCGGGCGTACTCTTCGGCGTCGCCGCTCTTCACCAGGTGGATGGTGATGCCGCCGAAGCCGCCGCCGGAGAGACGGGCGCCGAGGCCGCCGGGAATCGACTTGGCCAGTTCGACCAGATAGTCGAGTTCCTCGGTACTGTTCTCGAAGTTGACCCGGCTCGACTCGTGGGATTCGAACCAGAGACGGCCGAATCCGGCGACGTCGTCCGCTTCGAGCATCCGCACCGCTTCCATCACGCGGGTGCATTCGCCGACGACGTGGAGGGCGCGGCGGTATTCGCGTTCGGTGAGCACCGGGCGGGCGACTTCGAGCTGTTCGAGCGAAACATCGCGGAGCGTCTTGACGTCGGGGTACATCCCGGCCAGTTTCTCGGCGGCGGATTCGCAGTCCTGGCGGCGGACGTTGTATTCGGAGTCCACCAGATTGTGCTTGGCCATTGAGTTGATCACCACGATCGAGTAGCCCGCCGGGAGCGTCACGGTGCGCAGCACTTCGACCGAGCGGAAGTCGGAGAGGATCATCGAATCCTTTTTGCCGAAGATCGAGCTGAACTGGTCGAGCAGTCCGCTCTTGAGCCCCATGTAGTGGTTTTCGACGCCCTGTCCGACGCGGGCCCAGTCGGCCTTGGCGAGTTCGATGCCGAACTCTTCGGCAAAGGCGAATCCGGCGGCGATTTCCAGCGCCGCCGAGCTGGACATTCCGGCGGAGAGCGGAACGGTGCTTTCCATCCCGGCGTCGAACGCGCCGACTTCAATGCCGCGCTTCTCCAGTTCGACGATCACGCCCTTGATGTAGTTGCTCCAGTCCTTCGGAATCGCGGTGGCGATGTTGCCGAGATCGAACTCGCGCACGCTGTTGTCGCGGAAGTCCTTGATCCGGCAATGCTTGCCGGCGACGGGGGCGAGGGCGAACTTCGTATTCTGCTCGACCGCGCAGGAGAGCACGAAGCCCTGGTTGTAGTCGGTATGGTTGCCGAGAATCTCCAGCCGTCCCGGCGCTTGGGCCGTCGCGGTCGGTTTCTTCCCGTAGAACTTTTCGAACTTCTCGATCAACGTCTGCATAAGCATGGTTCCTTTTATTGACTATGATTTATAGAAAACAGATTCTTGAAATGCACTGGTCGAAACTCTCCTGCCCGCTCAGAATGTCGATTTCGATGCGCAGATAGTAGATCGGCACATCGACCCGGTCGAGTTTCGGGATGCGGACCGCGTCTTTTTCGGTGGTGACGATGAATTCCGCCCCCGCCGCCTTCGCCTGGTTGATGAAGTCGATGATCTCCTGCTGCGTGTAGCGGTGGTGGTCGGCGTAGTGGTCGCGGAGCACCAGGTCGGCGCCGAGCTGTTTGAGGAAGCGCTCGAAACTCTCCGGCTTGGCGATGGCGGAAAGCGCGGCGACTTTGGCGTTGTTCAGCTTCTCCAGCGGTTCGTGTTTGCCGTCGGAGAACATCCGGACCAGGTGCTTCGGCTTGTGGCAGCATTCGATGATCTCGGCGCGCCGGGTGTGGTGGCGGAGAAAATTCTTCAGGTGGCGCAGCTTGTGGCTGCCGTCCGATTTGGTGAGGAAAATGTAGTCGGCGCGGCGGATGTTCTTGATCGGTTCGCGCAGGATGCCGCGCGGCAGCGTGTTGCCGTTGCCGAAGGGGTCGGTCGAATCCACCAGCACGATGTTGATGTGCGGTTTCAGCATCAGGTACTGGAAGCCGTCGTCGAGGATGATCACGTCGGTCTGGTACTGCTCGACCGCGTAGAGCCCGGATTTGACGCGGTCTTTGTCGACCAGTACCGCGACTTTGCGGAGGTTCGAGGCGAGCATGTAGGGTTCGTCCCCGGCGTAGTCCGATTCCAGCAGCAGGTTCTTTCCGTCCGAGACCACTTTGGGCGGCAGCTCGATCTTCTGCGAGCGGAAGCGCTGGGCGAGCCGGTGGAGGAACGACCGCTTCTTGCTGCGGTAGCCGCGCGAGAGGATGGCGACTTTGCGCCCTTTTTCGCTCAGCGTCCGGGCGAACACCTCGACGACCGGCGTTTTGCCGGTGCCGCCGCAGGAGAGATTCCCGATGCTGACCACCAGACAGCCGAGCGCGTGGTTGCGGATCACCCGTTTGTCGTACATCCAGATCCGGAACTGGATCACCATCCGGTAAAACCGCGAGGCGATGAACAGAATGTCGGTCAACGCCCGGTCGTACCACTCCCGGCGGCGGCCATCCATCAGCTCGAGGAAGTACTGTTCGATGTCTTCCCCTTTGAATTTGAAACGAGAACGCATTTCAACTCCCGAAAAGACGGCCCTGCCAAAAGTTCCGTCGAAAACAGTTACGAGCTATAAATTAATGCCGTTTTGCCGTTCCTTCAAGCTGGCGTTCTCACTTTCTCGGATTATATTA
>CAYSZM010000184.1:0-2560 GCA_964435365.1 uncultured Victivallis sp. | reverse complement strand
AAGAGTTTCCATACCGGCGACGAAGGCATCGACCGGAATCTGCGGCTGAAGCTCGCCCACACCTTCCGGGTGCGCAACGAAACCGAAAAACTGGCCGACGCCGAACGCTTTTCGCCGGAACTCAAAGAGCTCGCGCTTCGCGCCGCGCTGCTGCACGACCTGAGCCGGTTCGAACAATTTTCCCGCTTCCGCACCTTCAACGACGCCGACAGCTTCGACCACGGCGACCGCTCGGCGGAGCTGGCCGTCGAACGGCATATGCTCGACGACCTGCCCGAAGAGGGACAAACGGATGTGCTTGCGGCGATCCGCGCCCACAACAAGCTGACGGTTCCCGAAGGGCTTACGCCTCGCGCCCGCCAGCTCGCCGGAGCCGTCCGCGACGCCGACAAGCTCGATATCGTGCCGATCCTGCTCGGTTATCTGGAAGACCCCGAGAACGAATCGATCGTCTTCGGGCTGGGCAAGAGGGCGGAGCTGTCGCCCCCGGTCCGCGAAGCCCTGCTGCGCGGCGAGTGCCCGCGTCACCGCGACATGCGCACCATCTGCGACTTCATTTCCGCCAAGCTGATGTGGGCGGACGACCTCAACTTCGGCTGGAGCCGCCGGGAATTCCTGAAGCGGGGTTACCTTGCCGCCATCATGGAATTCCTGCCCGACACGCCGCTCATCCGGCAGCTTCACGAAAACGCGCTTGCCGCGCTGAACCGGGATTGACGCCGCCGGAGGAGGCGGTCTGTCTCCTCCGGCCGGGAATCGGCTAGTGTTCGTGCCCTTCCGACTCGAAATAGGAGTTGCCGCCCCAGTCGCGGAGGAAATGGTGGTTTTGGGCGATCGACTCGTCGCCCACCGTTTCCTGGAACGCTGCGTTCTGGGTGTGGCCGTCCACAAAGAGATAGTTCGCGCGCTTGTTGTGGCGGGTCTGTGCGACATTGTCCTCCCAGTCATGGGGTTCGCACATGCCGTCGTAACACTGGTGCTCGACGGCGGTCTCTTTGGTGTCCCCGCCGCGTTCGGCGAGCGCGATATAGAAACTGGAATTCCGCAGCGTCGAAATCTTCCGCCCGAAAGTGAGCATCGTATTCATCATATAGCTCTGCCTGCCTTCGTCGGGGTCGAACCCGAGGTCCGACGGACAGTGCAGGTAGTCGAGGCTGTAGCCCACCGCGGTGAGCGGCTGGAACCATTCGACCTCGGGCTCCAGCTCGTGGTGGTCGGCGAAGGTTCCCTGGTGGACCACCGGCCAGGTCCCGCCGTAGGCGTCCGAATAGAGCGCCAGCGCAAGGCCGGTCTGCTTGAGGTTGTTGAGACAGGTGGTGGAGCGCGCCTTTTCCCGCGCCTGGTTGAGCGCGGGGAGCAGCATTCCGGCCAGAATCGCGATGATGGCGATCACGACGAGGAGTTCGATCAAAGTAAAAGAAAAGCGTTTCATAATCGGGTAATTTCCTGAATTTTGAGACATGAATTCGAGCCCGCCGGATTGTTCGGCAGGCTTCATTTGGGGAAAATGGAAACTGATTCAGGAAAGGGCCGGCGGGGCGCGCACCTGCCGGTAGACGGCGAACTCCGGCTGATGCGGAGTGGAAAGAATGCAGACATAGACCGTCGGCAGTTCCGGAATGACCGCTTCGGGCGCAGGTTCCGGAATTTCGGCGGAACTGAACAGCCCGGCGCAGACCGGGCAGTGCGAATCACGGTGGGCCGGGGCGTTCCGGTCGTGGGAAGGGTGCGAAGACGCCGCCTTTTCGACCGTTGCGGACGCAGTGCGGCACCCGCCGTCGTTCAGCTGGTGGAACAGTGGGTGCAGTACTCCGCTGAGCGCGAAGAACAACGCGCCCAGATAGAGCGGCAAACGATATTGTTTCAGCTTCCGCAGCAAACCGGAATCTCCTTGATCGTAACTACTTGCGTCCTCCGAAGAGCCGCAGCAGGAACAGGAAAAGGTTGATGAAATCGAGATAGAGGTTGAGCGCTCCGTAGATCGCGTATTTGCGCCCGGTGCTCTCTTCGATCCGCCCGTCGGCGACCGCGAACGACATCTGCTTGATGCGCTGGAGATCCCACGCCGTGAGTCCGACGAAGATGATGACCCCCGCGTAGCAGATCAGCTTGTCCATCAGTGAGTTGAACCAGAAGATGTTGACGATCGAGGCGATGATGAGCCCGAAGAACGCCATGCATGCGATGCCGCCGATGCCGGAGAGGTCGCGCTTGGTCACGTAGCCGAACAACCCGGCTCCGCCGAACATCCCGCTGGTGACGAAGAAGGTCGCGGCCAGCGAGTTGAGGTCGTAGATCACGAAAAGCCAGCTCAGCATCAGTCCGTTCAACAGTGAGAATGCCAGAAAACAGGCTGCTACGCCGGCGGCCGACAGCTTGTTTACCGCTGCGGTCATGACGATGACGACGACCAGTTCCAGGATCAAGAGCACGGTGAAAATGCCGCGCGAACCGAGGATCAGGTCGTGGAGCGGGGCGTAATCATAGGCGGTCCAGGCGACCAGACCGGTGAGGGCGAGCCCCGCCGTCATCCAGCCGAATACGCGGTTGACGAATCCGG
>CAYSZM010000183.1:0-6301 GCA_964435365.1 uncultured Victivallis sp. | reverse complement strand
CCGCTCTCCAGCCCGAGCTGGGCGAGGCACTTCGCCACTTCGGAGTTGATGTACCCGGCGTGCGGCGTCGCACCCTGGATCACCACGCCGAGCGCGAGCACCGCGTCGTACTTGCCGGTCTGGATCAGTTTCTTCACCGCGAACGGGATCTCATACGACCCCGGCACATAGGCGACGGAAACATCCGCGCCATTGCCGCCGTGACGGACGATGGCGTCCATCGCCCCGTCCAGCAGCTTGCTCACGAAAAAGTCGTTGAACCGCGCACAGACGATCCCGAACTTGAGGCCCTTCGCGTCGAGGTTTCCCTCAAACACCGTCCCGGCACTTTTGTTGTTGCTCATCTTACCTGTCCTTCCAGATTGCCTGTTGTATCCAATTCGTTACCGCAATTCGACCTTGAGGTCGTTCTTCAATTTTTCACGCAGCTTGTCGAAGCGCGTGTTGACTTCGGCGTCGGTCAGCGTCCGTTCCGCGTTGCGGAAGGTGAGCTGATAGGCCATGCTCGTTTTGCCGTCCTTCTCGAAAATATCGAAGAGCCGGACCGATTCAAGATCCGCCGGTTTCGCCTTGCGGATGAATTCGAGCACGTCCGCATGGGTCAGCCCGGCGGGAGCCACGAACGCCACGTCGCGGCTGGTCGCCGGGAAGAACGAGAACGGCGTGTAGTAGCCCGCCCCGCGGTCCGCCGCCAGGAGCGGCGCCACTTCCAGCTGCGCCGCGAACACCGGGTGCGTGGTACGCCACCCCTTGGTCAGCTTGCCGGAGAGTTCGCCGAACATGCCGACCGTTTTGCCCTCGACCTGAATCTCCGCCGCGTGCCCCTTGCGGAACCGGCCGTCCTCGGCCGGAACGAAGCGGTAACGCGTAATATGCATCATCTCGAAGAGCGACTCGATCGCCCCCTTGAGGTCGTAGAAATCGTAAACCAGTTTGAGCTCGTCCGAATACCGTTCCGGCATCCGCTGCCCGGTGAGCGCGATGCAGAGCTCCTGCCGCTCTTCGGGGAAGAGTTCCGGCGTCGCGCAGAACGCGGTGCCGATCTCGAACAGCCGCAAATTCAGATTGCGGCGGGAGATGTTGCGCTCGACCGAACCGAGCATTTCGCCGAGCAGGCTCGGACGCATCACCGCCAGTTCGAGGCTGATCGGGTTCGAAAGCTCGACCAGGTCCTTCTTGGCGAAGCGGCTGTCCGACAGCGCCGACGCGAGGTTCACCGTGCTGTAATGCTTGCACTCGTAGAACCCGATCGCAATGATCTTGTCGCGCAGGGTCTGGAGCGGCAGGTAGGCGTCTTCGCGGACCGAGCCGCAGATTTTGCCCTGCACCGGAATCTCCGGCACCTTGTCCAGCCCGTCGATGCGCGCCACCTCTTCGGCCAGGTCGGCCTCGCGTTCGAGGTCGAGGCGGAAGAGCGGCGCGGTGACCACGCAACCTTGGGCGTTCACTTCGGAGACGCCGAGATGCAGCGTCTTGAAAATTTCCACGATGCGTTCGTCGGTCACCCCGGTCCCGATCAGGCTCCGGATGCGCGCGAAGCGGCACGGAATCACCTTCTCGGCCGGACGCGCCTCATAGACGTCCACCAGTTCGCTGGCGAGTTCGCCGCCGGCGGTCTCCAAAATCAGCTGCGCCGCGCGCAGCGAGGCGAGTTCCGCCATATCCCAATCGACGCCGCGCTCGAACCGGTAGCTCGAATCGCTCGAAATCCCCAGTTCGCGGCTGGTCGCGCGGATGTTGGAAGACTGGAACACCGCGCTCTCCAGCAACACTTCGGTCGTCCCCTCTTTGACGCCGGAAAATTCGCCGCCCATCACCCCCGCCAGCGCCATCGGCTTCTTCGCATCGGCGATGACCAGGTGACGCGGCTCCAGCTTGACGGTGCTGCCGTCGAGCGTGGTGATCTCCTCGCCGGACTTGGCGCGGCGGACCACGACGCGCCCTTCGGCCAGCTTGGCGCGGTCGAAGGCGTGCAGCGGCTGGCCGAGTTCCATCATGACATAGTTGGTCACGTCCACCACGTTGTTGATCGGGCGGAGGCCGATGGATTCCAGCGCTTTCTGCATCCACTCCGGCGACGGGCCGATCTTGACGTTGCGGATGATCCGGCCGGTGTACCGGGTGCAGAGCTCCGGCGCTTCGACCGTCACCAGCCCAGGGGCGGGAGTCGCGCACTCCGGCAGCTTCACTTCCGGCAGTTTCGCCTCGGTTCCGAGCAGGCAGGAGACGTCGCGCGCTACGCCCCACATCGACAGCCAGTCGGGGCGGTTCGGCGTCACTTCGATCTCGATCCGGGTGTCGCAGGGGAAAAGCCGGTCGACCGGAGTTCCCAATGCGAGGCTCTTGTCGAGCTGCATCAGCCCGTCGTGGTTCTCCGAAATGCCGAGCTCCTGCTCGCTGCACATCATCCCGCAGGATTCGACGCCGCGGAGCTTCGACTTCTTGATCTTGAATTCGCCTTCCGGCGTATGGAACACGGTTCCGATGGTGGCGACGGGAACCACGCTGCCCGCGTCGCAGTTGGGCGCGCCGCAGACGATCTGGATCGGCGCTTCGCCGCCGACATCCACCTTGCAGACCGACATATGGTCCGAATCCGGGTGCTGGGCGCGTTCGAGAATCTTCCCGACCACCACGCCGGCGGGAACTCCGCCCGCCGATTCGAGGGCCTCCACTTCGATGCCGGCCATCGTCAGCTTTTCGCAGAGCGACGCCAGGTCGCAATCGATCGTGACGTACCTGGCCAGCCAGTTGCGTGAAATATTCATTTGAGCTTCACCTTACTCTCAATCAGATTCAGAATTGTTCGAGGAAACGGACGTCGTTCTCATAGAGATACCGCAAATCCGGAATCCGGTAGCGCAGCATCGCCAGCCGTTCGAGCCCGAGGCCGAACGCGTATCCGCTCCAGATTTCCGGGTCGTAACCGACGTTCCGCAGCACGTTGGGGTCGACCATACCCGCCCCGGCGATCTCAATCCAGCCGGAGTTCTTGCACACCGGGCACCCCTTGCCGCCGCACATGATGCAGGAGAAGTCGTATTCGACCGACGGCTCGGTGAACGGGAAGAAGTGCGGCCGCAGCCGGATCTTGACCTTCGGCCCGTACATCTCGGTGGCGAACGTCCGGAGCACGCTCTTGAGGTCGGCCAGCGAAACATTGCGGTCGATGTAGAGCCCTTCGAGCTGATGGAAGTTCATGCCGTGGGTCGCGTCCGGCGTGTCGCGGCGGAAAACCCGGCCCGGCGCGACGATGCGCACCGGCGGCTCGTGGGACAGCATGGTGCGGATCTGCACCGGGCTCGTCTGCGAGCGCAGAATCCGGCCGTCCGCAAAGTAGAAGGTGTCCTGCGGATCGCGCGACGGGTGATCCTGCGGCGTATTCAATGCGTCGAAATTGTTGAACACCGTCTCGATCTCCGGCCCTTCGGCCACCAGGAAGCCCATCCGCCGGAAGAGCGCCACGCACTCGTCGGTGAGGATGGTGATCGGGTGCTTGTGCCCGCAGTTCCAGCGCCGTCCCGGCAGCGACAGGTCGATCGCGTCGGAAGCGCTCTCGGCTCCGCCCGCCAGCCGCGCCGTCGCCTCGTCGATCAACGACTGGATCTTGTTGCGCCCTTCGTTGAAGGCGCGCCCGGTATCCTTGCGCTCTTCGGGGGAGACGCCGCCCATCTCTTTCGACAGCGCCGGGAAGAGCCCGTTGCGGCCGAGATAGTCGATCCGGATCTGTTCGACGGCGGCGCCGTCGGCGGCCGCCGCGGCTTTCGCCTCCGCCTCGGTCAGCGCCCGGTTGATTTTTTCAATGATCGCATTCATGAGAATTTTCTGTTCCTGAAGAATAATCGTCTGTAGTTCTGATCCGACAAACCGCACCACCCGCCGTCGGATGTGCCGGAGTCACCGTTGACGGCAACCCCGGCACATCCGGCGGCGGCGGCTAAATCGCCTGCTGTTCATATTCTGCGTCCTTTTTAAAGGAGATGTTCAAAAATAAGTGAAACTTTCTGCCGGTGTCTCGGGGCCCTTCCGGCTCCGCCGATTCGTCACAAAGCTCTGCGGCTTTGCTCCTCACCGGCAAAACCGGAATCTCTCCCCGATCCCCTCGGCATAAAGTACCACTTATTTCCTCACAGCCCCTAAAGCAAAAACAGCTTGAAGCCGGTGAAAAAAGTCACCACCTTCAAGCTGTTTCAAGCATTTGTCGCCAGCTCAGGCCTGGGTGACTTTTTCCACCAGGGCCTTGAACTCCGCGGGTTCGTTGACGGCGAGGTCGGCGAGAACCTTGCGGTTCAGCTCGATGTTCGCCTTCTTCAGCCCGTTCATGAATTGGCTGTAATTGACTTCCAGCGCGCGGCAGGCAGCGTTGATACGGACGATCCACAGACCGCGGTACTGCTGCTTCTTCTGCTTGCGGCCCTTGTACGCATGGACTCCCGCCTTGTCGACGGCGTCGTATACGGTACGGATATTCTTACTCGCGTTGCCGTAGAAACCCTTGGCACGCTCTAAGGTACGTTTGCGACGCTTGCGCGACGGCACGGCATAAGTGACTCTGGCCATAATTCATTCCCTCCGTCGTTGCGATTAAAGGCCGTACGGCAGCGCAGCTTTGATGCGCTTCATTTCGGTCGACTTCACGGCTCCGTCCTGACGGAGACGACGACGGCGCTTGGCGTTCTTGGAGGACTTGAGGTGACGTCCGCCCGCCTTGCTGTGCATGAACTTACCCGTTCCGGTCTGCTTGAGCCGCTTCGCGGCGCACTTTCTGGTCTTCAACTTCGGCATTGTTCGTTTCCTTTGATTGGATTTGCTTGTCCGCCGAGCCGGTCAATGCTCTACCGGCTGCGGTGGTTTCGCACCCGCTTATTTCGGGGCGAAGTTCACGGAAATATTCCTCCCCAGCAGCTTCGGTTTGCCGTCGGCATCCGCATGCGGAGCCAACTCGGTCATGACCTGTTCCATCAGCTGGTAAGCCAGATCCTGATGGGCCATCTCACGGCCGCGAAGCGCCAGAGTGACTTTTAATCTACACCCTTTTTCCAAAAAGTCAAGCGCATGTTTGACTTTTGTCTCGTAATCGTGGCTGTCGATGTTGATGTGGAACTTGACTTCCTTGAGCTTCTGAGTCGCAGAATTCTTGCGCTGCGCCTTCAGGTTCTTCTTCTGCTCGTATTGGAGCTTGCCGAAGTTCATGATGCGGAGAACCGGCGGCGTGGCCCGGTCCGATACCAGGACCAGATCCAAACCGGCTTCCTGCGCCATTTCGCGCGCCCTCATCAACGTCACCACATCCAGCTGCTCGCCGTCCGGCCCGATCAGGCGGACCTGGTCAGCGGTGAATGTACGATCATTGGGTTTCAACAACCTGGCAATAGCAATACCCTCCTTCCAGACTTGTTGTGTTTGCTATGCTTCCGCGCCGGAGGACTCCCCAACGCGGCTTGTCGTTCTTCTACAATATCTTCAGATTACCTTGTTTTCAACCTCGGAACGCATTTTTTCCGCAAGTTGGGCGAGCGAAAGCGTGCCGAGCTCGCCTTCGCGGCGGTTCCGGGCGGAGACGGTGCCCTCCTCGGCCTCGCGCTCGCCGACCACCAGCAGATACGGAATGCGCTCGTTGCGGGCATCCTTGATCTTCGCGCCGAGGCTCGAAGCACGGACGTCAGTCTCGACCCGGAATCCCTGCTGCCGCAGTTCGAGTTCGACCTTTTTCGCGTAATCGAGCAGCTTCTCCGAAACCGGCAGAATCCGCGCCTGTTCCGGCGCCAGCCACATCGGGAACGCCCCGGAGTACTGCTCGATCAGGATGCCGAAGAAGCGCTCCAGCGAACCCATCAGCGCGCGGTGCACCATGTAGGGGCGGTGTTTCTTGCCGTCCTCGCCGATGTAGGTCATGTCGAACCGCTCCGGCAGATTGAAGTCGAACTGGATCGTCGCGGTCTGCCATTCACGGCCGATCGCGTCCTTCACCTTGAGGTCGATCTTCGGCCCGTAGAACGCGCCGCCGCCCTCGTCCACTTCGCAGACCAGCCCGAGCTTGTCCACCGCCTTGCGCAGCGAAACGGTCGCCTTCTCCCAGCGTTCCGGCTCGCCGACCGCCTTGGCCGGGCGGGTCGAGAGGTACGGCTTGATCTCGGTGAAGCCGAAGCTCTTCCAGATGTAAAGACTGAACCGCAGCACCTCGGCGATCTCATCCTCGATCTGTTCCGGGGTGCAGATGATGTGCGCGTCGTCCTGGGTGAAGCCGCGCACCCGCAGGAGGCCGTGCAGCGCACCCGATTTCTCGTAGCGATAGACCGTT
>CAYSZM010000182.1:0-6321 GCA_964435365.1 uncultured Victivallis sp. | reverse complement strand
GCAGGAAGGCGCGGTCCCAGTTGTCCAGCGAACAGTCCACCGGGTTGAGCCCGGTGCGGTTCAGCACGGCGTAGAATTTGCCCGCTTCGACCGAGTCGGTGAGCGGCTTCATCTCGCCGGTTTCGAGGATGCGGTGCGGCATGAACATGGTCGCGCCGTAGCGGTTCCACGCCTTGAGCGGGTGCACGAAGCGGAGGCCGTCGCCGGAGAACACGTCGAGCAGAAGCTGCGTCGTGTCGCGGATCCGGGCGATCGCCTCGAAGGCGTGGCGGTTGCGCAGCACCGCGAAATAGGCCACCGTGTCGAGCTCGAAGAGATACGGGCAGGTCACCTGGAAGAAGTTCCCCATCATCAGGTCCGACGCCCACGCCGTCTGGAGCCCGGAGAGGCTGTCGAACACGTAGAACGCCTCAAGCCCTTTTTCGGCAATGACTTCATGCACCTTGACCGTGAACGGCTCGAAGCCCTCGTCCGGGTTGAAGGTGTGGATTTCCACCCCCGGCCGCGGCTCCAGCAGCGCGGGATGGTTGGCGAACCGCATGTAATGGACGGTCCTGCCGTCGGCGATGGAGCGTTCGACGAAGGGTTCGACGAAATAACGGTAATCCGCGAGGTCGGCAAGCTGCCAGACGACGTTGTCCCCGAGCCGGATCGAATCGACGATCCGGTCAAGTCCGTCCAGCCCTGAGTGAATGCGGTCGAAAGCAGGCATGAAAACTCCCCCTCGAAACAGGTGTGGAAATGAAGTAATATACTGGCAAAACCGCCCCATTGCCAGCTCCCGGAACGATTTCTTGCTTTTTTTTCGCTTTTGCGGTTGATTTATTTGCTGATTAAGTTTATATTGAGTAAACTTGATGGTAAACAAGCCGGATCGGGGGAGGATTCCGCCATGATGTTCCTGAACAATGGAGTGACCGGGCACCGCGGGAACTGCGAAGCGGCGCCGGAGAACACGCTTGCAAGTTTCGAAAGCGCGATTGCGCTCGGCGTCGATTTTCTGGAAACCGATGTGCGCGAGAGCGCCGACGGCGTGTTGTTTCTCTGCCACGATGCGACTACCGGGCGCACCTGCGGAACCGATCTTGCCATTGCCGGAACCGAAGCGGCGGAGCTGCGCAAACTCAATGCGGCGCATGGCTTTGCGCCCGGCCTCAAACTGCCGCTCCCGACGCTCGATGAGCTGCTGGCGCTGGCGAAGAAGCATCCGCAAATCCGGGTCTCGCTCCAGCCGAAGTGTCCGGCAATCGGTGCGATCTGCGAGGCGGTGAAAAAGGCCGGAATGAGCGGGCGCATCGCCTTCAACGACGGCAACTTCGATTGGATCAGCGAGGCAAAGAAACGGATTCCCGAAGCGGTCATTTTTTACGACACCTACGGCGTCGAACAGCTTGAGTCCGGCATCGAAAAGGCGGCGGCGGCGGGATTTCACGGCATTGTCGCCCACTGCGACAGCCTGAACCGCGAACGGGTCGCCGCGATCGCCGCGGCCGGGCTGGAGCCGGGGGTGTGGACCGTCAACGACGAGGCGGAGATGCGCAAATTCTTCGAGATCGGCGTCTTCCGCATCTATACCGACCGCCCGGCGCTGGCGCTTCGGATCAAAGGGGAGAATCGCTGAAATGCCCGAACGGCTGCAATCAATCCGGCAGGTGTTCCTCGATATGGACGGCACCATCTATCACGGCGGGAAGCTGTTTCCGACCACGGTCCCGTTCCTCGAATTCCTGAAATCGCGCGGCGTTGGCTTCGCGTTCCTGTCGAACAACTCATCGTACAGCACGGCGGAGTATATCGCCAAACTGCGCGGCATGGGCATCGAAACCGCGCCGGAGAATTTCTACACCTCGACCGATTACACCATCGACTACCTGAAACGCAACCACCCGGAAGTGAAGAAGATCCACCTCTTCGGCATGGATTGCATCCGTCCCGAGTTCGAGGCGGCCGGGTTCGCATTCGACGACGACGCGCCGCAGGCGGTGGTGGTCGCCTTTCACCGCGACTTCCACTACCGCGATCTCTGCCGGACCGCGTGGCTGCTGCGGCGGGGCGTACCGGGCTTTGCGACGCATCCGGACGTGTTTTGCCCCACCGACCAGCCCACCTGGCTGCCGGACTGCGGCGCGATCACCCGGTGTCTCGAAGTATCCACCAACACGAAACTCAAAGTGCTCGGCAAGCCGGACCCCGGCATGCTGCGCGAGGCGGCGGCGCGTTACGGCGTACCGGTTTCCGCCTGCCTGATGGCGGGCGACCGTCTCGCCACCGACATCGCGCTCGGGCAGAATGCCGGAGCGCTGACCTGCCTGATCGACTCTCCCGGCGCGGACCTCGTCGTCCCGGACGGCGTCCGTCCCGATTACCGGGTGAACAACCTCGGAGAACTGGAAAGGATCTGGAACCATGTATGACGTCGTCATTGTAGGGGCCGGGGTCTCCGGCGCTTCGACCGCGTGGCAGTTGTCGCGCTACGACCTCAAGGTCGCGCTGGTCGAGCGGTGGGCCGACGTCGGCTTCGGAGTATCCAAGGCGAATTCGGGGATCGTCCACGGCGGCTTCCACCACTCGGCGGAGAAGACGCTCAAGGCAAAACTCGAAATTCTCGGCAACCTGATGTTCGACAAGCTCCGCTACGAGCTCGATTTCCCCTTCATCCGCAACGGGATTCTGGTCGTGGCGTTCAGTGAGGAGCAGATGGTCACCGTCCGCAAACTCTACCGGCAGGGGGTGGACAACGGCGTCCGCGACCTCGAAATGTGCGGGCGCGACCGGCTGCTCCAGCTGGAGCCGAAGCTGAATCCCGAGGTGGTCGGCGGTTTCCACGCCCCCGGCGGCGGAACCATCGAACCCTACCGCTATGTGTTCAGCCTGGTCGAAGCGTCGAAACGCAACGGCGTTGATCTCCTCTGCGACTTCGAGGTGACCAGGGGTGAACAGCGCGGCGGCCATTGGACGCTGACCGCCGCCGACGGCCGCGTCATCAAGGCGCGCTATGTGGTCAACGCCGCCGGACTTTTCGCCGATGAAGTGTCGCGCAGCTGCGGCGCAGAGGAGTATCAGATTCACGCCCGCAAAGGAGAAGAGTATCTGCTCGACCGCAATTCGAAGGCGCGTCCGCAGAAGGTGATCTTCCCGGTGCCGAGCAAAGAGTCGAAGGGCATCCTGGTCATTCCGACCGCTGAGGGCACCACCATGATCGGCCCGACCGCCGACCCCGCCGAGGACAAGCTCGACACCGCGACCAGCGCCGACCATATGCAGCGGATCGTCACGCTGGTCAGCCGGATGGTCAACGGAATCTCCACCCGCGACGTGATCACCTCGTTCGCCGGGCTGCGCCCGGTGCTCGAGGGGGAAGACTTCTATATCGATCTCTCGCAGAAGGTTCCGCACTTCGTTCAGGTGGCGGGAATCCAGTCGCCGGGGCTCACCGCGTCCCCCGCCATCGGCGAGTATGTCAAGGACCTGCTCAAAAAGGACGGCCTCGAACTGGTCGAAAAGGAGATCATCGAATACCGCAACCCGCCCCGCCACGAACTCCGCCACGAGTCGCCGGAGGAGCTCGACCGCCTGCATGAGGACGACCCGGCGTGGACCCACATGGTCTGCCGCTGCGAGAAGATTTCCGAGGCGGAGATCATCGAGGCGGTCCGCAAGGGGCACACCACCCTCGACGGCGTCAAGTTTTACACCCGCGCCGGAATGGGCCGCTGCCAGGGCGGATTCTGTTCGGCGAAGATCATGAAAATCATCAGCCGCGAAAGCGGCATCCCGATGGAGGAGCTGACCAAGAAGGGCGGCGACAGCCGTCTGCTCGGCGGGAAACTCGGGGAGAACACCGTCGATACCGGAGAAAAGGAGGCCGCGAAATGATTCGGCACGAAACCTGCGACGCCGCCGTGATCGGCGCGGGCGCGGCGGGACTTGCCGCCGCCGCTGAAATTGCGAAACATCCGTACCATACGGTCGTCATCGACCGCGAGGACCAGCGGGGCGGAATCCTGCGCCAGTGCATCCACAACGGCTTCGGGCTCCGCTACTTCAAGGAGGAGCTGACCGGGCCGGAATACGCCGACCGGGTGGCCGTTCTCGCCGAGAATCCGAATACCGAATTCAAGCTCGGCACCACGGTGAGCGAAATCCGCCGTCTCCCGGACGGCACGTTCGAGCTGATGCTGCTCTCCGCCGCCGAAGGCGTGGCCTATCTCCGGACCCGGGCGATTTTCCTCGGCATGGGCTGTCGCGAGCGCAACCGCGGCAACCTCGCCATCCCCGGCGGACGCCCCGCCGGCGTCTTCACCGCGGGCGCCGCCCAGCGTCTGCTCAACATCGAGGGCATGCTGCCCGGCAAAAGCGCGGTGATCGTCGGCTCCGGCGACATCGGGCTCATCATGGCGCGCCGTCTGCGCTGGAGCGGCGTCGAAGTCAAGGCGGTGGTCGAGATCATGCCGTACCCCTCCGGGCTGACCCGCAATATCGTCCAGTGTCTCAACGATTTCGGGATTCCGCTCTATCTCGAGCACGGCGTAGTCAATATCGCCGGGCGCGAACGGGTTCAATCTGTGGATGTTGCGCCGCTCGAAGGCGGCATTCCGCAGCTCGATCGCCAGTTCCGCATCGACTGCGACACGGTGCTCTTCTCGGTCGGGCTGATTCCGGAGAACGAACTTTCGGCGCAGCTCGGCGTGGAGCTCAACCCCGCCACCGGCGGCGCGGTGGTCGACGCCAATCTCCAGACCTCGGTGCCCGGCGTGTTCGCCGGCGGCAACGTGCTTCACGTCCACGACCTGGTCGATTTCGTTTCAGAGGAATCGACCGAGGCGGGCTGTTCGATCGTCCGCTATCTCGGCGGTTCGCTCGAATCCGACGCGAACCCGGTCTCGGTCGAATCGAACCTGAAGTACGTCATTCCGAACCGTTTCAACCGCAATCGGAAATGCACCTTCTCGTTCCGTCCGCTCATCGTCAGCGACGCCGCCACGCTCGAAGCCGAGCTGAACGGCCGGATCATCTGGAAGCGTAAATTCACCTGGATCAAACCGGCGGAAATGCTGAAAATCGAACTCTCCGCCGAACAGTTGAACGAATCCGGAACCCTCGTATTCCGGCTCAGGGAGGAGGCGTAAGCGTATGGAAAAGAAAATGATCTGCATCAGCTGCCCGGTCGGCTGCCACCTCACCGCGAAGCGGGAAGGGGATTCCGGCGAGTGGACAATCAGCGGCAACCGCTGCCCGCGCGGCGTTGTCTACGCGAAGAGCGAACTCTCCGATCCGCGCCGGGTGGTGACCGCCACCGTGGCGAGCGATTCGGCGATCCTGCCGCGTCTTCCCGTGCGGACCAACCTGCCGCTCCCCAAACGTCATATCGACGCGCTCCTCAACCGGCTCTATCAGCTTCAAGTGAAAGTTCCGGTCAAAAGAGGCGACGTCCTCCTCTCCGATATTGAAAAGACCGGAGTCGATGTTATCTTTTCCTGTGACTGTCCCAAATAACAAGGAGTTTTGGTAATCATGTCCGTCAAAATCGTAGCGCACCGCGGCGAGTCGATCATTGCGCCGGAAAACACCATCGAAGCCTTTACACTTGCCTGGGCGCGCGGCGCCGCCTGCATCGAAGGCGATTTCCACCTGAGCAAAGACGGCGAAGTCATCTGCATGCACGACGACAACTGCCGCCGTACCTGCGGCGTCGACAAACCCATTTCCGAACTGACCCTCAACGAGATCCGCACCTTCGACGCCGGTCTCTGGAAAGGCGACGTCTGGCGCTATACCCGCGTTCCCACCCTCCGCGAAGTCCTCGAAACCATGCCCGAATATGGCGAAATTTATATCGAGCTCAAAAGCGTCGGCCCCATCGTCGATGCGTTGAAAGCCATCTTTGCCTCCGGCCCCTGGCGCCCCGACCAGCTCACCTTCATCGCTTTCGACGAAGCCACCATCTCCGCCGTCAAACAACTCTTCCCCGCCCACAAAGCCTACTGGCTCACCTGCAACTGGGCCGGCGACTGGCAGAATCACGGCGGCCCCAAGCTCTCCCCCGCCGAACTGGTCGCCAAACTCCGCGAACTCGGCGTCGACGGCGTTGACATCTGCGCCACCGAATTTCTGGATAAACCCTACGGCGACGCCCTCCACGCCGCCAATCTCGGCTTCCACGTCTGGACCGTCGACGGTACCGTCGAAGCCAGGCGCATGGTCGAAATCGGCGTAGACTCCATCACCACCAATCGCGCTAAATTCATCGCTACTGAACTCTAGTCTCGTGGGAATCAGAGGGGGCGCTTCGCCCCCCTCCGAACCTCCTCCCGACCGGCA
>CAYSZM010000181.1:0-6385 GCA_964435365.1 uncultured Victivallis sp. | reverse complement strand
GCCGGACCCGGTGTGGACCGGGAAGGCCGCCTACGCGGCGGCGCTGGCCTACCTGAAACCGGGGACTCCGGCCGGGGCGCGCAACGCGCAGCGGGTGATCTGGATCCTCGAAGAGCTGCAACTGCCGACCGGCGAGGATTTCGCCCGAATCCGGCAGGAGATCCAGCGAAAATACAAACTGCAAAGGAAGCCATAAAATGTCATTTTTCTGGAATCTGATGAGGGACGGCGGCCCGGTGATGTGGGTGATCTTGTGCTGCAGCGTTCTCGCGTTGTTTCTTTTCCTGAAAAAAGTGTTCCAGTTCCACCGCGAGGAGATCAACGCGGGGGAACTCCTGCGCGGGCTCTTCAACGTGCTGCGCCGCGACGGATTCGTCGAAGCGCTGACGCTCTGCGACCACACGCCGGGCCCGGCGGCGCGGCTGCTGGCGGCGGCGATCCGCGCCTACGAACGCGGCGACGAAGACATCCGCAAAGCGATGGACGACGCGGCGCTGGAGGAGATTCCGAAGCTGGAACGCCACGTCAATCTGCTTTCGACGCTGGGGTTCGTGCTGCCGCTGATCGGATTTCTCGGCACCGTGCTCGGCATGATGCGGGTGTTCCAGGTGGCGCAGGCAAACGAGGCGTTTTCGGCGACCGACATCGCCGGGGCGGTCAATATGGCGCTGATTTCCACGGCGGCGGCGCTGACCGTGGCGATTCCCTGCTATCTGGCCTACAACTACCTGGTGGCGCGGATCAATCTCATCACGCTCGATATGGAGAAGGCGTCGCTTGAAATGCTCGGCTTCATCGAGCGGCGGCGGCGCGAAGCCGGGCAGCCGGCGCAGGAGGAGAGCCATGAGTAAGATCGGGGAACGGCGCTACAAGCCGCGGCTGAAGCCGAAGAGCGGCTGGCCGGAACCGACCGCGCTCATCAACGTGCTTTTTCTCACCATGCTGTTCGTGTTCCTGTCGAGCTCGTTCGTCCGGGTATCGGGGATTCGGGTCAATCCGCCCCGGGTGCGTCCGTCGAGCGTGGCGGACCTCGAAAAGTTCGTGGTGACCATCGCCCGGAAACCGGACGGCGGACGGCTGCTCTACTTCAACGACCGCCCGGCCACGCCGGAATCGCTGCGGCAGCAATTCAACGAGGTGTACGGCCGCAGCCGCAACGCGACGATCATCATTCTCGCCGACCGCGGGGTGACGCTCGAACAGAGCGCCGAAGTGATGGGGCTGGCGGAAGCGGCGAACCTGGCCAGCTTTCTCGTGACGGTGCCGCCCGACACGCGGCCGGAAACGGTGTTCGGTCAATACTAGAGGGACGGATGGCGAGAATTCCGAAAAACCGGTTGAAACGGCCCATCACGCCGGGCTGGGTAATCACGGTCGAGGCGCTGGCGGCGGCGATCTTGATTCACGCCGCCCTGTTCTCCCTGGCCGGATACCAGCCGGCCGAGCGAACCGTCGCCGCGCCGGAGAGTCCGGGGGTGACGCTGCTGTCGCGGGCGGAATTTTCCGCGGAGGAGTGGAAGAAGCTGGAGAGCTGGATCGCGGTTCACGACCCGTCGCAGATTTCACGCGCCGACTCCTCCTCGGGATACGTCGCGCTGCTCGACAGACGCCGGATGCGCTCGATTGAAGGCCGCCGCGCCGCCGGATTCCGCGAAATGCCGCCGCTGCCCGGCCTGCCGGGTTACGTCCCGCTGACAGGGATGACGGCGGAGACGGAGACCACGGCGTTCGGCGGAACCTCGCGGGGACCGGAATTCCGGACTCCGGCGACGGTGCGGAAGCCGGTGGTCCGCGACGGCGACGGCGCACCGGTCCGTCTGGACCGGCTCTCCATGCCGCCCGCAGTCGGCCCCGCGCTGCGCCCGACGGTGGTGACGGTCTGGGGAACGCCGGGGTTCATGCGGCAACACCTGGCCGAATCGTCCGGAGTTCCCGCGCTCGACCGGGCCGCGATGCAGGCGGTGGCGGGCGAACTCTTCGATACCAATAAAACCATTGTCGTCTATTGGCCGGAGACCGTCTCCGGCGCCGCACCGGGAGAGGAGGAGCCATGATCGGACTGTCTTACGCCGACGCGCTGTTCGCATTTTTCCTGCTGTGGATGATTTTCATCGGGATTCTCTGGTGGCGCGAGCTTTACCGGGTGAAGCGGTTCAGCTGGAAGCTCAGCAACAGCACGCTGTTTCACTGCGACAGCTGCCACCATTCGTTCATCGTCAAAGAGTCCGTCAACCTGACGCGCTGCCCGCGGTGCAACTCGATCTGCATCTGCCGGAAGCGCCGCGACCTGGAGTAAAGGAATATGCGCACAGCAATCGTCACGGCAATATCCGCCCTGCTGCTGGCGGCGGCGGGATGCTGCATGCTGCCGCCGGGTGATCCGCCGCCGGGAGTGATCGTCGACCCCGCGCTTCCGGCGGAACGCGACCGGCGCGGAGCGGAAAACGACGCGGTGACCTCGCTCTTCGCCTATACGCTGCAAAACTGTCCGGGCGCGGCGGTGGCCGTGCAGGGCGACGCCGAGCTGACTCCGGTGGCGAAGCGGATCATCGAGCGGACCGGTAAAATCAGCGGAATCCATTACGCCCCGGACGCGCCGCTCGTGCTGCGCGCCACCGACGGCGACGACCGCTGGAACTTCCAGCTCTACGACACCGCCCGCCAGTCGATCGTCTGGCAGGAGATCTTCATCCTCAAACCGTAACGGTGCTCAAAGTACCGGGGTGAAATTCTGCAACCGGTAACGGCGCGGCGAGTGCCGGTAATGCGCTTTGAATTCCCGGTAAAAATAGCTCAGGTTGAGAAAGCCGCACTTTGCGGCAATTTCATCGATGGAGAGATTGGAAGTCCGCAGCAGCAGCGCGGCACGTTCCAGCCGCCGCCGGGTGACCAGTTCGGTGGGGGTACAGCCGTAATATTTTTTCAGGCTCCGGCTCGCGTGTTCCGGCGACCTGCCGCAGAGCCGCACGAATTCGGCGATCCCGCCGCACAACCGTTTCGGCTCCTCCATGCACTGGTAAGCATAGGCCAGCCAGTCGGGAATCTGCCCGGCCCCGGCGGAAGAACCGTTCAGCAGCAGATTGAGCAAAAAACACTCCAAATGCAGCCGCCCCGCGAACGCCGACGACTGGAGCTGGGCGAACTGCTCAAGCAGGACGGCGACGAGGTGTTCCGGCAAATTCAGGACCGCCGGGAATTCCCGGTCAAACAGTTCCGTCGATAACGACTCCTGTTCGAACCGGTTCCTCAGACGCTTCATCACATCAACCGGAAACGCGACATTGAGGAGGACTTGGCCGGAAAACCGGGGATCGAGTCTGAATCCGTGCGCGTCGTCCGGGCGGATGAATACCGCATCGCCTTTTTTCAGAACGACTTCCGTTCCGTTGATCTGGTGGATGAGCTCCGTCGCCAGAACCACGAAGCATTCGGCGAAATCGTGGTTGTGGCAGACCGAACGAAACCCGGCGGCGCCATAGATCGCGGTATGGAACCCGCGCTCCCCGGTATTCAACGAACTCCACTGGATCAGCATCGCCATAATATCACCACAGTACAATTAAAAGTCATCCGTATGCAGGAAAATATCACTGTATCACAGTATATTCAAGGCAGCATCAATGATTTGTCTCAAGAAAAATCCGGATCGGGCGACGCCTGAACCAAGAGGAGGAAATCCATGTTGAACCGGAATGATCTCGACATTTTAAGAGCGCTGGCGGCGGAAGTCGGAGAAATTGCGGCCCTGCCGGTGCAGGCGGAGAAACGCGCCCTGTGGCGGAAACTCAACGCGCTCCGGCCGGAGCGCCCCATGGTGATGATCGACCAGGTGTGCTGGAATGAGATGAACGTCAATGACGAATTGACGCTCCGCTGCACCGATGCGGAATGCCGGGATTACGAGACGAAACTGCGGCGGCTCCTCTACCAGTGGCATCATTTCCCCGCGGACATGGTGGTCGAGCCATCCATCAAAGTTCCGAAGGCGGTCAAGAACAGCGGGTTCGGCATCGCGACGGAGGAGGAAACCGCGGCCACGGACCCTCAGAACGCCGTCGTCAGCCATCATTACCGGAATCAGTTTGAGACGGAAGGCGATCTGGAGAAAATCAAAATGCCGGTCATCCGCCATGACTCCCGGGAGACCGCCCGCCGGCTGGAGACGGCTCATGAAATTTTCGACGGCCTGCTCGAAGTGATTCCGTGGGGGGTGGAACCCTACCTGTCGTACTGGGACCCCATCGCGACCTGGATGGGCGCCGAGAACGCCCTGCTGGCGCTGATGGACCGCCCGGAGTTCATGCACCGGCTGCTGAAAAAGATGCAGACTGGGTACCTCGCCATGCTCGACCAGCTTGAGGAGCAGGGCGTGCTCTGCGGCCCGCAGGAGATCATCCACTGCACCGGAGGTTACACCGATGAACTGCCGGGGCCGGATTACGACCCCGGAAAGCCCCGCACCCGGAACATCTGGATGTTCGGGCTGGCCCAGATGCTGGGGATGGTTTCTCCCGAGATGTACCGGGAATTCGAGATCGACTATACCCTGCCCCTCTGCGAGCGGTTCGGGATGGTTTATTACGGCTGCTGCGATCCGCTCGACGACAGAATCGCCGAAGTGCGCATGCTTCCCCACGTGCGCAAAATCTCCATGAGTCCCTGGGCCAAGCAGGAGCGCGGCGCGGAGGAGATATCCGGCGATTTCGTTTTTTCGCGGAAACCCAATCCCGCGTTTGTCGCGGTGGACAACCTCGACCGGGAGCTGGTCCGAAACGACTTGCTGGCCACCCGCAACCTGTGCCGGAAAAACCGCTGCCCGCTGGAATTCATCCTGAAAGACATCAGCACCGTCCGCCATCACCCGGAACACCTGTCGGAATGGGCGAAAATCGCCATGGAAGTGGCGCAGGAGCCGTAATTCCGGGACGCTTTTCCGGGCGCGCGATCCCCCTCGCGGCCTCCCGGTTCCGCCTCGGGAGCGCCCCGACACGCCGATGACGATTCTGCTTGCATTTTCGGGAAGAAATGTTATATTACATTCTTACGGTTCCAGAGGAAAACAAGGCAGGAGGCGCTACATGGCGGATGCGGCAAACGGGTACGACGGCAGTTCAATCAAGACGCTGTCTCCCCTGGTGCATATCCGGCACCGCCCCGGCATGTACATCGGCCGCCTCGGAGACGGCTCCCACCCGGATGACGGCATTTACGTGCTGGTCAAAGAGATCATCGACAACTGCATCGACGAGTTCACCATGGGCGTCGGGCGGCGCATCGACATCGCGCTCGACGAAGGCAGCGTGAGCGTCCGCGACTACGGCCGCGGCATTCCGCTGGACAAGCTGGTCGCCTGCGTCTCGGAGATGAACACCGGCGGCAAATACGAGGGCGACGCCTTCGCCTATTCGATCGGACTCAACGGCGTCGGAACCAAGGCGGTCAACGCGCTCTCCGAGAAGTTCATCGTCCGCTCGGTGCGCGATGGGAAATTCCGCGAGGCCTGCTTCGAACGCGGCGTGCTTCAGAGCGAGGACGAGGGCGAAACCGCCGACCGCAACGGTACGCTGGTCAACTTCACGCCGGACTCCGAACTCTTTCCCGGCTACGCTTTCAAGCCGGAGTATCTGGAAAAACGGCTCTGGATGTACGCCTACCTCAACAGCGGACTCTCGCTTTACCTCAACAGCCAGCTTTATCTCTCGCGGCGCGGCCTCGAAGACCTGCTGGAGACCGAGACCGGCGAGGACAAGATCTACCCGATCATCTCCTACAAGAGCCAGACCGTCGAATTCGCGCTGACCCACAGCGACAACTACGGCGAAACCTCGTACAGCTTCGTCAACGGGCAGTTCACCAACGACGGCGGCACCCACCTCTCCGCATTCAAGGAGGGGGTGCTCAAGGCGATCAACGAATTTTCCGGCAAAAGCTTCAAAGCCGACGACGTGCGCGACGGGCTGTCCGGAGCGATCGCCATCAAACTGCGCGACCCGATTTTCGAATCGCAGACCAAGAACAAGCTCGGCAACACCGACGTGCGCGGCCCGGTGGTCGCGGCGGTGCGCGACGCCATCGTCGACTTCCTCCACAAAAACCGCGAAGTGGCCGAAATCGTCATGGACAAGGTCAGCCGCAACGAACAGATGCACCGCCAGATCCAGGCGATGAAGAAAAAAGGACAGGCCGCCGCCGGCAAGAGCAAGCTCCGGATTCCGAAACTCAAGGACTGCAAGTACCACCCCGGCGACAAATGGCCGCGCGGCACGACGCCGACCGACACCATGGTCTTCCTCACCGAGGGCGATTCCGCCGCCGGTTCGCTCGAAGTCTGCCGCGACGTCAACTGCCAGGCGATCTTCGCGCTGCGCGGCAAGCCGATGAACTG
>CAYSZM010000180.1:0-6549 GCA_964435365.1 uncultured Victivallis sp. | reverse complement strand
TGGTGGGGCCCGACGTGCCGGTGGCGATCATCCGCGAGGCGACGAAACTGCACGAAGAGGTGCTGCGGGGGACGGCGTCGGAGCTGGCCGCACTGTCGGAGAAGCGGGAGTGGCGCGGCGAATTCGTGATCGGCGTCTATCCAAAGGGGAGTGAGCCGGACGACGAGGAATAATCAAGGCGGCGAAGCCGCCGCCGGCACCGGCACCCTGCCGGTCTGGGGTTTGGGGGCGAAGCGCCCCAACCGCCGGAGGCGGAGCCTCTCCGATCCCGGGAAACTCTGTAAATATGCTTAAGCCGGAGGAGCCAGCAATAGAAACGGCATCCACGGCAGATTGCGCAGGATCGCAAAAGCGATAACGACAACGGCAATGCTCCAGGCGATGGAAGGTTTGAGGGCCAGACGGGGCCGAATCACCAGCAGCAGCACCGTCAGTATCGCCGGAATCAGCAGCAGATTGTACCGCAGCGACATCAGAATATGGCCATGCAGCAACGCATGGAGCGCCCGCGTATTGCCGCATCCCGGACAGAAAAGCCCGGTTGCTTCGTGAAACAGGCATTTCGGCAGCCATTTCGAGTGTTGCGGATCGCAGCGGAACACCGTCAGCAGCGCGACGGCCGCAATCGCCACAATTGCGGCGATTGCGATCATTCCGCTTTTTTTCAATGTGAATTACTCTGCACGCAGAAGAGCAACGGGATCAGGTTGATGATAAAAGCAATAATTTGGACGACCAGGCCGACACCGAAGGATATCCACGACCACATGTTCGACTTCTTCGCCGCTTCCCGGGCTCCGGCGATGTCTCCCGCCGCGACTAGTCCGGAAACTTTCGCCGCGTACACGATCGCCACAATACCGAAGGGAAGACAGCAGAACAATGTCACCAGAATCGCCTGAACCAAGCCGGATTTGATCTCCACCTGATTGACCGGAGCGGGAGCAACCTTCTGCTGGCATTCGGGGCAGAACTGCGCATTCTGCGGAATCTCTTTTCCACATTGGCTGCAAAACATGATGGATTCTCCTTGGATTGATTTTTGAAACGCGAATCAGCCGGGCAAGTTAAGCACACTGTGCAAACAGGATAAGCAGAATGAACACCAGAACCAGCACGAGAGACAAAGCGCCGATGAGAATTCCGACCCAGCTGTGCACCGCGCCTTTGGCCTCGGGATGTTTCTTCGCGTAATTCAGCCCCATGATTCCGGTGATGATGGCGGGCAGCGCGGTAATGCCGCAGAGCAGGGAAAACAGGCCCAGATAGTAGCTCCAGAGCGCCAGTGGGTTGCGGGGAATGAGAGTCTCAAAACCGTCACGCACCACAACGACGGGAGCGTTGACCGCTTTCCCGCACCGGCTGCAGTATGCGCTTTCCGCCGCGATCTCCTGTCCGCACTTCGAACAAAACATGGAATCCCTTTCCGGGAAAAACTTCCCGTTCAACTGATTTCCCGGAGATCAACCGATTCTTCCGTTCAATTATGTCCCGAAGCAGGGATATGCTTGACTCTTCAGATGTGCTGATTTCCGGTGATACAACTTTCCTCGTGGGAAAATATATCCTCATTATCCGGTTGAGTCAAGTGTATTCTTATGACCTTTTCGATCAGTGAAAGAGGCGGAGCCGACCTGTCGGTCAACTCCGCCTCCAAACCACGGACCGGCAGGCGTGCCGGAATCGACGGTTTACTTCGCCGCTTTTTCTTTCAGCGGCTGTTCGATCGCGGCAAACGCGGCATCGGCGATCGCCGTCATTCCGCAGTCGCCGGGGTGCCAGTTGACTCCGCCGTTGGTGAAATGACCTTCGCTCTTGGCCCGGTTCTCCGGCTTGTCGGCGAGCGGCGCAAGGTCGACCGACAACACGTTGTTCTCCTTCGCCGCCGCCTGAATCATTTCATTTTTCTTGCCGCCGCCCCAGTTGGTCAGACAGACGATGATCGGATTCCGGTCGCCGCGCAGGTCGCGGATCATCTGCGAATAGTTGTTCTGAAACTCCTCGGCATTCTCCTTGCCGCGATAGTTGTCCGAAATCTGAATCACGATCACGTCGGCGTCATTGCCTTTGAGAGCGTCCCAACCCTTCATATGCTTCTCGTCGGAAACCCGGGCCAGCTGCAGTTCCGGCGCTTTCTCCTGCTTGAGCGCCGCGCAGATTTTTGCGTAGAGCTGGTGGGCGTAATCCTTGTCCTCGGAGGTGGCGGCCATGCCCCAGTCGGTGTTCCAGCCAAGCTGCGGCGCTTTGCCGTGCTTCATGATGCTGTTGCCGATGATCATCACTTTTTTGATCTCCTGCGCCGGAAGCCCGGCGGCCATGATTGCGCAGCAGATGAGAAGCAGTCCTTTTTTCCACATGATTTCCTATCTCCCGTTGTTGGTTTTGCCGAGCGCATCGTAAATCGCTTCGGCGATTTTTTTCATCCCGAGATCGCCGGGCAGGCCGCCGAGCTTCGGATATTTCCCATCCGCCGCGGCGCGATTGGCCGGGTCGGAGCGAATGCCCTGCAACGAGAGGAAGATCGCACCGTGATTCGCCGCCGCCTGCGCGATGACCGGTTCGAGCTGCGTGTTCTTCCACGGTCCGAGACAGACCACGGTCTTTTTGCCGCTCTCACACAGCTCCTCGATCATCTGGCCGTAAGCGTCGCCGTACTCTTCCAGCGAAATTCCGCCCTTGTAGTTCTCGCTGAGCTGGATCACAATGAGATCGGCGCTGCACGGAATCAGGTGGACCCAGCCGGTCATCGTATCCTGATACATGATGCTGTCCACCGAGAGTTTGAGGTCGGGGGAACTCTTTTTGAGTTCGGCATAAAGCCGGTGCACATAGTCGCTGTCGCGCGTTGTGGCGGCCATGCCCCAGTCGTGGTTCCAGCCGAGCTCCGGAAGCGGCGCACAGCAGCTGATCGCGTCTCCCACCACCAGCATTTCTTTGTATTGCGGCGGCGCGCTCGTCGCGCACCCCGCCAGAACCAGCGCCAGCAACATCCCCGGTATCCATCTCGTCATTGTTCCGACTCCTGTTTTTCTTGGGTAACAAGTTAACTATACAGGGGCGGGCGGACACTTTCAAGCGATTTTTCTTTCTTTTTGCGAAAAATGCTCATTTGTCACATTGTTTCAAAAAAAGCGGTTGTAGGCGGGCGGCTCCGGGCAGCAGCACATCCGGGCGTTCGATAGCGGCGGTGCGAATCAGTACACCGGAAGGGCGGCAAACAGAAAAAACAATGCCATTATGCCGGAAGCAATACGGCAAATCAGTGATTTGGTCGGGAAGTTGAGGCTGAATTCGGTTGTCAGCAGAGCCCAGCCGACGAAGACTCCATAGCCGCCGTAATTTGGAGATGGTCTCGGACAATCCCAACCGTAGCTGTTCCACGTGGTGAGTTCGTAAATTGCGTACCACAGAGCAAAAAGCCAGAAAATGTTGGCTGCCTGATTGGTGATCTTCGTAAACAGAATTTTACGCAACATCGCTTCTCCTCCCTTTGCTATCGGATGCAGTGGTATGCAGGGATGGCGGCAATCAATAGCCCGGATGCGGCCAGACCGAAGAAAATGCGAAGTGCGACGGATTTGACCGGGAAGTTCAGTCCGAACTCGGCTGTCAGCAGAATAAGGCCGGTGAGACAGCACAGCTCGCCGTAATTGGGCGACCACCGGCACCAGTGCCAGTTGGCATGGTTCCACACTGTAAACGCATAAATCCCAAACCACAGGACAAAAAGCCAGATCAGATTGGCCGCCGGGTCGGTAATCTTTGCAAACAGAATTTTGTGCAGCATCGCTTCCCTCCTTTGCTGCCCGCTTTGTCTTAACCTAGCACTGAAATCGGTATTTGCAAAAAGCCGGCGGGGTAAGAGCGATGTATTTCCAATCGACACAAAAAAACCGGAGTCTCTTTCGAGAACTCCGGTTTTTTTCGGCGGAACTGATTACTTCGCGCGGCGGATGCCGAGGGCGTCGGTCAGTTCGACGTATTTCGCAAGGTTTTCACGCATCAGGAACGCCAGCAGCTTCTTGCGGAGGCTGACCATTGCGAGAAGGCCGCGGCGGGTGCTGTGGTCCTTCTTGTTCGCCTTGAGATGCTCGGTGAGCTCGGAGATGCGGCCCGAGAGCAGGGCGATCTGAACTTCCGGAGAACCGGTGTCGCCTTCTTTGCGGCCGTACTTCTTGATGATTTCGCTTCTTTGCGCCTTGTCCATGATTTCTCCCTTTCGCAGTTGCGAGTTCGGCAGCCCGCCGCCCGGACAATGAGCGGCAACCACCTGAACCGTTGATCAGATTTTCTAATATAGCCCCGGAGCCCGCTCTTTTCAAGCTTCGTTTCGGAAAAAAACGAAGCCGGGCGTAATTTCTTCCCGCCCGGCAAATCCGGTAAGGGCAGGGGCCTTATTCGGCCAAATACTTGACCGCGACCTGTAATGCTCCGCCCGTCGAGGTGCTTTGGTTGGGGTAGTATTTCTTGACTAATTCGGCTTCCGGAAGGCTCTCGCTGTGGCCATCGAGGAAGAAGATGTTACAGAAGTTGCCGTGAATTTGGAACGGGTTTCCCTCTGAAGCAGTGGCGTTGCTTTTGAGGTCCAGGAGATGCACCGGCTTTTTCGCGCTGCTGACCGTGCATCCGCCAAGTACGAGCTGAGTCGGAGAAATCTGAACGGGATTGGAGCCCGTGGTATACAAATATTTCGTTCCGCGGAAATCAAATCCTTTGTCGCTGTAAACCGCGCCGTAGGTCTCTTTCACTTCTGTGTTGAAGTTGGCCGGTTGATAGGTGGTGGAGGCATAGTTGACAATGGCCGGGCAGCGCAGCACTTTCACGTCGTTGGCCAGATTGCGGCGATGCAGGGTGTAGCCCCATATATCCCAGTTGCTGGTTCCCGATGTGGACATGAAATACTGGTCTTCCTCGTTCATGTAAGCGCTGATGAAGGCGGAAACCTGCTTCTGGTTGCTCAGGCAGGCGGCGGTTTTGGCGCGGACGCGGGCCCCCTGAATGGCGGGCAGCAGCAGTCCGGCGAGAATGGCGATGATCGCGATTACCGCCAGGAGCTCGGTAAGCGTGAAGTTTGTACGCTGTTGTTTCATGATATTTCCTTCCGCAATGGCAAACTTACTAATCGGGCGACCCGTTCAGGGATTTCCGTTCAAGATTAACCTAATAGGTCAAGCCGGGTTTGTCAAGCGTCTTCCCCGTTCATATCCGCTGATTTTTACAAAAAAAGACGATTGCGATTTGAAAAATCATCGAAAAGAACTTACTATATCTGTAGGGAGGCGAATAGCAGATCCCGAATTCCGTCAAATACACTGTAGCAAATACGGGAATAGAAAACATGAGTACGCGAAAACCGTTCACTTTGACCGAACTTCTGGTCGTCATCGCCATCATCGCCATCCTGGCCGGGCTGCTGATCCCCGCCGTCGTCATCGGCCAGCAGAAAGGCCGCATCACCCAGGCCAAGGCCGACATGAAAACCATCCAGACCTCGCTTAAATCGGTGGAGAATACCTATCAGCAGATCGTGAAGCCGGGAGCCGGATATATGCCTGCCGCCAGCAGCGGCTGCGTCACATTGGGGAAAAACACCTCCGCCTCAATCGATGCATACAATAATTTCATTGTCGAATTGTCCGATCCGGCCAATCAGATTTTCACTTCGTCGAATCCGCTTAACATCAATAAGCGCAAAATCAAGTTTTTGGACGCGAAATCTTCCTATGATCCCACTACCAGCGGAACAAGTACCGCCAACCAGAAACAGCTCTGGCGCGATCCCTGGGGCAACCCCTACGTCATTATCATCAACACCGATTTTACGGGCCAGATTCCCAATCCCACCGGAAGCGGAACCTTGTCCGGGAGCGTCGTACTCTACTCCTGGGGTCCGAATGGGACCGCCGACGACGGCAAGAATGCCGCCGACGGCACCGGCGGCGGAAAAGAAGACGACATCGTCAGTTGGAAGTAATTCCGCAACGGCGGGAACAAGACGCGGAGGCGACTCCGCGTTTTTTGCGTCCGGCGGTTGGACAATCCGCCCGTTGGCGTGTATATTTGACAGATGCACGTCGGCATTTCAGGAGAGGGTTGCAGTGAGCACATTCAACAAGTCCCGCGATTTTCTGGTCTATCTGGCCGTTCTGATTCCATACCGGGTGATTCGCCTCATGCCGTATGCCGTGGTCAGGGCGGGGGCGCGGCTCGGCGGCGAGATCATGAACCTGGTTCCATCCATCCGCAAAATCGTCCGCGCCAACCTCCGGGTCGCGTTCCCGGAATACTCCGAGGCCGAAGCGGCCCGGGTCGGGCGGCGTTCGCTGTGCAACCTCACCTTGAACATCGCCGAATTCATCTGGCTCAACGGCCGGCCGGACCGGATCGAGCGCTGCTATGTCCTCCCCCCCGATGTCACCGAACGGCTCAAAGGCCACGTCGCGCGGGGCGAACGGATCATCTTCGTCAACCCCCACCTCGGCAGTTGGGAGGCGTCGGGCGTCATGGCTCCCTATTACGCCGGAGTCGATATGGTGGCCATCGCCAAGC
>CAYSZM010000179.1:1777-6668 GCA_964435365.1 uncultured Victivallis sp. | reverse complement strand
ATTCCTATCGCTCTTGTGCGGATGGGAGGTCAAGCCTCCAGCCGACGGCTGGCGCAGATGCGGAATCGTCAGCCCGGCGCCCGGATGTTTCGGCGTGGCGTGGAGAATACTTGACGCTCAATATACCCGAGTTCCCGAATTTCCGGGGGCGGTCCCGCAGCGAAGGCGTCGTCTCATCCTTGTCGGACATCTTGATAGTTGGCGCTATCCCGCGCAAGTATTATTTGACGGCGAAATGCTCGGAGGGAATACTCCGCCGCGCCGCGCAAAGGGGCAAGGAATTGCCTCCGCTGCTGAAGGCGGCGCTGACGCGGCAGAGCCGGACGGCGTAACCGTTCCGGGCGACGCCTGCATCGACATTCGGCACACGGACATCGTGGAACACAGCGTCGCCCCGACGCTGATCGCCACCGACTACAAAGGCGGCAAGGCGGTCTGCTTCGAGCATCACGCCCAGGACGCCCGGCTCAAGCCGGTCGACGTCGCCCAGACGCTCAGCGCCCGGATGGGAACCGGCGGCAACAATCTCCCGCTCGTCCAGGAAACCATCGGCTTCATCAAGAACGACGCAGGGGGAGCCAAGGACGGCTACGGGAGCGAAGTGTTCCCGACCCTGCGAAGCCAGGTCATTCCCGCCGTAGCGCGTCAGGAATGCTTCAACGTCACCTTCTGCGACGCCAACGGCGTCCGGAAAGACCGCAGGGACGGCGGCCTTTATGTCACCGAAGCCGAAAGCGGCAGAACCATCACGACCGGCGGAACGAACGCCGACACGGTGGTCATCGAACGCGAAAGCGACAATGCCACCGTCCGCAGGCTGCTTCCCCTCGAATGCGAAAGACTCATGGGCATGCCGGACGGCTACACGAAAATCCCGTGGAAAGGCATGCCGGAATCCGAATGCCCCGACGCGCCCCGCTACAAGGCGCTGGGCAACAGCATGGCGGTCAACGTCATGGCCTGGGTCGGACGGCGGATTCAACAGGCGGAAACGGAGGTTGGCGATGGCGGAGAATGAAATTGATTTGAAGGAGAAAGCCGGTCAGCCGAAGTCGGCTGAAATCGACGGGCAGAAGATCGAACAGCATCCCTTGCCGGATCAGATCGAACTCGACCGCTATCTCGCCTCGAAAGAGGCCGCCAGAAAAGGGCGCGGCTTCAAAATCACCAAAATGCGAAGCGGAGGCGCGTGATGCTGAGAACAATACGAAACTTCTTCTCGCCTCGGGAGCGGCCGCAGGTCAAGGTGGTTCGCGGACGCTATGACGCGGCGCAGACCAACGCCGACAACGCCAAGCACTGGAAGGCCGCGGAATTTTTAAGCGCCGACGCCGAAGCTTCGAGCGAAATCCGCAAGATACTGCGAACCCGCGCCCGCTACGAAATCGGCAACAATTCCTATGCCCGCGGCATCGTGCTGACCTTGGCGAACGACTCCGTCGGCATCGGTCCGCGACTGCAAATGCTTACGGAAAACGAGGAGGCCAACCGCCGGATCGAACAGGATTTCATGCGGTGGAGCAAACAGATCGGACTGGCCGAAAAGCTCCGCACCGTCCGCGTGGCGAGATGCCAGGACGGCGAGGCGTTCATCCTGCTGGCGCAGAATCCCAATTTGCCGAACGAGAACGTGAAGCTGGACTTGCAGTTGATCGAAGCCGACCGGGTTACGGAGGACAAGTTCAACAGCGATCCCAACTGCGTCGACGGCGTCGCGTTCGACGAGTTCGGCAATCCCAAATCCTACCGGGTTCTCAAATACCATCCCGGCGGAGAATACGCAACCTGCGAGGACGAAGGACGGGACGTACCGGCGGAGAATATGATCCATATCTTCCGCGCCGACCGACCGGGACAGCATCGGGGCGTGCCGGAAATCACTCCGGCGTTGCCGCTCTTCGCCCAGCTCCGCCGCTTCACGCTCGCGGTTCTGTCCGCCGCCGAAGCGGCAGCCGATTTCGCGGGCATCCTCTACACGGACGCTCCGGCGAACGGCGAAGCGGATTCGGTCGACGCGCTGGACACCATCCAGCTTGAACGGAACATGCTGCTCACCATGCCGGGCGGCTGGAAGATGAGCCAGCTCGACCCGAAGCAACCGGCCACGACCTACGCGGAGTTCAAGCACGAGATTCTGAACGAAATCGCCCGCTGCCTGAACATGCCGTACAACATCGCCGCCGGGAATTCGAGCGGTTACAACTACGCCTCCGGGCGGCTCGACCACCAGACCTATTACAAGGCGGTGCGCGTCGATCAGGCGTTCACCGAGAACGTGGCGCTTGACCGGATTCTCGCGGCCTGGCTCCGGGAATACAGTCTCGCCAAAGGACTCGAAATCGAGGCTGGCGAACAGCCGCACACATGGTTCTGGGACGGCATGGAGCATGTCGATCCGGCCAAGGAGGCGTCGGCGCAGGAGACCAAACTCAATAACCGCACGACCTCCCTCGCGGCGGAATACGCCCGTCAGGGCAAGGACTGGGAAACCGAGATCCGGCAGATCGCCAAGGAAAAGAAACTTATGAAGGAGCTGGGCGTCGAGGCGGCGGAAGCCGCTCCCAAAACGTCGGCTCGCAACGAGGAAGAAAATGAACGAACAGAATGAATTTCTTGAAATCACCGCGTCCGCCGACGGCAAACGCCCCTCGGTGAACGGCATGGCCTATTCCGGCGGCAAGATGAAGCTGCCCGGCTGGAAATATCCGGTGGTGGTCGATCTCGCCGGAATGAGCATTCCGGAATCCGTCCCCTTGCTCGCCAATCATGAAAACCACACCTCCAGCCGGGTCGGCATGGTCGTGGCGCGGGTCGACGCCAACACGCTCGCGATCTCCGGCGAAATCGTGGCGGAGGGCGAAAAGGCCGACGGCATCGTCAATCAGGCGAAGGCCGGAGCCGACTGGCAGCTCTCCATCGGCGCGGACGTCGAAGAAGCGGAACTCGTGAAGGGAAGCCGCGTCGTCAACGGCCAGGAACAGGCCGGGCCGTTTTACCATGTCAAAAAATCCACGCTGCGGGAAGTTTCGGTCGTCGCGGTCGGAGCGGACCGCTCCACCCGGCTGAAAGTCGCCGCGGCATTCAATCTCAAAGGAGAATTCATCCCCATGAACGAAGAAGACCCGAAGAGCGAGACCGCCGTCAAGGCCGAAGCCGATCTTGCGCTGCAGGCGGCCAAGACCGAACGCGAGCGTGTGATGAAGATTCGCGCCGCGTGCAACGGCGAGTTCCCGAAGATCGAGGCGCAGGCCATCGAAGAAGGCTGGACGCCGGAGGACACGACCGCCAAGGTCTTGACCGCCTACCGCGCCAAACAGCCGGTGGCGACCGTCAATGTCATCGTGAAGAAGAACGCCGATCCCGACAGGAACTCCATCGAAGCGGCGGTCTGCCTCCGCGCCGGGATTCCCGAGGACGCGCTGCTGAAAGCCTACGGCGAACAGACGCTTGAGGCGGCGTATCCCGACCGCGACATGTCGATCTCCGGCATGATGCGCGAATGCATGCGAATCGACGGCATGGACGTGCCGCGCCGCTTCGACAACGAGACCATCAAGGCGGCGTTCAGCACCGTGAGCCTGCCGGGGATTCTCTCGAACGTGGCGAACAAGAAGCTGCTTCAGTCCTACGAAGCCCAGCCGGTCATCGCCACGAAGCTCTGCGCCACCGGCGATCTCAACGACTTCAAGGAAACCGACCGCTTCCGCCTGACCGATGTCGGCGACCTTCAGCCGGTCGCGCCCGACGGCGAGATCAAGGACGGAGCCATCGTCGAAGAGGCGGCGAAGAACCAGATCGACACCTTCGCCAAGAAGTTCTGCCTGACGCGCAAGATGATCATCAACGACGACCTGGGGGCGTTCCTCAAGGTTCCGGTGGCGATGGGCAACCGCGCCGCCCGTCTGATCGATCAGCTGTTTTTCAGCCGTCTGCTGAAGAACCCGACGCAGTTGGACGGGAACGCGCTGTTCCACGCGAAGCACAAAAACATCCTGACCGGGGCGAATTCGGCGCTGTCCGCCGATTCGCTGAAGAAGGCCGTCCAGCTCTATCTCGACCAGGTGGACGCGGACAACCAGCCGATTTCGGTCGAGCCCCGCTATCTGCTCGTGCCGACCGCGCTGAAGCATCTCGCCATCGAACTCACGAAGGGCGCGACGCTGATCATGGCAGGCGGCGCGGAGAACACGGTGCGTCCGGCGCTGAACGTCCTCGCCGACGAGAACCTGCAGATCGTGAGCTCCCCGTATCTGGCGAACTCCGCCTATGAAGGGGCGAGCCAGACCGGCTGGTATCTCTTCGGCGCGCCCGGCCAGGTGGACACGTTCGAAATCGGCTTCCTCAAGGGCAAGCGCACCCCGACCGTGGAACGCGGCGACCTCGACTTCAACGTCCTGGGCATGTGGTTCCGCGTCTACTTCGACGTCGGCGTCCGCGAGCAGGATTTCCGCGGCATGGTGAAAGCCAACGGCGCGGCCTAGTTCCCGAAGCCGGGCGGCATTCCGCCGTCCGGCGCAATTCAAATTCAAAGGAGTTTCAATCCATGTACGCTCGATATGTGCAAAAAGGCGAAGCCATCGACCATATGCCCGAGACCGCCGTCGCCGCAGGCGATGTGGTCGCCGTCGGCAACCTGATCGGCATCGCCCGTCTCGACATTCCCGCCGGAGTTCTCGGCGCGCTGGCCGTGGTCGGCGTTTACGATGTGGCGAAAGCCGACGGGGCCGTTGCCGCCGGAACGCCGCTTTACTGGGACGCCGTCAACAAAAAGGCGACCGCCGTCGCGGCCGGTAACCCGTATTTCGGCAAGGCGACGCGAGCCGCCGGAGCCGCGGACGAAACCGTCCGTGTCCTTCTGAACGCGCCTTACACCGCCACCGTGGCGGAGTAA
>CAYSZM010000179.1:0-1677 GCA_964435365.1 uncultured Victivallis sp. | reverse complement strand
CGAAAAGCGGAAGTCTCTCGCCGTCCCGATACGCTATGTCCGGAAGAACGGCGCGGAGCTTGAACTGCAGGCCGTGCACGGACGCACCCTGTTCCGGGCGGAAAACGAATACGGCGTGACGGTCCGGACGGAGACGCGCGACTTCCTTGTCGCCGCCTCCGATTTGCCCGGCGATCCCGAACGCGGGGACGCCATCCTCTGCGACGGCTTCCGCTACGAGGTTCTCGCCCCGAACGGCGAACCGATGTGGCGCTGGTCGGGTTCCTGCCGTCTGACGCGGCGCATTCACACCAAGGAAACAGGAGAAATCGAATGAACGGAGACGTACCGAGCCACGCCGAACTGTGGGAGGCGATCAACCAGTCCCGCATGGACATCGCGGAACTCAAGGGGATGGTCTCCATGCATTTCCGCGACGGCGAACACCATTATCCGCCCTGCAAGGCGGCGGCGAATATGCAGAAGACCATGCTTTCGGCGGTCGGAGCCGCCGTCCTCGCCCTGCTGGCCGCCGTGGGCGCGCTGGTCATGGAACTGGTGCGGAGGTGAACGATGAGCGAAGTGTTGAAAATGGCGGAGGCCGTCGCCGCCGAACTCGCGGAGTATCACGCGGAAGTAATGTTCTTCCCGGAATTCGAACTCCGCGAACTTGAAGCGATGCGCGTGGCGGTCGTCCCGACCGGAACGGAATACAAGACGGTCAGCAGAAGTTCGCACGAAGAACTTCTGAAAGTCCAGATCGGCTTTCTGAAGCGCGGCTGCGAGGACGAACTCCCCGAACTGCTTCAGCTGGTCGAAGGTCTCGGCCTCGGTTTCCTGAACCGGAAACTGGCTGGCGCGACCTGCGTCGGCGTCGCCTACAATCCCATCTATTCCCCGGAGCATCTCCGGGAGCGCGGCCAGTTCACCAGCGTGATCGAACTCACGTTCAAGCGGTTCGGATCGTGAAATGCCGCGTCGAGTTCGACGAACGCCGGATCATCGTCGCCGTTCAGAACGGCAATCTGACCGCCCTCCGCCGGGCCGGAGCCTACATCCGCAAGGCCGCCAGAAACCAGGTTTCGGCCTCCGAAAAGGCGTCCATGCCCGGAACGCCGCCGCACACCCGGCGCGGCCTGCTGAAGAACTCGCTCCTCTTCGGAGCCGAGAAGCGGACGCAGTCCGTGGTGATCGGCCCGGCGGAGAGCTTCATCGGCACCGCGATGGTCGCGCATGAGTTCGGCGGCCGCTACCGCAAACGCCGTTATCCGAAACGCCCGCTGATGGGGCCGACGCTTCGGAAGACGGCATCGAAACTCCCGGATCTCTGGGAGAAATCTGTCAAACCATAAGGAGCTATTTCCATGGCAATCGTACTTGGCCTGGATGCCAAACTGCTGCGAGGAACCGCCGGGGCGACCGGCGCGACCGAGGTCAAAAACGTCAAAGACCTGACCTTGAATCTTGAGTCGGGCGAAGCGGACGTGACCACCCGCGCCACCAAAGGCTGGAAGGCCTCCGTGGCGACCTTGAAGGAGGCGTCGCTCGAGTTCGGCATCCTCTACGACACCGAGGACGCCGACTTCCAGGCGTTCTCCAGCGCCTATTTCAACAACACGCCGCTCGCGCTCTTCGTCTCCGACGGGGCGGGCAACGGGCTGGACGCCGACTTCTCCATTACCGGGTTCTCGGTCGAAC
>CAYSZM010000178.1:0-6730 GCA_964435365.1 uncultured Victivallis sp. | reverse complement strand
CCGTCCATCCAGACCGACTGGACGAAATAGTACCAGACATCCGGCGTCGAGTAGGTTTCATCCGAAACCGGCTCTCCCATCACTTCCAGCACCTCGGTTTTGGTCATGCCGACCCGGAGCTGCTTCGAATTGTCGATGTTGCGCGCCGCTTCGTTCCAGGGCATGTAGGCACACCCCGGCGCCACGGCCAGCAACGCGACAACCGCAATCAGAAGAATTTTACGAAAAATTGCCATAGCAAGTTCCGAGCCTGTGTCAGTCAACCGGCGAAAATTCGCTCTTGCCTGCGCCGCATTCCGGGCAGACCCACTCTTCCGGAAGATCTTCAAACGCGGTGCCGGCCGCAACTCCGTTGTCCGGATCGCCGACGACGGGATCATAGATGTAACCGCAGACATCACACACATACTTCTTCATTCGCAACCTCCTCTTTATTTGGCACTCTTGCTTTCCTGCACCCGCTCCAGGAGGAGCCGGCCCAGTTTCTCACCGATCTCGGATATCTTTTTCATATCCTCGGCAGTCGGCATATACTTGACCGAGAACAGGTCGAACGGCTGCTCGGCGCCCATCGCGGTCAGGTCAGCGGCAATCTGCTTGCCCCCCTCCCCGCTCCAGCCGTAGGAGCCGAACGCAAAACCGATCTTGTTCTTCGGACGCAGTCCCTTCACATAACAGAGCACGTCGGCCATGTCCGGGAACATCTGGTTGTTCATCGTCGGCGCGCCGAACGCCATCAGCCCGCAGTTGGCGATTTCAGTCATCACCTCGCTGCGGTCGGTCACCTGAAGATCCATGACCTTGACCTCGACTCCGGTCGAGCGGATGCCGTCTTCGAGCGCATCGGCCAGCCGTTCGGTCGAGTGCCACATGGTCGAATAGATGATCGCCGCACGCGGCTTCGGCGTCTGCTGCGAGCAGTCGCGGTAGATGTCGAGAATCCACTTGATGTCTTCCGGGCGGCGCCACAGCGGACCGTGGTCAGGCGCGATCATCCGGATATCGAGGTTCAGCCCCGGCAGCGCGTCAAGGAGTTCGCTCACCTTGGGCGAGAGATGATTGAGGATGTTCGCGTAATATTTCCGCGCCTCGTATTCGACCACATAGCGCGGATTCTCGTCCGCAAACAACTTGCTGCCGGAGAGGTGCATCCCGAACGCATCCTGCGAAAACAGAATTTTGTCGGTGTCCAGATAGGTCACCATGCTGTCCGGCCAATGCAGCATCTTGGTTTCGACGAAAGCGATGTTGCTTTTGCCGATATTGATCGAGTCGCCGGTCTTGACCTCGGTGATGCCGAGGTCGCCGTAGTAGGCGGAGAGCGCCTTTTTGCCGAGCGGAGAGGCGAACACCTTCTCCGGCTTGACCGCCGCGATCGTAGCCGGAAGACCGCCGGAGTGGTCCGGCTCGGCGTGGTTCGAAACCACATAATCGATTTTGGTCTCGTCGCCGATGACCGACCGGACCCGGGCGAGAAGCTCGCCGACGAAACCGTCTTTCACCGAATCAATCAGCGTGATCTTTTCATCGACCACGAGAAACGCGTTGTAAGTCGAACCGCGACTGGTCTCATAACCGTGGAAATTGCGGATATTCCAATCGATTACACCGACCCAGTAGACTTTATCGGTGATTTTTACTGCACTAAAGAACTCTTCCATGATTTCAAACCCTGCCTGCCCAGCTCAACTTAACCTGTCTTTTTATAAAATATAACGCCGGAAACAGCGTAGTCCAGCTCTTTCCGGCGTCATCATCGAAAAAAGACGACTATTTCTTCCACAGCCCGTGGATATTGCAATACTCACGGGCGACCAGTCCCGGCTGGTTCGGGACGTAGAAGGAAGCCTGCGGCTTGTCGCCCGGCTTCAGGAAATAGCGGTTCACATAATTGCCGTTTTCGACTTCGATCCACTCGATGTAGTGTTTCTCTTCCATCGGATGGGGAATTTCACCGACTTTGACCAGAATGCCGTCATTCTGCTCCTCGACGACCGGAACGTGCTTCTCTTTCGCACCGTCGATGGCGCCCTCGACGAGAACCACCATCTCGTCGCCGCAATGGCTGGGAGACTCCTGGCAGCTGCCGGCGTCAAGCACCTGGACGACCATTCCGCACTTCACGCACTTCAGAAATTGCTTTTTCTCGACTTGCATTTTCCGTTCCTCCTCTTCATTCCTTGAGTTTCCTGCACTTCTGGCACTTGCCGCTCAATTCAAGATAGAACGACTCGCACTCCATCCTCTCCATAACTCCGTGGATTTCATTGTTGATCGCCGCAAAAATCCCCGGAGCCACATCGCTGACCGCGCCGCAGTACATGCAGCGCAGGTGGTGGTGCTCGGTCACATCGCCATCAAACCGTTTCTGCTTCCCGGCGGTCTCCAGCTTGCGGATGACTCCGACCTGGGACATCTGTTCGAGGTTGCGGTAAACCGTACCGAGACTTATGGTCGGCATCTTCGCCCGAAGCATCGCATAAAGCTCGTCGGCGGTCGGATGGGTTTTCACGGAACGCAGTTCTTTGAGAATCGCTTCCCGCTGGGCCGTTCGATTCATTGTAGACCGCCTCCTTCGCTCATAATTGAGAATGATTCCTTCTTTTCTTTAATATATCGTTAGAGCCCCGCGGATGCAAGCGACTTTTCATAAAAATACCCGATTTTTCGGGTTGAAACCGCTTCGAGCTGTCGCTATATTAGCATGGAATACAGATGGCGCAAGCTATGGAGATGGGGAAATCAGCGGAAAAAGGAGGGAGCGATGATCAGCAGGGAAGAACTCAAGCCTCTGGAACAGGAACTCAATTCGCCGAAGCGGGCGGTGCGCAAGAATGCGCTCGCCGAAATCGCGGAACTTTGCCGGAGCCGCAAAATTCCGCTGGAACCGGCCGGAATGCTTCATAACATGCACTGTCACACCTGTTACAGTTACAACGGGTACGGTTACGCGCCGTCCTATATCGCCTACCTGGCCAAGAAATCCGGCTGGCTGGCGGCGGGAATCATCGATTTCGACGTCCTCGACGCGGTGGAAGAGTTCCGTGAAAGCGCCGAAGAGCTCGACGTCAACTACTCCTGCGGCATCGAGACCCGCGTATTTATAAAGGAATTGGCGGACGTGGCGATCAATTCGCCCGGAGAACCCGGGATCGCCTATCACCTCGGCCTCGGGTTCGACACCGCGGAGATTCCGCCGTGCGCCCGGGATTTCTCCCATTCCATGCGCGAACAGGCCTCCGGCCGCATCCGGCAGATCATCGACAAGGTCAACGAGGTGCTCGACCCGGTCCGGCTCGACTTCGACGCCGACGTAGCCACCCTCACCCCGGCCGGAAACGCCACCGAGCGCCATCTCTGCCGGGCATACCGGGAGAAGGCCGAACAGCTCTTCCCCCATCACGACTCGCTGGTGGGGTTCTGGTGCGCCAAACTCGGCGTAAGCCCGGAAGAGGCGGAGAAGACCGTCGCCGACCCGGTCAAACTCGAAGCGAAGATCCGTTCGAAGACCATGAAGAAAGGCGGAGCCGGCTATATCGCGCCGACGCCGGAAAGCTTCCCGTCCCTCGAATCGTTCAACAACTTCATTCTCTGCTGCGGCGCGATTCCCACCGTCGCCTGGCTCAACGGAATCTCGAAGGGCGAGGCCGACGTCGACCGGCTGCTCGACCTCCATATCGAGAAGGGAGCCGCGATGCTGAACATCATCCCCGACCGCAACTGCTTCCCCGAAAATCCCCGTCATACGGCACGCTATATGGCCGAGCTCGACCGGGTGGTCGCCGCCTGCATCGAACGCGACCTGCCGGTGGTCATCGGGACGGAAATGAACGCGCCGGGCCTGAAGCATGTCGACGACCTCGGCTGCGACTGCCTCCGCAAACACGCCGACACCTTCGTCACCGGGGCCCGCATCCTTTCCGGGCACACGCTGTTCACCAAGCTCAACCGCGGCTACCTGAGCGATTGGGCCAAGCGCGAACTGCCCGAACGCCGCGACCGAAACGCATTCTATGCCCGGCTCGGCGAATGCCTGACCCCCGCCCGCTTCGAAACCGTGCGGGACTGGCCGGCCGGCGCCGAAAAAGTCAAAAATATGCTTGAAGGCATCGCGCCGATCATCTGATTTCCGTAACTCGTTCATGGGCCGGAGGCTTCCTCCTCCGGCCTCTTTTCCGATCCGGCATCCCTTTTTTTGTCAAGTTTTTTTTCTCGCTTTTTTTCGTAAAAAGATCGCATTTCCGATTTGAATTATAGAAGGACTGCGGCTAAATTGTCTCTTGTTGCGCCCCAGGCAAAAGGGGCGGGTTGTTAATAAGTTGTTGACGGATTGTCAATGTCGGCGGAATTGAGAATTCTCCTCAAAAAGGGTCAAAACACCCCCACTGCGAGGAGGAATTGAGCGAAGAACAAGAAGCCGCACGAAGCAGCCGGACAGCAGGAAACGGGAGAACGGGCCGGGATACGGCCGGTTTGAGCCCATTTTAAAGACAGTCGCTTAAGAATCCCTAAAAGTGAATGTTTCTAAAATGGGTTTAAAGCAGTAAAACAGGTAATTGGAGTTATGGATTCGCAAGTGAACTGCGCGGAAAACATCTGGTCCGTCGCCGCAGACCGGCTGAAGGAACGGAATAAGCATCTATATCGTCAGTGGTTCCGGAAGATCACCCCTCTTTCCATCGACGGGGTCACTCTCCGGCTCGGCGTATCGGATGATTTTTTCGCCAGCATCATCGAAGACCAGTACGACGACATCGTACTCGAAGCGCTCTCCGAAATCGGCGGGGTGAGCTACAGCTATGAACTGGAACCCGGCCACGAACCCCGGCCCGCGGAAGAATCCGCCCCGGCCGCCCGTGCGGTGAAACCGGAACCGGCCGAATCCCAGACTCCCCGCCGCACCGGCGCGGCCAAAAACTGTCTGGAAGAACACACCTTCGAGAATTTCGTCGTCGGCGCCGAAAACCGGTTCGGCTATGCCGCGGCACGCGCCGTCGCCGAAGCCCCCGGGAAAGTCTACAACCCGCTCTTCCTTTACGGAGTCAGCGGCGTCGGCAAAACCCACCTGCTCCACGCGGTCGCGTCAACGGTCTACCGCAACTCCGACAAGATGGTCGTCCGTTCGACCACCTGCGACGAACTTTTGAACGATTTCTATTACAATCTGCTCGATAAGAAGAACCTCAACAACTTCCGCTCGAAACTGCGCGAAGTCGATGTCCTCCTGATCGACGACGTCCAGATGCTCTCCGGCAAAACCCAGATGCAGGTCGAGTTCTTCAACGTTTTCAATATGCTGTACAACCAGCATAAGCAGATCGTGCTGACCTCGGACCGGCAGCCGTGCGAAATCTCCGACCTCGACAAGCGGCTGGAAACCCGTTTCGAACAGGGAATGACCGCCGAAGTCTGCCCGCCGGAATATGAGGCCCGCCTCTCCATCCTGCGCATGATGCGCAGCGAGACCCTCGTCCAGAGCGTCCTCGACGACTCGCTCCTCGAGTTCCTCGCCGCCAACATCGCGTCGAACGTCCGCAGACTGCGCGGGGCCTTCATCCGCCTCGCCTCCTACGCCTCGTTCAGCGGCCGCGGCAAACTGGAAATCGGCCAGGCCGAAGAACTGCTCCAGAGCCAGCTCGCCCAGGAAAGCTCCGTACGCGATATCTCGATCGAATCCATCCAGCGCACCGTCGCCTCGCATTTCGGCGTCACCATGGGAGACATCCTCAGCGAGAAACGCAACCGCGGCATCGCCGAACCCCGCATGATCGCCATGTATCTCTGTCGCGAACTGACCAAAAGCTCCTCGAACGAAGTCGGCTCCGCCTTCGGCCGCAACCACGCCACCGTGCTCCACGCCGAAAAGAAAGTCCCGACCCTCTGTGACGCCAACGAAGGAATTCGTCGCGCCATCACTCAGATCAAGCGTCAGCTTCAGCGCAACTAACCCGTCTCATCATCGTCGTGGGAATCAGAGGGGGCACTTCGTCCCCCTCCGAACCTCCTCCCGACCGGCAGGGTGCCGGTGCCGCGGCCAGATCCGCATCAAATGCTACGCATTTGACGCTCCGACAGGGAGTTTCGAGAGGGTCGTACGAGGTTCCGTGGGGCGCAAAATACCGCTTCTCCGGCACGCCTTCCCGCTTTTTTGCGGAAAGGCGGCACTCCGGCGCCTGTTTTTGCAGGAGGATTGAGAACTCACCGTAAGACCGTTGCGGGAACGACCCGGTAATTCTGCTTGCGTGGAGATCTTTAAACGGGCTTGGCAGGTTTTCGGAACGTTCTTGGCCGTCTGGCGGCGAGAGCGTCTTCGTGGGTAGCGCCGGGTCAGGGTCACGCTCCCGGCGAGGGCAAGGCGGCAGCCGAGCACGAGCTCCGGGCCGCACGCCATGCATGACCCACACAAGAGAACTTGCGCCAGACGGCCGGAAACGATTCGAAAGCCTGCCAAGCCCGTTTAAAGATCTCCACGCAAGCAGACCTACCGCGCTCTTACGCGACGGTCTTGCACCATGCAAACCAACCTCCTGCAAAAACAGGCGGAGGAGTGCCCTCTCGCCCCAAAAAAGGGGCGAGAGGTGCCGACGGAGCGGTATTTTGCGCCCTCCGGAACCTCGTACTACCTCCCGAATTTCTTAGTCGGAGCGTCAAATGCGCAGCATTTGATGCGGATCTAAGTACCCGGCACCGGCACCCTGCCGGTCGGGAGGAGGTTCGGAGGGGGGCGAAG
>CAYSZM010000177.1:0-6814 GCA_964435365.1 uncultured Victivallis sp. | reverse complement strand
CGGCGCTGCGACGCGGTGGTGCTCTTCCCGATGGAGAAGGTCGCCGACCAGATTCCGCAGCTGATCGAGGCGGAAATCCCGGTGATGCTGGTCAACGGGAAGATCAGTTCCGCGAAGATGGGGTATGTGAACAACGAGTCCTACACAGGAGCGGTCGCCGCGATGGAACATCTGGCGAAACTCGGACACCGTAACATCGGGTTTCTGTGCAACGCCCTCAAGAACAGCGAGAATCATCAACAGCGGCTCCAGGGTTATCTGGACGTGATACAGCGGATCAACCCGGACCGGAAGGCGGAGTGGATCATCCCGCACCAGCCGACGCCGGAAACCGCCGAGGCCGGTTACAACCAGTGCATGCAGCTGCTGCTCCGCAATCCGGAAATCACCGCGGTCTTCTGCACCAACGACGAGATGGCGCTCGGCGCGATCAAGGCGTGCTGGGACTCCGGACGGCGGGTTCCGGAAGAGGTCTCGATCATCGGATTCGACGACATCCCCTACGGCCGCTATCTGCACCCCGCTCTCACCACAGTCAAACAGCCGGTGATCGACTTCGGTTACCGCGCAGTCAAATACCTTGACGAGTTCCTCAAGAACCAGCGCACGGAACTGCCGTGCGAGACGCTTGATACGGAACTGGTCATCCGCGATTCCGTCATGGACATAACCGGGAGAAACGAACAATGAACCGACCCGTCACGCTGATTTCCGCGGCAATGCTGCTCGGAACCATCCTCGGCGCCGCCGATTCCCTGCTGACCGACAACGGGAAGCCGGGCAACACCGTCGCGGCGAATGAACCGCGCATCCAGACCGGAGCGACGCTCAGCTGGGTGACCGAGGGAGAGTATGCGACGAAATCCGCCGAAATGCTCAAAACCGGCTCGCGCCCGAACGGGACCAACCGGACGCTGCTCGACGGACGGCGCGGCACCGACGGCGAGTGTCAGGCCTTCGGAAACTGGGGCGGCCAGTATTACGCCACGTTCACCATCGATTTGCAGAAGCCCTATCTCATCACCCGTGCCGCGATCTGGTCGCAGCAGGACAAGCAGCGGGGATTCGAGAATTTCGAACTGCTGCTCTCGATGGACGGCAAAAAATTCGTCTCGGTCGGCGGCGCAACCTGTCCGGAAGGGCTGGAGAACAAGACGCCGAAACTCGGCGAGATGGTCGAATTCAAACTCGAAAAGCCGGCGGCGGCGCAATATGTGCAGTTCCGGGTGAATAAGCACCCGGCCCGGATGCAGATGGTCCTCTCTGAAGTCGCCCTCTGGGGTGAAGAGCTTCCGTCGGGAGCGGACAAGACCGCGTATCTCCCCGAAAACCAGCGGCCCGAGGTCGCGGCGGCGGGAACAGGGATCTCGTCCGGCGCGCTGAAACTCGACTGGGCCGGATTCGGCTCCGCTTCGCAGGTGAAGAAATACCGCGTCTACCGTTCGGCGAAGCCGTTCAAAAACGTCACCGAACCGGGCGTGGAGCGCATCGGCGACTTCCCGCCGGGAACCACCCGGTTCGTCATCTACCCGCTGATTCCGGGAGAGACGAATTACTACGGCGTCACCGCGGTCTACGAGGACGGCGAGTATCCGGGCGTCAAGCCGTTCGCCTACACGCCGCCGGGCCCGGTGGAGTGCAAAACCTTCGGCGACATGCTGGCGATCAACCACTTCTGGGGCGGCGGCGGCGCACGTCACGTCAAACGCACCGCGGAATGGGAAACCGTCGCCATCGATCTCCTCGCCGACACGCCGTTCCGGGAAATCCGCTGGTGGCTGAGCTACCCCGAAATCATCACCAAGCTCTACGACCGCGGCATCGGCGCGACGACCTTCGCCGGGAAACTCAACTACGACAACGGCAAAAAGCTGGGAATCTACCTCTACGGCGCGGGCAACGAACCGCATCTGCGCGGCATCCGCGGCGGCGATTACGCCGGGCGCGTCGCCGAGACCAACAAAGAACTGAAAGCGGTCAACCCGAATGCGCTCCTGTATGCGCCGACAGTCTGCCTCGACGGGCGTTCGCTCGATTTCCTCGACCAGTTCTACGCGGCGGGAGCGAAGGAGAACTTCGACGTGCTCGACATTCACAACTATCTCGGCAACACCAGCGAATTCGTCTGCCCGCCGGGCTATCCCGCCGGCAGTCCCGAGGGCCTGTTCGAACGGATCGGCAAAATCCGGGAAATCATGAAGAAGTACGGCGACGAGAAAAAGCCGATGATTTCGACCGAATTCGGCTACACCGACTGCAACGTGGCCAACCCGGTCGGCGAGATGACGCCGGAACGCAAAGCGGCGTTCCTGGTCCGCGGGCTGGTCATCCAGCACGTGCTCGGCTTCCGCCGCGTGTTCGTCTACAGCTTCTGGGACGAGGGCGACGACCCGAACTACACCGAACACCAGTTCGGCATGGTGGACTACAAGCTCCAGAAGAAACCCGCCTATTTTGCGGCCCAGGTGCTCGGACGCGAACTCGGCCAGTGCGTCTACGATTCCCCGATGAAGGGAGCCGACGAGGTCAATTACGGCTATGTCTACCGGAATCCGGAGAGCGGGCGATTCGTCACCGTCGTCTGGAATGGCGCGACCGAAATGGCCGGAACCTTCCGGACCAAACCGGGAACGGCGGCCGTCGTCTCCATGCCGGGCGAAAAGCGTGAAATCCGCACCTCGCCGGACGGAATGTTCCGCACCGTCTACGGCCCCGCCCCGATCTATCTGGAAAGCGCTGCCCCGGTTGAGCTGTTGAAAACGGTGAAGGTCACCGCGAAAGCCGCCTCCGACCGCGTCGAACTGAAGCCGGACACCCCGGTCGTCGTCACCGGCGCGGGCCGCGAAACCGGAATCGGCGCGACGCTGTCGAACCCGACCGCCGCACCGCTCGACGTCAAACTCTCGCTGGAGACGCCGGAAGGGAAGACGCTCACCGCCCGAACCGTCAAGCTGCTTCCGGGCAAGAGCGAACACGTCATGCTGCCCGTGCCGCCGTCGTCGGGGCTGATCCTCGACCGCTGCGAGCTGGCGATCAACTATGAGGGCGAGTACGAGAGCCGCTCCGACAAGACCACCGTGTTCATCCGCCGTCTAGCCGAAAAGCCGGGCGTCGCCAAGGCGAAGATGTACGGGTACAAGAACGACGTTTACGTGCTGGCCGACGATACGCTCGAAGTGACCGTCGACCCGACACGCGGCGGACGCATCCTCGAACTCTACGATCGCCGCACCGGCAAAAACCAGATCACCGTCCCCTACGACCGCCTCGGCGGATTGCAGAACATCGCCTTTTACTACTGCATCTGGGATGAGTTCCGGGCTCCGCGTGGATTCGGCCTCGACCGCAACACCCCGTATCAGGTGAAAGTCCTGCCGAACGGCATCGAGATGTCGGCCGAAAATCCGGGAAAACTCTCCGCGGTCAAGACCCTGGCGCTGGCCGGAAAAGGCGTGCTGGACCTCAGGGCGGCGATGAAGAACCTGAGCGACCGCGAACTTGCCTGTTCCTGGTACATGCACCCGGAATACACGGTCGGCGGCGAGGCGGTCAGCCACTCCGACCTCCTGACGCTGCCGCTCGACGGCAAAGAGGTCGAAATCCCCTACTGGACCGGACTCGGCGACCGGCCCACGCCGGAGTTCTCCGCCGGATACTGGGTGCTGACCAGCCCCTCGAAACAGTACCGGATTCGCCAGGACTTCTCCCCCGACCAGTTCCGCAAACCGCGTCTCTGGTTCGGCATCGGCTGCTGCAACTTCGAAATGGAAAGCAGCAAAGAGCTGAAACTCCAGCCCGGACAGAGCTGGACCGGCGATCTCAAATGGACCTTCTCAACCCTCAAATAGCAAAGGAAGCCACCATGAAGAAACAGTTTACGTTGATTGAGCTTCTCGTCGTGATCGCCATCATCGCGATCCTCGCTTCGATGCTGCTGCCCGCACTGAACCAGGCGCGCGAACGGGCGCGCAGCTCCAACTGCCAGAGCAATCTCAAGCAGCAGGGTTCCCTCGGCCAAATGTACAGCAACGATTACAATGACTACATCATGTCGGCGCGGGGCGGCAACTGGTCTTACAACCACGGCTACGTTCTGATGAAAAAGGCCGGATACCGCTTCGACAGGAAGGTATTCCAGTGCCCGAGCCAGACCCTCAAAACGTTCGCCGAGGACCCGGAGAAACTGCGCGGAAGCTACGGGATGAACGCCTGCAATCAGAATCCGATCGACGGCGACAAGCCGGCCGGGTTGATGAGAAGTTTCACGGAACTCGCCGACAAAACGCTTCCCAGCCGCAAAACCACTCAGGTCAAAAGCGCCTCCTCGGTTCTGCTGATCCTGGAAATCACGGCCAACGATATCGCCTATTATGCCAACGGCAATATCCGCAACGTCAATGCGACCTCCGGCCAGAACGGCATCCGCCATGCCGGATCTGCGAATTTCTGCTTCGTCGACGGCCACGTCGCCACATTCCGCCAGCCGGACGTCTATGAGAACATCGCCCGCGATTCCAGCGTTTACTATGGTCCGCTCTGGTTTAAATATACCGGAAATATGAAGTACAACAATTGAAAGCAGAGAATTCATGAGAGTGGAAATCTTCGGCGGCCCCCTTCCCGCGATTCCGTGGGAGGAACGGCCGGCCGGATCGCGCGAAACGGTCTGGCGTTACAGCGGCAATCCGGTGATCGGGCGTGATGCGACGCCGACTTCGAACAGTGTGTTCAACAGCGCGGTGGTGCCGTTCGACGGCGGCTTCGCCGGAGTGTTCCGGGCGGACGACAACCGCCGGATGATGCGGCTCCATACCGGATTCAGCCGGGACGGAGTCCACTGGGAGCTGACGCCGGAACCGATCGAGTTCCTCCCGGAATGTCCGTCGGCGGGGAATTTCACCCAGGGCTACGATCCGCGCGTGCTGTGGCTCGAAGACCGCTGGTACGTCATCTGGTGCAACTGCCTGGGCGGGCCGACGATCGGAATCGGCTACACCTTCGACTTCAAGGAGTTTCATCAGCTGCCGAACGCGTTCCCGCCGTTCAACCGCAACGGGGTGCTGTTTCCGCGCAAAATCGGCGGCAAGTACGCGATGCTGAACCGCCCGAGCGACAACGGCCACACGCCGTTCGGAGACATCTTCTACTGCGAGAGCCCGGACCTGCGCCACTGGGGTTACCACCGTCCGGTCATGGCTCCGACCGTGGGCTGGCAGGAGACCAAGATCGGCGCCGGGCCGATTCCGATCGAAACGTCGGAAGGCTGGCTGCTCTTCTATCACGGCGTACTCACCAGTTGCAACGGCTTCGTCTACAGCTTCGGGGCGGCGCTGCTCGACCGGGAAGAACCTTGGAAAGTGCTCGCCCGTTCGAAGAGCTATCTCCTCGCCCCGCGCGAACTATACGAGTGCATCGGCGACGTGCCGAACGTGACCTTCCCCTGCGCCGCGCTGTGCGACGCCCCGACCGGACGGATCGCGCTCTATTACGGCTGCGCTGACTCGGTTACCGGGCTCGCCTTCTGCCGCGTCGACGAAGTGATCGCCCGGCTCAGGGCGGAGAATTAATTCCTGAATTCGGAGGCGATGCGGCGAAACGTCTCGCCGGCCCGTTCGAGGTCGGCGGCGTCGGGATGCTCGATCGCCTGCGTCCAGCAGAACGGATACTCCTGCGACTGAAGGCTGTCGGCGGGAAGTTCGCGCAGCCATTTGAGCAAAGCAGGGTCCGGCTTCCCCTGACAGAAGAAGTGGCCGACGATCTCGTTGCCTTCGAGCGCCTCGCAGGCATTGGCGAGGCTCCGGCGGGCGTGTTCCGAAGCGGGGTCGGCGCCCAGGGTGAAAAAGAGGGCGACCTTCTTGCCCTTCAGCCGCCGGAGGTATTTCCGGATCTCCTGATTCGGCCGTCCCTTTTCGATCCAGAACCCGACGGCGACCAGATCGAACTCCCGGTAATCCGGGGCGTCGGCGGGGGTGGCCAGCACGGTCCCCTCACCCAGCGCCCGGGCGACGGCTTCGGCCACGCGCCGGGTGTTTCCGGTTTTCGACGAACAGACGACAAGGGATTTCATGGCAGCGGCTCCTTCTCTTTTCTTATTCAGAAAATATAAAACGGAATCCTTCGAAATACAAGTCGAATCCGGAATTCCGCTTGAAAGCTCTGCTCTTGCGAACTATATTTTTTCAAACAGGAGCATGTATGGAAATTCTTTATCGGGCAGATGAGATCGCCGCGCGCGTCGCGGAGCTGGGCAAGGAAATCGGCGAATATTACCGTGACGGCAAACTCACCGTCGTCGTGCTGATGACCGGCGGGCTTTATTTCGCCGCCGACCTCACCCGCGCCATCGATCTGCCGATCGAGCTCGATTCGCTCGGCGTGGCCAGCTACCGCTGCTGCCAGAGCACCGGGGAGATCGACTTCCGTTCGCCGCCTAAACTTGACCCGGCGGGACGCGACATTCTCGTCGTCGACGAGGTGCTCGATACGGGGGTGACGCTGAAATGCGTGCGCGACAGCCTGCTCGGGCACGGCGCAAAGCGGGTGCGCACCGCCGTGATGGTGGAGAAGACCGTGCCGCGGCCGGAGAACGGCCTCGACCACGCCGACTGGACCGGGTTCGTCACCGGGCCGCGCTATCTGGTCGGCTACGGGCTCGACGCCGACGAACAGTACCGGAATCTGCCCTACATCGCAGCGCTGGATGTGTGACCAAAGTTAGCAAGGTCTGCATTTTTACCCGGCACCGGCACCCTGCCGGTCGGGTGCAGGGGCGAAGCGCCTTGGCCGCCGGAGGCTACCGGCTCGCAGCGAAACT
>CAYSZM010000176.1:2932-6832 GCA_964435365.1 uncultured Victivallis sp. | reverse complement strand
ATCGTGTCGCTGGCGCTCAACCGCCTGCCGCCCGGCATGCTGCGCTTTGCCGAAGGAGACTCCCGGATCAGCCGCGCCTGCCGGGACTTGCGCGAAAATCCCGGATATTCCTGGAGCAACTCCGAGCTGGCGGAACGGTACGGGCTCTCCGCCGACGCCTTCGCCCGGCGGTTCCGGCAGATCGTCGGGATCACGCCGTACCACTATCTCCAGACCATCCGTTACGCGCTGGCGGCGCAGCTGCTGGAATCGACCGACCTCTCCATCGGCGAAATCTGTACGCGGATCGGGGTCAACGACCCCTTCCACTTCTCCCGCGAATTCAAGCGCTTCCACGAGCGCTCGCCCTCCCTCTACCGCGCGGAAAGACAAAAAAAATAACCGGCCGGAAGGCCGGTTGCCGCGTTTTCCCGGGGCGGCCAAACGGACAAGTAACGGCCGCAAATCGGACTCTCCCCTCTCTCCCTCTCCGTCTCCCTCTCCCTCTGCTCCTGCTCTGCCGCCATCAAACGACCAAACACCGCCGCTGCCCGCAAACGCCCGCAAATAACCGCTTTTTTTGAAAAGGATGGGGTGGGGTTTGGGGCGGGGAAGGGAAGCTTTTTTTCACGCGAAAAAAAGCTTCCCTTCCCCGCCCCAAGTCTCCCTCTCCCCCATCTTTCTCAATCAACAGTGAGGTTGAGGTTGCCGTCGGAGAGTTGGGCGACGAGCGGGGTGCCGGGGGTGACGGCGGAGATGCTGGTGACCGGTTTTTCTTTGGCGGGGTCGAAGAGGATTGCGTAGCCGCGTTCGAGCTGGCGGCGCGGGTCGAGGGCGGAGAGCGTGCTCTCCAACCTTTCCAGCCGGGAGCGGAAGCGGGTGTGAATCCGTTCCGCCGCCGTGGTGAGTCGGGTGTCGAGTTCGTCGAGCTGCTGGCGGCGCATCCGCACCAGGTGGGCGGGTTCGCGGAAGACGAAGCTGCCGGCGGCGCGGTCCAGCCGCGCTTTGACCTGCGCCAGCGCCGAGTCGAGGGCGTACCGCATATCCTTCTCGCTGCGTTCGAGTCCGCGGAGCATCTCTTCGCGCCGCCCGATGACGAGTTCCGCCGCCGCCGATGGGGTGGGGACGCGGAGGTCGGCGGCGAAGTCGCAGATGGTGAAGTCGATTTCGTGGCCGACGGCGCTCACTACCGGAATCCGGCTGGCGGCGACGGCACGTGCGAGGACTTCCTCGTTGAACGGCCAGAGATCCTCCATGCTGCCGCCGCCGCGGGTGACTACGATCACGTCGGCGCCGTCGGAACGGTTGAAGAATTCCACGCCGCGCGCCACCTGTTCGGCCGCGCCCGCGCCCTGGACTGCGCACGGGTAGATCCGCACGTTGACGTTGGGGAAGCGGCGGTTGATGATCTGGAGAAAGTCGCGGACCGCCGCGCCGGAGGGCGAGGTCACCACGCCGATGCGGCGCGGCAAGAGCGGAATCGGTTTTTTCTTTTCCGGGTCGAACAGCCCTTCGGCGGCGAGTCTCCGCCGGAGTTCCTCGAAGCGCTGCTGGAGTCCGCCGACGCCGGCGAGACGCAGCTGCTTGATCCCGAACTGATATTCGCCGCGCACCTCATAGACGGTGAGGTTGCCGAAGGCTTCGACGAGGGAGCCGTTGGCGACGCCGAGGCGGGTGCATACGGCGGCGCCGCCGAAGTAGACGGCGCGGAGCTGGGACTTGGCGTCCTTCATGGTGAAATAGGCGTGGCCGGAGCGGTGTAACGTCAGGGAGCCGATTTCGCCGGACATCCAGAACGGCAGCAGCGCGCCTTCGACGATTTCGCGGACGGCGCGGTTGACATCCGAAACGCTCCAGATTTGCGGATTGTCCATAATCGTTATCCTCAGAAAATCAGGTTCAGGCCGTAAAGCAGGTAGCCGAGGAGGCGAGCCGCGGCAAACCAGATATATTCGAAGGAGAAGAAGACCAGGAAGAACATGATGAAGTAGATGCCGGTCATCCACTCCGAATTGAATTCCCGGAGCCGCGGGAAGAATGAGCTCAGGATCGCGAATCCGTCGAACCCCGGAATCGGCAGCATGTTGAAGATGAAGAGCACCATGTTGAGCAGGCTGCCGGTCTGGAACAGCAGATGGGCGGCGGCGCCGAACCGGCCGAGAAAGTAGAACAGCACGCCGAAGATCACGAACAGCACGAGATTGGTCGCCGGCCCGGCGAAGGAGACCAGCGCGTCGCTGTGGCGGTGGCGCATCAGGTGGGGCCGCACGGGGACTGCACCCCAGGCGATGCCGCAGATGGCCAGCATGACCAGCGACATCAACCCCATCTGCCTGAGCGGGTTGAGCGTCAGGTGGCCGGAGTCGGCGGCGGTGGGGTCGCCCTGCCTGAGCGCGACCCAGGCGTGCATGAACTCGTGGCAGCAGATCGAGAAGACGACTACCAGCAGCCAGGTGAAGAAGAGTTGCGGATCGGAGAACAGATAAGAGATGAAGAGATCCATGATGTGACAGTCTCAATCCAGTTGGACCGGCCAGTATTGATAGGCCGGTGTTTCATATGGGTGCGCCGCTTTGATGGCGGCGAGGACGGCTTCGAGGTTCGCGGCTTCGACCAGCGTTTCGAGTTTGCGTTCGGCGACATGCTCGACGACGTCGGGTTCGCCGAGGAAGGGGCGGCTGCCCGGCAGCGGGCGGAACTGGCCGGTTCCGGCGCACTCCCAGAAACAGGAGTCGTAGTTGCCGAGTTTCCCGGCTCCGGCCGCGGCGAGCGCCTGTTTGAGCGCTTCGGCGTGGGTTTCCGGAACGTATACTTCGAGTTTATAAAATCCGTTTGTCATGATTTTATGAATATAGCCGGTCCGGACCGGAAAATCAATCCGGAAAATCGGGTTTTTCGCTTGCTTTTTCCTCGATCTCCGCTAGATTATACATCTTGCTTTTTTTACGGGGGGTCTTTTGTCATGGATTTTTTCGGAATCCGCAAATCGTTCAATCGCCGCAGTTTCATCGGGCGCGGCGGGTATCTGGAGATTTGCCGGATCGCTTATCCGCTGATTCTGATGAGTGCGAGCAACGGGTTGATGCAGCTGACCGACCGGCTGTTCCTGGCGCATAATTCGACGCTGGACGTCGGCGCGGCGATTTCAGCGGGAATTCTCTATTTCACGCTGTTTTGCTTCTTCATGGTGACCTGCGGGTTCACCTCGGCGATGGTGGCCCAGTATCACGGCGCCCACCAGCGGCTGAACCTGCTGCGCTCGGTCTGGGCGGGGCAGACGCTGGCCGTCGTGGCGGGGCTTTTCATCACGTTCGTGATTCCGCTGATCGGGCCGGTGGTTTTCCTGCATTCCGACCAGCCGCCGGAGCTGATCGGGCTGCAGTTCGACTATTTCGCCTCGCTGCTGCCGAGCGGAGTCTTCGCCTGCGTGGGCGCGCCCTATTTCTCGTTCTTTTCGGGGCAGGGGCGGACGCGCCCGGTGGCGGTGATCAACATCACCGCCTGCCTGCTCAACATTCCGCTCAACTGGATGTTTATTTTCGGAAAGTTCGGCCTGCCGCCGCTGGGTATTTACGGCGCGGGGATCGCCACGTCCATCTGTTCGCTGGTCTCCGCCCTGGCGGTCATGGTCTATTTCTACAGCCAGAACCAGCGGCGGATTCCGACCCGCAAACGCTGGGAGTTCCACCCGGATTTCGTGCTGCGGCTGATCCGCTTCGGCGCTCCGGCGGGGTTCCAGACGCTGGTCGACGTCGGCGCGTTCACGCTGCTGGCGCTGATGATCGGCAAACTGGGGGCGGCTTCGATCGCGGCGACGGGAATCGCGCTTTCGATCAACAATCTTTACTTCCTGCCGCTGCTGGGGCTGGCGGACGCGACCGCGATCGTGGCCGGGCAGTACATCGGCCGGAAGCGGCAGGG
>CAYSZM010000176.1:0-2832 GCA_964435365.1 uncultured Victivallis sp. | reverse complement strand
TGGCGGACGCGACCGCGATCGTGGCCGGGCAGTACATCGGCCGGAAGCGGCAGGGGATCGCGGAGCGGGCGGTCTACCGCGCCTGGCGGATTTCGGCGATCTACGCGCTGCTGGGGGTGACGGTCTATCTCTGTTTCCCGGAGGCGCTGGCGACCTGTTTTGCGCCGCGGCAGGAGTCCGGGGTGGATTTCGGCGAGGTGATCCGGATCAGCGCGGGGGTGCTGACCGCCGCCGCGCTGTTTAACGCCTGCGACAGCGTCAAGTTCATTGTCATGGGCGGGCTGCGCGGCGCGGGGGACACGCTGGCGATCTTCCTGCTCAACTGCCTGACCGCGTGGGGATTGCTGGTCCCGGGGATTTTCATCCTCACCCGGGTGTTCCCGGCGACGATCTATCAGGTGTGGGGATTCGTCGCGTTCTGCGGCGTGGTCGATGCGATGGTGTTCCTCTGGCGTTTCGGTTCCGGCAAATGGCGGAAGATCCGGATGATCGAGCAGCGCGCTTCGCAGTAACTTTTTCCCGGAACCCCTTGATTTTTTGCGGCTCCGGGAGTACATTACGCTAATTATGTTGCAACCAGAATTGGAAATGGAGTGAAAAATGTCCGGGCACAGCAAATGGGCAAACATCAAGCACAAGAAAGAAGCCGCCGATAAAGTCAAAGGCAAGGCTTTCTCCCGTATCGCCAAGGAAATCATGGTCGCCGCCAAGATGGGCGGTTCCGACCCGGATGCGAATCCGCGGCTGCGTTCCGCGCTGCTCTCCGCCAAGGCGGTCAATATGCCGAACGCGAACATCGACCGTGCGATTAAGAAGGGCGCGGGCGAGCTGGGCGACGTGGTCTACGAAGAAATCGTCTATGAAGGCTACGCCGCGGGCGGTGTGGCGGTCATCGTCGAGTGCCTGACCGACAACCGGAACCGTTCGATCAGCGACGTCCGCATGGTGTTCGACCGCAACGGCGGCAACCTGGCCGGTTCCGGTGCGGTGGCGCGCATGTTCAAGCGCCAGGCGCATTTCACCATCACCGGCGAATGGGCCGATGAAGACAAGCTGATGGACCTCGTGCTCGACGCGGGCGCCAACGACCTGGTGGTCGAAGACGGCGTCGCCGAAGTCTGGGCCGAGCCGGAGAGCTTCGAAGATCTGGCCAAGCTGTTCGATGAGAAGGGCATCCCGACCGAAGAGGCGGGTGTGGTCCGCAAGCCGGAGATGGTGACCGAGATCACCGAAGCCTCCATCGCGCGTCAGGTGATGCGTCTGGTTGACCGTATGGAAGACCTCGACGACGTGCAGTCGGTGACCGCGAACTACGAGATCTCCGACGAAATCGCCGACCAGCTCGAAGAAGAGTAAAACGGCATCCTCCGCATGGAGGAAGAGGGGAGGCGCGGCGTGATCATCCTCGGCATCGACCCGGCGATCCGGACGACCGGATACGGCGTGGTGCGGGTGGAATCCGCCGCGCGTTTCGAAATCCTCGACTGCGGCGTGATCGCCAACTCCCAGCGTCTGCCGCACACCGAATGCCTGCGCCGATTGGCCGGAGGAATCCGCGAGCTGATCGGCGCGTTCACTCCTGAATGCGCCTCGATCGAAGACCCGTTCGTGGGGAAAAACGCCTCGACGGCGATCATTCTCGGCATGGCGCGCGGGGCGATCCTGACCGCGCTGGCCGAGGCGACGGTTCCGGTGTACGCCTATGCGCCGAGCTCGGCGAAACGGGCCGCGTTCGGCAACGGCCGGGCGACCAAGGAACAGGTGGCCATGATGATTTCGGCGGAAACCGGGATTGAAATCGAACGGATTCCGCTCGACTCCACCGACGCGATTGCGCTGGCGGTCTGCCACGCCCAGTCGATTTTCCGTGCCGGATTGATTCCGAGCAGCGGGAAACAGCTCTGAGATGGCGACGGACTTCCACACCCACCGCCCAAAACCGGGAGCGCGGGCGCTGGTCTCCTGCCGGATGGAGGAAGTCGCACACTACCCGCTGGCCTCGCTGGAACTACACCCCTGGAATCTGCCCGAACGTTTCGACCCGCTGCCCCCCGCCTTCCGCGCCGCATTGAAACAGGCCGCCGCCCTCGGTGAAATCGGCCTCGACCGATTGCGCGGCCCGGCACTCCCCGTTCAACAGGAGTATTTCGAAGCGCTGTTAAGTCTGGCGGAAGAGGAACAAAAGCCGGTAGTGATCCACTGTGTTAGAGCGGTTCCGGAACTCCTGTCGGCCATCAAACGCCATCCAAAAATCCGCCGCCTGTACCACGGCTTCCACGGAAAACCGGAACAGCTGGAAGAACTCCGCCGCGCCGGATTCTACATCTCGCTGGGCTTCCCCGCCCTCAATAACGCCGCATTGTTCGCCTACCTGAAGACCGCCGGACTGGCCCAAATCGGCTTCGAAACCGACGACTCCCCCGACCCGGTGGAACTCCTGCTGACAAGCGCCGCCGCAAAATTAGGCATGGAATGCGCCCAACTAGAAGCGCAAACCGACGCCACCTTCGATTTCTTCCTTCGATAACAGCGAATTCCGTTTGCAAATTTAGCAAAACAGTGATATCGTTTTATCAGCGCGATGCAGCCCGATTCAAAAGCGCGGTAGGCGCCGCGCAGCGGATGTGAGAGAACTGCTCATTTCGCAGAAATGAGCAGCAAGGAGCAAAAGCGACGCAGTCGAACGCAGCGAAGCGAAGGCCCTCTGCCATAGCCCGCGAAGCGGGCGGTGAAGAGTTGGCGGCGTAAATAAGTAAAAAATACCTTACTCGCAGGTCTGAGTACGGCGAAGCCGCACGGAAGACCGGAGAGCGGGGCCCCCGAAAAGTACCC
>CAYSZM010000175.1:0-6849 GCA_964435365.1 uncultured Victivallis sp. | reverse complement strand
GGGGTGCAGGGGCGAAGCGCCCTGCCCGCCGGAGGCTCCCACGCCCAAGTAGTCAGAATGAAAATGCGATCATCTGGTGACAACGGAAAAGCGGGACGACGGTTTCGGCCTTGCCGCCGCTTTGCCGGAATGCCAGGTTGGAGTGTTCTGGTTCGAGGGTGACGGAACGGACTGCTTCCGGAATATGGAGGAGCAGTTTCGTGTCGTGCAGGGGCGGCAGATCTTCGATCACTTCGGTGCTGCGTCCGCGCTTGACGATATCGGCGTAGAGGAGGTGGACGATGACCCGGCGGTTGATTTCGTCGCGGGTGACGGTCAGACGGGCGGTCGAGGGGAGGTTCGATTCGACGGTGATTGCTTCGCCCAGCAGGCGGCGGAGACACTTGTCGAGGAACTGCCGCAGGGCGACCGCGCCGTCGCGGGCGTAGACGGCGAAGAGCGGCTGGGCCAGCAGCGCCGTGTTCCCGAAGACGACTCCGGCGGAGTGTCCGGAGGGGGCCGGGCGGTTCGGCGTGTGCTGGTGACTGCAGAAGTGGCCGGGCTCCCGGTTGAAATAGGGTTCGTAGATGTCGCCGAGGCTTTCGCCTTTGGTGACGCGGATGTTCCAATTGGCCGCCCGGACGACGAACGGGGTTTCGATGAAGTCCGGGCGCACCGCTTCCGCCGGATGGAGATAGGTCGGGGAAAACGCGCCGGGACCGTCGAATTCCGCGCCGAAGTCGAGTCCGCAGATCGCGGCGGTGCGGCCGGTCAGCAGCACTTTGCCGCCGTTGGCGACGAAGCGGCGCAGTTTCTCCGCCAACGCGGGCTGCAGGTCGAATTCCTCCGGCAGGATCAGCAGCTTGATATCGGTGAATTCCATGTCGGGGTGGAGGAAATCGAACAGGAAATGCCCTTCCTGAAGGATGCGCGCCGCGCCGGTGTCGGCGTCGCCGCCGCCGGGAATTCCGCAGGCGTCGGCGGAGAGGACGCCGATGTCGGCGAGGTTGACCGCGTCGCGGCAGAACGGCTCCTTTTCGCGGACTTCGCGGTAGGCCCGGCCGATCAGGTTGCAGGTGGTGCGGTCGAGCGCGCCGTCGGGGTGGAGCTGGTCGCCGACGCAGCACCGGGCTCCGGCGGCCAACATTGCGCCGCACTCGTAACGCAGCGCGTCGGGGTGCTTGAAGCCGCCGAATTCGCCCCAGGTTCCGTGGAATTTTCCGGTCATGCCGGAGAATTCGAGGCCGGTCCGGCGGGCGAACGCGGCCGACTGCGGGAAGTGGTCGTACCCCCAGCCGCCGGTGGGCAGGCTCTCCAACTCCAGGTGCGAGAAATACTTGAGAAGCTCCGGGCGGGCGGGATCGACGTGACCGGAGTTGTGGAAGATCCGCATGTTCGGGTCGTGCTTCCGCACGGTGTCGTTGATCCGTTCGTAATAGTTGACCAGCACCCGGCGCGAAAATTCCTGACGGTCCTTCGTATTTTCCGGATCGAGTCCGGCGGCTTTCATATCCGCGACGCATTTGGGGCAGACACACTGACATTGCAGGACGATGTCGAAGAAGAGTCCGTCGGCGTCGGGGAAACGTTCGAGCGCCTCGGCGGTGAGACGACAGAGATAGTCGAGATAAGGCGTGTTGAAACAGAGTTTGCGGAAGCCGGGCGTCCGCTCGTCCGGAGCGCCCCAGCCGCTGACGCCGGGCGGGTTGATCTCGCGCCAGTCCGGGTGGGCGAGGGCGGCGACGTCGTTGCCTCCGGCGGAGAGGTAGACGGGGACGGCGATGCCCGCCTCATGTGCCGCATCCATCTGGGCGCGGAGCAGGTCGAATTTCAGGGCGGGGTGCATGACTCCGACCTGCGTCGGGTGATAACTGTAACCGTGGTGGCAGACCGAGAAACAGGTGATGGAATCGACCGCCGCATCGGTCAGCAGTTTCCGGAAGGAGTCGGAGTCGAACGCGGACCCCACCCCCGGAATCTCTCCCGAGGTGTGGAAGTCAAGATGAACCTGGCGATAACGCAATGACATGATGAATGAACCAATTCGAGTGAATGTTTGATTGCCCGAAGAAGCGGGGGGAAGTTCTCCACCGCTTCTCCGGGCAAGTTGATTTTGGGGGGCGAATCAGACGGAATCTCCGAACAGAAACCGGCCCGGGAAGTTTTTATTCGGCGACCAGCTCAAAGTAGATCGTTCCCTGCGAGCCGTCGAGCTGGAACGAGAATGCTCCTCCGTTTTTGGTGAGCGGCAACTCGGCGATGCGCGCACCGGTGGCGGAGGCGACCGCATAAAGTTTCGCGTTCGCCAGGGACGATTTCAGCGTGATTTTCGATTGGAACGGTTCGAGCAGCACGGGAGCCTTGCCCATGGAGACCAGGTATCCGCCTTCGAGGCGTTCGCCGGTGTTGGCGGCGTTGGCGACGGCGACAAAAAGGATGCGCTTGGAATCCGTCAGGGGAAGACCGTCGATGGCAGTCGCGTTGACCGAGCCCCAGGTCATAGCGGTATTGACTTTGAGCAGCGAAAGGGAGTCTCCGGACTTCTCGATGTCGCAAAGGCGACCCGTGACGCTTTGCGTCTTCGGCGTGTCGACGAAGAGCAGCGCGGGTTTGTCGTAACGGCGTATCTGCCTGGTGTCGCTGACGATCCGGTCGGAGTTCGATTCCTTCGCACCCAGATGCCGCAGGACATCCGGATACAGCAGCGCGGGCTCCTTCGAGGATTCGGCCAGTTCACCCAGCCAGTTCGCCTTTTTGGCAAAGGAGACCTCATAGCGGCCCAGGGCCGGGAGGAAAGGCATTTTCTTCAGCGGCATGACGCTCTCGTAGATGACGGACTCCGGCAGCACCACGTTAAGGACGCGCTTCGCCTGTTCCACATCGCCCCGCCGGAACATCACGGCCCCGATCTGGGAGAGTCCCCACGTGGCCGGGTCGGTCTGCTGGGAATGGGTCATGATGGCGGGATTCTTGAGGAAGCGGTTCCAGATGCCTTCGTCGCAGGAGCCGGTTGCGCCGTAAAAGATCATCCCGTCCCACCCCTGGTAGGCGGCGTAGGATGCGGCGATCGGAATTCCTTCGCTGCGGCAGGGATTCGGGAAACAGTAGTTCCATTCGCTATGGACGGCGGGATAACCGGCCAATGCGCATGGGCCGAGTGAGCCTACCGGCGCCGTCCAGAGAGGACGTTCCAGGGCGGCCGATGTCGGACAGGCTCCGGGCACTCCGAACGAAAAACTCGGATGCGCCCAGTACATGTGGTCGCCGAAGAAATCCATCTGCGCCTGGGCGACAAAATTTCCGTTGTTGAAGGTGAAATTCGTGCCGCAGACGGGAGCCTTCACGCCGATCGAATGCAGATAGTCCCGCATTTCGTTGAAATAGGCCCGGTCCATTTCGGTCGCGAAACGCCTGGCCGCGGGATCGCCGTCGAAGTTCGTCATGGGCAGCGGACGGGCCGCCAGATGATTGGATTTCAGCCAGTTGTTCCAGAGATTCTCCAGGAGCACCCGATAGGGCCCGTGAATCTGGGTGGAAATGGTGAGCCAGTTCTGCAGCATCGAAGCCTCGTTCATGATCTCGAACATGGCGATGCCGGGATCGTTCGCGAGGGCCTTCCCCGTATAGGGGTTGACGGTGGTGAACAGGAGTTCGGCCAGGCGTTTGGTCGCTTTTTTGAGCTCCGGGTCGAAGAAGCTGGAATACTTCAGGTGTTCTTCCGGCTGGAAGGTCGAGGGCCGTTTCAGAAGCTCGTCGTAACAGATTCCGTCGTTCCAATCCATATAGAGGTAGATGCCGTTCTTCTCCAGCTCCGCGATCAGGAAGAACATTTTGTCAAGCATCTGCGGATTCAGGCCGCCGTCCCTCGACTGGAGCAGGTACGGGCGCGCCGCGTAAAGGTGAAGGCGGACCAGATTGACGCCCTGCGCCGCCAGCGTGCCGGCGATGCCGGGAGACAGGCTTTTGTCGGGGAAGGGCCCCTCGATGGCGAAATTGGTTCCCCAGAAGCGAACCGTCTCGCCCGGTTTGCCTTCGAATTCGAATTCTCCGCCGACGCGCTTCAGAAAGCCGAACTTTCCCGCCGGTTTGTGGTTGAGGAAGCTGAAGTCGATGGCGGAACCGGGCTGAATCCCGCCGTTCCACGCGATCACGCAGGGCTTCCAGCCTTTGGTGTCGAGCGGCGGCGGAATGTTTTTGCGGAAGGCGGCTTCCAAGGCGTCAATCTGACCCTTGTTCGCGATTGCGGAATTGATCGCGGTGATTGCCAGTAAAGCCGGGGTGCAGGAGCTGTTCGTCGACTTGAACTCAATGCCTTTCAGCGCTTTTTCCGGATACGGATTGTCCGCACGCACCATGTAGACGCCGACCAGGTGGTTGCCGCCGTTGCGTCCCTTCCAGGCCACCCGGGCGTTCACCGCCGGCATCGCGGCCCACCAGTCGATGATCTCGTGGCCGTAACGGACGGGAATGCGTTCGACGGAACCGTCCTCATAGACCAGATCGTATTCGGCGACCGGAATGTTGAACTTGGCATTCCAGGCTGCCGTGTGAAGGAAATAGAGCGTCGGACTCTTGACCGGCGCGGGGAACTTCATCAACCCGCTGGAGAGCGGGAATGCGGGCGTATTGGACCCGCGCAAAACGATGGCGCGCCCGGTTATGTTGAAAGGAATCGCCGCGCTGGAGAGCTGCCCCGCGGGCAAGGTGCTGAGGTCGTTCTCGTGTCCCTGGCCGGTCCAGCCGGCGTGGCTGTCGTCGTCCGCAAAAGAGCGCGAGACATCGGCGTTCAAGGGCAGCTGAACGAAAGCCGGGGAGGGCGCGGGCTTCGCGGTGATGGAAAGGACGGCGCGCCCCTTCGCGCCGGAAGCCGGATTGTAAGGCGCGGAGAACGTGATTCTGAATTTGCCGTGCCATTTGGCCTCGCGGAAATCATCGAAACTCCATTTCCCTCCCGTCGAGCCGGTGGGGTCGAGCACGATGTCGCCGGCAAGCGAATGAAGCGTCAGGGGCGTTTCGAATGAGCCTCCGGGAATCATTCCTTTGGGAAAATCCATACAGACCTTCGACGTTTCGAGACAAAGCTGGATGCATTTGCCGTTCAATCCCTTGTCGTAAGAGAAATCGAACGAGGTCCGCCAGCCGTCCGGAATCGCCTCCAGAGTCCTGACCAGCGAGCCGCCCTTGAAATCCCAGGTCCATATCGACGCTCCGGTCGGAGAGGTCGAAGGCACCCCTTTCCCGGCCCTGTGGCAGGCGACCGTCCAATCGGGGGCGAGAAGTGTGATCACGTCTTTATCGACGAAGGGGATTCCGCCGATTTCTCCGCGTAAAACGCCGCCTTGGTCGGAAAATTTGAGATATGGTTCCTGGGCAAATGCCCCCTGCACCATAAGAAATCCCAATAGACATGCGACGATTGTTCTTGCTCTACACATTGTTTCTCCTGATTTGGGTTGCGCAAATCATGCAGCTTCGATAAGTTGGAAATATTCGGTTGTGTTCCGGTGACGGCAAATCAGAGATCGAACTGATACCAGGGATTCTTTTCTCCCAGCCAGTAACTTCTGTTATCGTTCAAAAACGGCGTTACTTGCGTATTGTTGGTTCCGTCGCCGATAATTTTCGCGGCGTCGGCGGCGTTGAGCAGTTTACGCGCGTCCACATGCATATCCATGAAGAGTGCGTTCAACTGATTGGAATGGCGGTTCCCGGGATAGCCGTCCTGGGTGCGGTAGACGCCTCTGCCGCCGGTGTTGAATGCGCCCACGCTGGTATCCACCACCAAATAGATTTTCGACAAATGCTTGTAAGACGTTATTTTCGGTGAAGCAAGTCCTTTGACATCCTTGGTCGCGCCGCGGAGAAACGGTTGGTTTTCCGCATAAGAGATATACAGTTGGGCATTGCCGGAGAAGGTGGGCCTTACCGTTTGCAGCGAAGGACAGGAGAACAGACTCCATGCGACATACTTTCCGCGACCCAGGGCGGCATCGGCGTCCGACGACGGGACTTTGGCTTCTCCGATGGCAAGGCGAACCGCCCAGATCGCTCCCATCCAGGGAGAACCGCCATCCTGTCCGTTGAGCGGAACCATGTAGTCATTGAAATCAGCCATGTATTGGGAATATCCGAGGCCGATCTGCTTCAGATTGTTGGTGCATTTGATTCCCCGCGACCGTTCGCGCGCCTGGTTCAAGGCGGGCAACAGCATTCCCGCGAGGATCGCGATGATGGCGATTACGACGAGCAGTTCTATCAGCGTGAATTTTTTGCCGGATGTATTCATGACTGTTTCCCTTTTTGTTCCGGATGATTTGAAAAACCGTTTTTCGCATCTATTGTAAATTATACCAAAACCCATGAGTAAAAGCAAGATCGCGACCATGAATATAACCAGTCATTCCATGAAGAAAACCGACATGCAGGCTTCCGCGCCCCCTCAGTTGCAGATCGAATTCATTGATCGGGAGACTCTGGGAGGCTGGTGGAGTTGGCCGCTGCCGGGGATTCATTGGCGGCTCTACCGACATTCGGCGCCGGGGGCGGTGCTGATCCTGCCGGACGGGGCCATGCAGGAGATGCTTCCCGATTTTCTTTACCTCATTCCGCCATATCGCAGAATCGACACGCGATGCGAGGGGAATCCGGAGCAGTTGTTCATTCACTTCATCCTCAATTCCTGTTTCGCGCCGCCGGAAGTCTGCGTTCTGCCGGTTGCCGTGGACCGGACGTTTGAGGAATTGACCGGGGAACTGGACGCGCTGCTCATGGGGGGAAATCCGTCCGAATCCCGGGCGCAGCTGCTGGCGATTTCAATCGTGTCGCTGGCGCTCAACCGCCTGCCGCCCGGCATGCTGCGCTTTGCCGAAG
>CAYSZM010000174.1:0-6906 GCA_964435365.1 uncultured Victivallis sp. | reverse complement strand
AAATGACCGGAATCCAGGTCGGCGAACGCCCGGACCGCCACGGCTGGCTGGTGGAAGCGTAATTTTCAAAACAGATTCCCCCCGGATGCGGGATTGCTGCATCCGGGGGGAATTTTTTTGTCCTGCCAGTTCGATATCAACGGAGATTCAGTTCGACAGAATCGGCCGCACCGGTGACCACATCGCGGATTTCCGCCCGCCATGTTCCCGGCCGGTCATCCAGAGCAAAGCGGATGCGGTGAATGCCCTTGCCGCCCGGCGCGTCAATGTTGGCGCGATACCAGAACGGCTTCCCGCCGTCCGGGGCGATCAGCCGGAAATGGTAAACCGTATCACGGCTGGTCGCGCTCTCCACGTGAAATTCAAATTGACGGTTGCCGTCGGAAGTGACCTTGACCGCGGGTTTCTCCGGCTCCGCCTGATTCAGCAGCGCCGCAAAGAAGGGGTGCGCCGCGGAAATATCCCACTGACGCCGGTTCCGTGAGTCCTCACCGATCTTGCGATGCGATTCGTAGATCATCCGGCAAGGGGCGGCAGGCTCAAATGTCAGTTGCCGCACTTCATCGGATTTGGTGATCGCCATCAGATATCGGTTCCCGGCGCGATCGTGGAACCGGGCCATCTCCAGATCCCAAACCGGACTCCCTTCGGCATCGCGGAAGACCGCCGCCGGCTTGATTCCCGCTTTGGAACAGGCAGCGCTCATACGCCTGACTCCGTCGGCCAATGCGGCGCGGTCGGACTCATTGCGCATCGAAACGGGTTTCTGCCAGGCCGGAAAATAGTTGGAATTTGCCGGAGTCGAACGGCTCGCCTTCACTGCCGCATACAGTTTCGGCCATTTCTTCAGGCGGGCGTCCGGCATTTTCCGGCAATGAGCGTCAAAAACACCGAGGTTTCCCTCGACCAATACGGCTCCGCCTTTGTCCAGATGACGCTCCAGCGCGGCGAGCATGGCATCGTCTGCGGCGCCGATGTCCGGCAGAAGCACCAGTTTCACCGAGGGCGTCCGGTCGAGAATTCCCCTGGCCAGGTCTTCGGGAGAGGTGATGCGGGCGGGAATCCCGAAATTTTTGCACAGCGTCACATGTTTCCAGCGCAGATTGGTGTGGTCGCCGGAACTCCCGGCGATGTAGGCCGCGCGAATCGACGGCTGCGAATAGACCACCAGGGCCTCCGGTTCCGGGCGCTGCAATCCGAAAACGATCAGCTGACCGATGCCGTCGACCGCCTCCGGCAGGTAATCGGCGATTGCCCGGGCGCTGTCGGAGAACGTGTAATCCGGGTTGATCAGGCTGGGACCGTGAAAGGCCATGATCCCCTTGCTGCCGAGCATCAGCGCCTGCCAGATGTTGTAGCAGACCTGCGGCCCGCGAAACGCATAGCCGAGCACCCACGGCATGTCCACCCCTTCCGGGTGAAAGCTCAGGCTGCATTCCCGCAGCGCCCCGTAATTGTACGACATCATGCCGGAATAGACCTGCGATTGGAGCTGCCAGTCGTTGCCGCCATAGGCGCTACCCTCCTGCGGACCGGAGATGAACGTCTCCGCCTTCGGGTCTCCGCGCCGCAATCCGTTTTCGGTGATGTCGGTGATGAAGTCGCACAGCAGCCAGTCCATATATTCGAGGTGGTCGGCCCAGGCGCTGTGGTTGCCGTCGGTCCGGGCGCGCGTTTCCTGCCGGGTGTCCGGAATTACCTCGTCAAGCGAGGTGAATTTGCTGTTCCACTGGCGGTTGACCGCCTCCAGCGAGCCGTAACGCCTGAGCAGCCATTGATGGAAGTTGTTCAGGCAATGGTCCGAGAAACAGAAATCGATCGGATTGCTCCAGTATCCGGCCAGCGACAACTCGTCGCCCAGCCAGTAAAAACGCAAGCCGAGGTCGGCGTATTGTTCGCCCAATTTCCGGAATTTCTCGCGCATCCGGTTGCGAAACGCCGGATCGGAGAGGCAGGGGGTACGCGCCAGATCGCGTTTGTTTCCGGATTTGACAAACGCCTGCGGCATTTTCGCGGCCTGCGTCCCGGCGTGTTCCAGGCGGGTGGGGTGAAAGTTGAACCGGGTGGCGAAATCGATATCCAGTTCCGTATTGTTGGCAATCACGGTTTCCATGCGCAATTCCCGCAACTTCCCCGCAAGGAGCGGGTAAAGATAGGGGCGGATGGCGTCGCTTGCGCGCGGCGTGAGCCAGATTCCCGGCTCGAAATTCCGGCGCGTCAATTTTTCCGCTTCCGGCACGGCCGTGACGGCGCGCGAAACCCGGTCGACCTCTTTGCCGTCGGCGTACAGCGACGCGATGAATACATAACTGCGCATCGGCAGGCTGTCCCCGACAGGGACGGCGATTCCGACGGAAGCGTCCGGTGCGGCTTCCCCGACGGCCAGCAGACGGTTGTAGGCGTCGCGCCACTCCCAGGTCAGTTTTTCGGCGGCGGCGGGGTTGGCGATCGTTACGGTAAACGCCGCCCGGTCTCCCTCCCTGTAGGCGTTGCGGTCGGCAGAGATTCCGGCGAAGGATGATTTCGGGGCGTATTCGACGGCGATTGCGCCGAAATCGACGACCTCCCCGGCGGAATTCCGCAATTGCAGTCCGAGCAGCTGCTTCCCGGCAAAAGGAGCGGCGGGGAGTTTGACGCGCTGGCGTCCGGCAGCGTCGGGAGCGACCGGTACGCGCAGTGTGCTCTTCTCCCGGTTTTCCTTATCCCGGATAAAGAGTTGCAACTGCAACGGCTCATTCGGCTTCTGCCCGGAATAGTCGATATCCAGTTTGATTTCTCCGTTTCCGGTGCGGGCGGTTACCGGGCCGAAACCGAATGCCGGTTCGCGTCCCGCCGCATAGACGGCGGATTTCGCCATGATCAGGTGCAGGATTTCCCAGAAGCCGGGATTGGTTTTCCCGTAATCGGGATAACGGATCTCCGGGGTCAGCCCCGGCATCATCCGGCCCATTCCGCCGGCAGAGTACCACGCGAGGTTGACGGAACGGCCCGCCCCTACTTTGCGGCTGCTCAACCAGGCGTCTTCGCCGACCGCGGCCCACGCGGTTTCACTGGCGGAGCCCCGGCGGATCAGATACTTCGGCATCAGTTCAAACGGAAGAACGTCGGAGAGAAAGCCGGAACGCGCCCGGACAGGCGAACCGGCGGGGCCGGTGCCGACATACTTCTGGGCGGAGACCCCGGGCATCAACTCTTCGCTCGCCGCGATGCCGATTTCGAAAAGCCCCGTTCCGGAGCGGACTTTCCGCATGATTTCTTCGCGCTGGGCGGCGCGGAAGTGTTCCCAGGAACCGCCCCCGATGAGAATCAGGTCGTAATCGTCGGCCAGCAGACGGTCAAGGTTGTTCAGCACGTCTTCATCCGTCAGCGTCCCGTAATATCTGCCGGTGGCGAAGAGGTTTTTGTGCGGAAGTGTCCAGATCAGCGAATGCAATTCCAGGTCCAGCCGCTGCGCCAGCTCCGCCAGTTCGCGGTAAGCGGGATAGCCGGTAACCGCCAGCACCTTGATCGGACCTCCGGCCAACGGTTTTGCCCAGTCGATGTGCGGGGTCTCAAGGGAGTTGTCGAACGCGGTGAGATCCACTTCCGCTACCGCTTCCCCAGGCGCCCGCGGGACAAGCGGATCAAGCCGGTAGCCGAGCATGGAGATGCCCGCCGCCGTCGGTGCGTTCAAGACCGCCAGCAGAGATCCGTCCGGCGAGAAGATGCGTACATCAATATCATACAGCGTCGGGAATGTCGGCAAGGTGTGTTCGAACGCGAATTCCGCCGTCGTTGCCGGAGACTTGAAAACGACCTCCCGACTGTCCGCCCGGACGGAGCCGCCTTCCGGCAGGCTGCGGCAATGGGTTTCGATCCTGACCGTTTGGGCAAGAGCGCTGAAGAGTTTCACTTTGACAGTCCGTTTCTGATGGACGCCGGAAGCGGATTCCGGGTTGAGGTCGACGGAGCCGACCAATCCGCCGCCCGCGCCGGACACCTTTTTCAGACCGAAGAACGGGATGAACTGAAAACTGGTCCGGACGCTCTCGCCCGCCGGGATCGCGACTTCTTCCAGATGAATTTCCTGCGTAAGCAGTGCTCCGGGGCCGCGATTGGCCCACTGATAAAAACGTTTGATATGCGCCGGGTCGGCGATTTGCGCCATTCCGTTGCCGTTGTCATCGATAAAGGCGGACCACCCACGCGAGGGCTGCGAAAACCACAACTCATTGGCCGCGGTGGCGGAATCCGAAGTGATGATTCCGCGCGTGGTCGGGAAAAAACTTCTCCGGCCGGAGCCTGCCGTCCCGACGAAGTTCTGCATCCAGAACCCGTAACGCAGCTCTCCCATCGCCGCCGCCAGATTGTTGAAACGGTAATCGACCTGAAACATCGCACTCCGGGCCGGAAGCGCGATGACTTTGTTCAGCTGCATGAAATCAATGCCGCCGCCGCGATGGTGCGCCGAAAGCGCCAGGGTTTGCGGATCGAGTGAATTCACATCGTAAAGTTTGTCCTTGAGGAAAAACCGGTTGGACTGAATGTTCCAGAAATTATCGCTCAGCAACCCGTCGCCGGAAGTCAGTTCCGCCTTTCGTCCGGCCGGACGGACGGATATGATCCGGCCGCCCGCCGGATCGACGACCAGAGTCAGAAAATCATTTTTCAGAACAAAGGTTCCTCCCGGCAGCGACAGCGCGCAGGCAACAAGCAGCAGAAATGCAAGGCATCTTTTTTGCATAATACTTTTCTTCATCAATTATATTTAAAGTTCTTCAATTCCGCCTGACGGCTTTTAAGCGCGTGGCCATCCAGGAACAGCAGATTGGCGGAGGCGTTGCCGTGACGGGCATAGACCGGAATCAAACCCTCCGCATTCGTCGGGTACCGGGAGTTCGGATGATTGGCGGCCCCGATCCGTCCCGTAAAGTTGAAATTGAACAGCAGGTAACTGCAGTCGGCCATGGCAACCTGTCTGGACGGGTCCCGCCACGCCGCGACGGCCGGACCGGTCAGCCATGTGTTCTGAACCTGAATGGCTTCATTGACGCCGTAACCGACCGAAATCTTCGCGGTACTCTCTTCGGAGGTAAAAAGATCCGACAGCCCCAAACTCCATTTGTCGGAAACCGGTCCGAGGCTGGATTGGTGAAGTGTGGAAACCTGATCGTCGGGGCAACTCAGCAGTTTCAAAGGCAGGGAGCCCGCCGTGATCATCCCGCGAAACGTGGTGGCATACCCCCTGGTGTCGGCGGTGCGCTCCACCGGCACCGGAAAATACCGTTCGCCGCCGGCAGTATACAGAGACAAAGCCGCGCCGAACTGTTTCAGTTGGGAGGCGCATTTGACGGTCCGCGCCGAACTCCGGGCCTTGGCCAGGGCCGGAAGCAGCATGGCAGCCAGAATTGCAATAATCGCAATAACAATCAGAAGTTCAATTAGTGTGAATGGTTTCCGCTTCATCTTCCAACCTCCATTTGATCACTTTTTTATTTTCCGTCACGTCGAGATGATGTGACATCGCCTTTCTATGGAACAGGGGGCGCAGGCAACCGATGTTCACGGTCGAACCGCTTCCGCTCAACCTGAGACATTGCAGTGCCGATGCTGTTTCCGGCCAAATAGACATAGTGGCTCTTGCGGATCATGAAATTGATCGATCCGGAGCGCAACTGGCACAGCAGTTCCTCCATGCAGCCGCCCCCCTCTTCGCGGGCCGACGAATAAATGCTGGCGATGTTGAAAACCCGGACGAAATAATCGAAGCGGCCGGAATCGATGAACACCGACAACCGCCGCGGAACTTCATACCCCGCCGCGGTGATGCGGTGATAAATCTCCAGCGCCGACGCTCCCCCCGTGGAAATGATCAGGGCAGTATGATCCGTCAGTGCCGCCAGGATGGCGTCCGCAGCGGCAAGCCGGGGAACGGTGGAGTCCGAAAGGATGGAGATCGGCACCATTTTCAAATCGACGCCGGGATATTGAAGCGCCGAGAAGTCCGAAATACACTCCTCGCAGACCGCCAGCAGGATATTCCGGTGCCCAAGTTCCGTCAGCCGGGCGACCATGAAATCGATTTTCTCCCGTTGCGGCAGGTAGACTTGCACAAAACGTTTCTTCTCTATTTGCCTGAGATCGCTGGAGTCGCCAAGCACCACGCAAGGCTTCAGCAGATTGCCCAGCAGCGGCGCCAACTGGTCTGAGAACGCGGTCAGGATATAACCGTCAGCTTCAATGCCGGGGTGCAGCTGTTGCAGCGAAGCCAACCCCACCAGATCCAGATGGTCGGCGATTTCACGGATGACCAGGTTGACCGAAGACTGCCGCGCGGCATGGATCACGCCCCCCAGCAAATCCAGAAAATTCTGGTCCTCCATTTTGCGCGCACTGGCGAGCATCACGATGTTCCAGTTGCTCTTTTCCGGACCGGGAGACACGGGCTCCCTGCCGGACGCAACCAGCCGGTGGCCCCGGCGCGGATGGGACTGCAGCAGTTTACGATCCTGCAAATCCTGCAATGCCGCCCGGATTGTGGTTCTGGCGCAGGCATAGCGTTCCGCCAGAACCCGCTCTCCCGGCAGCTTCCCACCCATCCCGTAATCATGGAGAATCAACTCCGCAAGTTTCTTGAATATTTGCTTGTCCATCGATAAAATAGCCTCAACTGGTTTTTTCAATACCAATATTATACCACAAAGAAAAGCCCAAGTCAACACCGGGATCAAAAATAATCGGCAGATAATGACAAAAGATAATTCGCACAATATTGAAAACAACCCCAAATACGGTTATATTGTTCTCTCGGAAATAACAATCGCAATGAGCGGAGAAATCTGAAAATGGAAATTTTCCGGACGCCGGAGCAACTCCAGGCGTATGCGCTTTCAAACAAACGCTCCGGCAAGACGATCGCGCTGGTGC
>CAYSZM010000173.1:0-6967 GCA_964435365.1 uncultured Victivallis sp. | reverse complement strand
GGCCGGGGCGCTTCGCCCCCGGACCCCAGACCGGCAAGGTGCCGGTGCCGGGTAAGGGGAGAGGCCGTCTGTTTTTATCGAAATTTCGACTTTTTTCAGTCGCCCTGTTGCTTTTCGATGCGAACTATGGTATAATTTAAATGATGTTACAAAATAGAAAGTTTACAAATAGCATGAACGCCAAAGTCAAACCGACCGTAAGAACCATCGCCGCCGAACTCGGAATGAGCGCGATGACGGTGACCCGCGCCCTCAACGGCCATCCGCAGGTGAGCGCCGAAACCCGGCGGCGGGTGCTGGGAAAGGTGAAAGAGGCCGGCTACGATTTCCGGGCGAAATCACGGACCGTCCGGCTGGAACGGGCGCGCAATGTCGCCATTCACTGCCCCGACGAAAAGCTCTACGAAGACAATATCTTCAATTTCTACATGCGGCTGCACTATCTCTGCGTCAAGCGGCTCAAAGCCGAACAGCTCCGGGGGCAACTGGTCGACCTCAACGAACACCGCGAAACCGCACTGGAGATTCTGGAAAACTGCGGAAGCATGATTATCCTCGGGCCCGTCGAAGAGAAGACGCTCGATGAAGTCCGCAAACGATTCCCCGAGCTCAAACTGCTCTCCATCTTCGGCAACATCGACGGCGTGATCCGGGTGACTCCCGAAGATTATCAGGGTGGCGCGACGGCCGCCAGGGTTTTCGCCGAACACGGCCACTCCCACGCGGCGGTCTTCGCCACGCTGTGGGAGGCGGGATTCCGGCGGCGGTACGGCGGGTTCATCGCCGAATTCCAGGCCAGAGTCCCCGGCGCGCGGGTCGATCTGATCGAATTCCGCGAACAGCACGAAGCGAAGATCGACGACGACATCCGGCGGAAAACCCTCGACGACTATTTCAACTCGGCGGACAAACTGCCCACCGCCTGTTTCGTCCCCAACGGTTACGCCGGGCTGTTTCTCGCCGACTACCTGCAAGGGCGGGGCTGGCGGATTCCGGAAGATTTCAGTTTGATCACCTACGACAACCTCGACCTTTTCTCCTACCGCAAGCCGGACCTCGCCCGGGTGTGGTTCGAACTCAAAGACCTCGCCGCCGAGGCGGTCAACGCGTTGCAGAACCTGCTCGCCGACCGGTCGGGAGCACTGGTCGGCATCGGCATCCCCAACCACTATACGCCGGGAGAATCCGTCGCCGCGCCACGGAGATGACTTTTTTTGCCCTCGAATGTTACAAAATAAAAGATCAACAAACAGGAACCGAAATCCGATGAAAGCGCCCCTGATCCGACACCCGAAGAATCCGATCCTGACCGCCGCGATGATGCCGTTCGACTGCTACACGGTGCACAACGCGGGCGTCGCCGTGTTCGAAGGGGACGTGCTGCTGCTGCTGCGGGTGGAGACCCGGGAGCGCAAGACCCGCTTCCACGTCGCGCGCAGCCGGGACGGGGTCGAATTCGAGGTGAATCCGGAACCGATCGATTATCCGCTCACCGAACTCGACCGGCTCGGCAGCCGTCCGCACCGGTTCGACATGCGGATCACCGCGATCGACGGCGAGTACCTGGTCTGCCACGCCAACTGGTTGGAACCGTGGGGGAGCCTCATCAACATCGCCCGGACGCGCGATTTCCGGCATTTCGAGGCGGTTTCGCACTCGGTCCCGGCCAACCGCAACGCGGTGCTCTTCCCGGAGAAGATCCACGGGAACTACGCCCGGCTGGAGCGGCCGCAGAACATCGACGGGCGCGGCGTCATCTGGTACAGCGAATCCCCCGATCTCGAATTCTGGGGCCGCTCGATGCCGGTCATGCTCCCGGCGACCGACTGGGCGCAGGTGAAGACCGGAGCCGGAACGATCCCGATCCGCACCGAACACGGCTGGCTCGAAGTCTACCACGCCACCGCGATGACCGCCTCCACCGAGAACTACTATCTCGGCGCCTGCCTGCTCGACCTCGAACAGCCGTGGAAGGTCGTCGCCGCGCCGAAATCGTTTCTCCTCGCCGCCGAGGAGCTCTACGAATGCGTCGGCCAGACCCCGAATGTGGTGTTCTCCGGCGGCGGCTGCGAAATGCCGGACGGGACGTACCACCTCTACTACGGCGCGGCGGACACCCGGGTCTGTCTCGCCACGACGACGGTGAATGAGCTGCTGGATTTTTGCCTGAACAGTTGAAAACAACCGAACCCAAGGAGAAGTCATGAAACGAAATTTCACGCTGATCGAACTCCTCGTCGTGATCGCGATTATCGCGATCCTGGCGGCCATGCTGCTGCCCGCGCTGACCCGCGCGCGGGAATCCGCCCGCACTTCCGGCTGTGTGAACAATCTCAAGCAGATCACGCAGGGCGTCTTCTTCTACGCCGGGAACAACCGCGACATCCTGCCGCTGGCCTACGGCGAACGGGCCGACAACTACGGCGTCTGGTGGCTCAAGGTCCTGCAGACCATGGAGCCGAGCGCAAGCATGTACGTCATGCCCAAGAACAAGACCAAGCTGTTCCACTGCCCCGGCGACCAGAACAACTACTTCCATGACAAGGCGAACCCCGCCGATATCGTCGCGACCACCGACACCAACAACCGCTGGCGGCTCCAGACCAACTACACCTACTACACCCGGGTGGGCCGGATGGACTGGTTCCGGCAGTACGGCAACAGCTGGGCGAGCGGCTACGGGCCGAAGCTGGCGGGCAAAGTCAAAGGCGCTTCCGCCGCGCTCCTCATCATGGACGGCAACGGCATGAAGGCCCCCTCGGGCGACGCCAACGGCGCGGTGATCTTCAACCGCTACGACACCGACGGAGCCAGTTACAACGGCAACCGTTTCACCCCCCGGCTGGCCGATGTCTCGTACCGTCACAACGAGCGCAGCAACGGCGCGATGGTGGATGGTCACGTCGAATCGCTCCCGCTCAACTGGGGAAAGCCGAACAGCTATCTGCAATGGACCGACACCCCCTGAAAGGAATCCCGTTCATGAACAAGGTTACCGCAATCGGAATCGCCGCGCTGCTCGGGTCGCTGCTCGGCGCCGCAGAACTGCTCCCCAACGGAACATTCGAACAGCGCTTCAAGGAGTGGCGCTACCCCGACTGGGCCGGCAAGCCGGAGCCGGGCGAAATCGTCACCGACACCGTCTACGGCGGCAACTTCGCCTACCGCATGGGCCGCGAGGGAGACAAGCAGAACGATCTCTACATCGGCTTCAAGCCGGAGCCGGGCAAACCGGTCCAGGTGAGTTTTCAGTGGAAGGCCGAAAACCTCGGGGAGAACGACGCCGAAGTGCGCATCCTCCGCTCCGGCAAGGGGCCGGACGGCAAGTCGAAGGTGCTCGGCTGGGCGAACAACCCCTCCGGCAGCGGCGTCAACCTCCTCGCCAAGACCGGCGGCACCCACGGCTGGAAAGAGGTGAAATTCGTCATCGACGGCAAGGAGTTCCCAGAAAACATCACGCAATGCATGCTCTATTTCAAACGCGCCGACAACGGCAAAGGGTTTCTCTGGATCGATGAGGTTTCGGTACAGACGCTCGACGAGGCGGCGGCAACGAAAAAACCGGCAAGCTGGCAGTATGAAAAGTGGCGCAACGTACCCGAACCGGGGAGCATCGACCGCGCCGTGACCCGGCCGGGGAGCGGCCCCTCCTATGCGATGTTCCGGGCGGAGCAGCAGGAGGCGAACGCCTATCTGGCGCTGCCGTGGAAGCCGGGTGAGGGGTTCACTCTCTCGCTCTACCTCAAAGGCGACGGCGTGCCGGAGAAGGATGTCACGCTGCGCATTCTCGCCCAGGACGCGGGTAAGAGCCGGTGGGTCTCCCTCCCGCCCGGCAGCGGCGTCAATGTTCTCGCCACCGCGGGCGGCACGTTCGACTGGAAAGAGGTGAAAATCACGGTCCCCGCCGACGCGCTCCCGTTCCCCGGCGGCAGCCTCCTGATCTTCGTCAACCGCAAGGAGAACGGCAAGGGGAAACTCTATCTTGACGCTCCGACCCTGACGCCGCTTGGCGCGGAGCCGGAAAAGGCGGTGGTCAACCTCTTCCCGGTCGACGGGTCGTTCGAGGGAGGCAGCGCGTTTTTTCCGCTGCCGCCCGATGAAACGACCGCCTTTCAGGGGCGGCGCTCGGCCCGGATCGACGCCGCGCTCGGCGGCGTTTCGACCGGTTATCTGCTCCGGGTGATGCGCCCCAATCTGCCCTACACGCTCTCCGGGTATGCGCGGGCGGACAAGCCCGGCGCGCTCAATGTCCGGGTCAACTCGCACCGCTACGAACAGATCGGCGCAACGAAACTCGACCTCCCCGCCGGAGAGTGGAAACGGTTCGCAGTGCGCCTCAAGCCGCAAAATCAGGTGACCAGCTTCAACCTTCATCTCCAGAAACCGGAGGGCGTGACCGTCTGGCTCGACGCGCTCCAGCTTGCCGAGGGGAATTCGCCGGGAGCCTACACGCCGGAAGCGCCGCTCTCGGTCGGCATGGACCGCACCGGCGCTCCGGGCGAAATCGTCTTTGCCGGAGGGCAGCCGCTCCGGCAGTCGGTCCGGGTGTTCAACAATCTCGACCGGCCGCTCAATGTGAAGGTCCGGGCGACGCTCGATTCCTTCGGCGGCGAAGGAAAAGAGCTGTTCGCCGGGGACTTCACGTTGAAGGGCGGGGAGCCGTGGGTCAAGGAGCTGACGCTGCTCGACGCGCCCCGGACCGGATATTACGTTCTCCGGCTCCGCGCCGAAGCGGAGGGCAAGACATACGCCGCCTCGTTCCCGGTCGCGGTCACGCCGCCGCCGGTCGCGGCGAAAGGGGAATCCTTCTTCGGGCTGCACCCGATGGGGCCGACTTCGCCTGAAATCCTCTCGCGCATCGGCGTCAAGGCGACGCGGGACATGCCCGGCTGGGGCTACACGCCGGATAAGGATGGCGTCTACCAGTTCTCCGACCACCGTTTCCGCTACGTTGACGCCGGAATGGAGGGGCTGCTGACCGTCAAAATCGGCAATGTCCCCAAGCGCTGCCAGCGTCCGGGAAAGCCGTTCGCCGATTTCGCCGAAGCCAACCGTTTTATGAAGCAGATGGTCGAATTTTACAGTCCGAAAATCCGCGACTGGGAGATCGAAAACGAGCCCGACCTGGTCTGGCCCGGACTCTACAAAACCGGCCCGGAAGAGGCGGCGCGCGAATACGCCTCCTATGTGAAATCGGCGGCTCCGGTGATCAAGGCGGTCCGCCCCGGACTCCGGCTGCTCGCCTCGGGCGTCTCGGGCGTCGACTTCAACGCCGGGTTCCCGTTCACCCGCACGGTGCTCAAAGAGGCGGGCAAAGTCATCGACATCGTCCCGGTCCACCCCTACGCCAACGCCCGCTATGTCGGTGCCGACCGCAGCGACATCGGCCCCGAAGCGAACGAGGTCTACCGCAAGACCCGCGACCTTCAGCGGATGATCCGCGAGGCGGGCGGCAGCCAGCCGGTCTGGTTCGGCGAAATCGGCTGGGCGCTCGACGTGGACGAAGATTACCTGTCGGATTCCGCGCTCCGTCACGCGCAGTACCTTTCGCGCCTGATGCTGCTCGCCAAGGCGCTGGATGTGAAAAAGGTCATGTATTTTCTCGCCGATTTCTGCATCGAAAAAGAGCGCTTCTATTACGGAATCTGGCGCAATACGCTGCCGCTGCCCGCCGCGCTCGCCTACGCCGCCTCCGCCCGGATGCTGGAGGACGCCACCCCTTATGCGACAATTTCGAACACCGACATCCAGTGTTTCGTCTACCGGAACCGCGACGGGAAACCGCTCGCCGCGCTCTGGACCGGCAACGGCGCGGAGGCCAACGCGACGCTGCCGCTCGACGCGAAGAAACTCGCGGCATACGACCTCTTCGGCGCGCCGGTCAAGCTGGAGAAGGCGGAAATCAAGCTCTCCGGCTCCCCCGTCTACCTGCTCTACGACGGAGAGTTCGGGGAATTCGCCGAGGCGTTGAAACAGGCGAAATACGACCTGCCGCCGGTGGAGGCGGGGTGGCGGCTGAAAAACGCCGCGTCGCTGGAGCTGACGCTCACCAATTTGCGCAGCGCGGCGGTCGAGGGCAAAGCGGAGCTTTCCGGGGCGTCGTGGAAGGAACCGGAGCGCACCATCTCGATCGCGCCGGGGAAGACGCAGATGCTCTCCTTCGATGCCGGAACGTCGCTCAACGGGCGCGAACTCACGCTCAAGGTGAAGAGCAACCTCGGCGAGCTGGTCAGCCGTTACCGGGCGGAATTCCTCGCCTGCCCGGCGGGGGCTCCGGCGAACTTCGCGCAGGCGGAGCTGCCGAAAACCGGGCGGCTGCCCCGGATGGCGAGCCGGGACTACCTGATTCCGAACGACCCCGAAAACGGTTACGAGGGGGCGGAAGACCTCTCGATCGAAAGCGCCGTTTCATATGACAGCGAGAAGCTCTATCTGGCGATCGACGTCCGCGACGACGTTCACCGCCAGGAGAATACGGCGGAGCGGCTCTGGGCGGGCGACTCGATTCAGCTTGCCATCGACACGCGGGCGGACGCGCTGCCCAACGTCTACGGGTTCGCGCCGGACGACTACGAATTGAGTTTCGGGCTGACGAAACAGGGGCCGGCCAAGGCGTTCGAGTACCTCTACGAGCGCGGCCGCCGGGATGCGGCGCTGGCCGAAGTCGGCAGCAACGTGTTCCGCAAGGGGGACACGACCTGCTACCGGATAGCGATCCCGTGGAAGACGCTCAAGCTCAAGCCGTTCCCCGGCATGATTTTCGGGATGAACTTCATCGCCAACGACGACGACGGGCACGGGCGCAACTACTGGATGGGCCTGACGCCGGGGATCGGGGAAGCGAAGAACCCCTACGCCTACCGCAAGTTCGTGCTGGAGTGAGACGAGCGGGCGTAGCACGGGACAACACCTTTACCCGGCACCGGCACCCTGCCGGTCTGGGGTCCGGGGGCGAAGCGCCCCGGCC
>CAYSZM010000172.1:0-7030 GCA_964435365.1 uncultured Victivallis sp. | reverse complement strand
TGTCGAACTTGCTGCCGTCGAGGAGGGTTCCGACGTAGTGGACGCGGACGACGTCTTCGGCGGAGGGCTTCGCCCCGTTTCCGGCGGTGACGACTTCATACTGGAGTCCGCTCGCGGTGACGGTGACGCCGGCCTTCTTGGCGTTTTCGGCCATGAACTGCTTTTCGGCGGCGGCGTTGGCGGCGGCGAGGGCTTCGACCTGGCCCTGAGCGGCTTCCTGCATTTTCTGCTGGAGGAGCTGCATCATGGCGATATACTCTTCCTGGGCGAGCTTCGGCGACTTGGCGATGAAGTCGGCGATGCCCTGCTGCGCGGCTTCGAGGTTGATTTCGAGGGGAGTGCGGGTGAGATATTCGCCCATGTTCATGCCCATGGCGTAGCTCATCTTGTCGAGTTCGCTCGTGAATTGGCTCATAATGCTCCTTTGGAGGTTTGGGTTTTGGTGCCTCGGGGATACAGTAACCGCGGGAACGGCGGTTTTCAAGCCGGTTTGCGAAAAATCGGGAAATAACCCCGATTTGAGGCGCGATGACGCACCCCGCCACTTTTCCGTTATTTAACCTCATGAATCAGAATTTAAAAAACGGATAAATGACGGATGATTTTTGAAAAAAGTTTCTTTGAGGGGATTGAAAAAACAATTGCGGCCTTTTATAGTAGTCTCAGTTAATGAAGATGGAAACGTTAAGGAAACCACTGGAACAGGAACATGAACGGACGAAAACGCCAAAACTTCACGCTGATCGAGCTCATGGCCGTGATGCTGCTGATGGGGGTGCTGATGCTGATGATGCTCCCCGCCTTCAACCGGATGATTCGGGGGAACAAGGTGGATCAGATGACCTCGAACCTGAAACTCGGACTGGAACAGGCGCAGGCGCGCGCAGTGAGTTCCCGCCGTCCGGTGGCGCTGGTGCTGCCGACGAAGCAGAACGGATGGACGGCCAATGCCGATACGCAGGCGGTTTATCCTTTCTGTTACGGCGGTTACCGTCTCGCCTATGTGGAAGCGGACGGGTCCGACTGGAAATTTGTCCGCTGGGTTCCCGACAGTGAGTGGAAGAATGCGCCCGAAGGCGCGATGCTGGTGCGGGTGCTGATTCCGTCGGATTCGGATTACACGACGATCAAGGAGGGCGACGGCGTCGGCAGCGTGGTTACCAACCCTCAGACTGGGGCGCTCGGTAACCTGATGACCGTGAAGGATGTGAAACTGGGCAGCAGCACGGCCGATGTCGGTGGGGTGGTCTTCTCTCAGTATGGCGGTTTGAAAAGCGACAATGACATGCGGCTTGCGGTGGCGGAGGCGGTTCCCTCCGGTTCGTCGGTGGTCTACCCGACGAAAGATTCCAGCGGCAAGCCGATCAACTGGCTGATGCTTTCGATCAACAAGTTTACCGGCCGTATTTCCTATTATCCGGCGGAGGACTGAGGGAACATATGAAAAGACGACTGATCAGACACTCCTTTAATATGGTCGAAATCGCGCTGGCCCTGGCGGTGCTGGCGATCGGCATTTCGAGCATTCTGGTGTTGTTCCCGGTGGGGATCAACGCGAACCGTTCGGCGATCGCCGACAACAACCTGGCCGACATCAGCGAATTTCTGATGGGTTATCTCCGCGCCGGATGCGTGGCGGAATGGACGAAGATTGCAGAAGACAAGGCGGCGGGAACGACGACGACCAGTTATTTCTTTTCCGACAAAATTCCATCCGGGCGCACCAACCTGAGTACCTCGGGAGACACCGCCGGAATTGATCCGGAGGACACCGCGTACAATAGTTCCAGTTCGAAACTGATCACCGACAATCTCTACCGGATTCTCGACAGCAGTGATTCCAAGAGCAACAGTATTTTCTTATACAAACAGACTTCCGGCAATATCGTAGATTTTGCCGGTGTCGTTAAAGTCTGGCGAGACAACGCGACGACGGATCCTTCTTATTTCTATATCCGCAATGCAGCCGATGAGGATAAAGTCGATAAGATCGAGACCACGACATTGAGACCTTATGCGATGGTCTTGAATGTCGAAATCAGTTGGCCGGCGCAGGCTCCTTACGCACAACGGGAGAAGCGCGTGTTCCGGCAGGAGATTTTCAATGAAGCCTACACCTATTGAGGGTTGCCCGATGAAAAAGACATTTGCCAAAAGAAAGCAGTGCCGGTTTACCCTGATTGAATTGCTGGTGGCAATGGGGATACTGGTCATCATTTTCGGGTTTGTTCTTGAGTTCTTCATCGGTTCTCAAAGAGTTTGGACATCGATGGAGCGGCGCAACAATATTTATGCCGATGCCCGTGTCGCCATGGACATTATGACCACCATGCTTCAGAACTCCTTCTATACAGATGGAGGCGTTCCTTTCTACATTGACCGCAGTACCAGCGGGGAGCACAAGATCTATTTCGCCACCAAGAGCATGCAGAATCTGCCGGGTGACAGCGATCTCAAATACGTTTCATTCCAGCGCTATTCTGCCAGTAAGCCCGATGAGTTGAAGCTCGCTGTCTTTTGCGACAAAAATACAGATCAAAATTTTGACTATTATTTTCCGCCGTACGGGCTGTCTCCCACCGTCGCCAATCTGGCGGCGGCAAAGGACGGAGTCGTCACTGCCCTTGACAAAAACTTGAAAACAGACGATTATGGTTCTGTTCTCGTTCGTAACGTTGTGTCGTTTGAAATTGTTCCGTACAAAATCAACACCAGCACAACCGGTTCCGGAATCAGTGAGATTCCCACTACATCCGGCACGAGCAATCCATATTCGCAATCGCCATATAGCTATTCTCCCTACATGGTTGCGCTCAAGTTGACTTTGCTTTCTCCTGCTGATTACAGCATCTGGTCTAATATTTCCGATGCAACACAAAAAAGCGATTTTCTGGCTCAACATCAGTACACGTTCACCCGGACGGTGTATTTGGGGGAACAATCGCGGCTGAATATCAATGATTAATAGGAATCTCGCAGAAATGAAGAAAAAAATCAATCGAAGCAATCGGCGGAAGCAGCAAGGCGTCGCTTTGTTGTTTGCCCTTGGCGTTCTTTCTCTGCTGCTGATTCTGGGACTGGCTTCAGTCACCAATGCTCTGCTGGCCCAGAGGGTGGCGAGCAACAACAGCAGCCGGAGCCAGGCGAAGATGCTGGCGCAGTCGGCGATCAGTCGTTTGGCGATTTCGCTGATGTACTATCAACATCAGGCGTCGAATGTCGCTTCTCCCACGATTATTCCCTCGAGTTATGACAGCATCTACAGTCTGTATAGCGACAGTACCGGGACCCTTCCTATTCAAGCCACCGATGGGCTCAGGAATTCGGACGGCTCGGAACTCGGGTCGAAATTGTTGCCGCCTTCCGCTATGACACCTACCGGATTTGTCTCCAATCCAAGAGCACAGTGGAGTTATTTTTCCACCGAAGACAATGACAAGAATAAGCGGATTGTCGGGCGCGTCGCCTATCAGTATTTGCCGACGGGCGGCGCTTCGGCGCAAATCAACCTCGATCATGTATTGCACGGGGTCTACAGTCAGGGTGATCCGACCCGGACTCCCTGGAACGACCGCTGGGGCGCGGGGATCAACGAGCTGAATCTGAACGAGACGACTGTGTTTAAAGGTTGGGACGACTCTTCGAATCCGGAGGCCCCGGCATCCTCGGACGATCTGGTTGCTTCCGTGTTCGACGCGTTCTTTGCGGCCTACGGCAATTCGTTGTTCAGCACCAGCGCGGCGGCAAAGGAAGCATGGGTTCGCCGCTGGTTTGGCGAGGGCACCGTCGCCTCCGACCCGGAATACTACCGGTATGACGATACTTCGGGGTCTACCACGAAACACTATTATTTTCACCGGTTTCCGCTGGGGACGCTCGATAAGAGCACCCGGGACCCTTCGAACGCGGGCATCGACGCCTGGTACGACCGTCTGACCGCCGGTTACAGTGCGAGTTCGGCCAATCCGAACTCCGAGGCGATTCTGGGGCGGCTGGCCAATCCCGGCGTCGAGTTCAAACTCTCCGACAGCATCACCGCCAATAAGGTCGGCATTCCGTTCCTGAAATATCTCTCGGATGTCAAAGGGTCGTTCACCGATATCACGTCCCGCCGCAAGCAGATTGCGGCCAATTTGAACGATTATTGCGATTCGGATTCGATTCCGTCTTCCAATGTCGAAGCCTCCACCTGGAGCACCATTCTGGACGATTCCGGTTCCTGGCCGAAGTATACGGGCAATGAGAAGACGCCATACATCAATGAGTTTGCTCTTATGTTCAATGTCGTACCGGAAATCGTGAATCCGGATTCGAGCAGCATGCAGGTCAAGCTTACCTTGACTCCGACCGTGCTTGCCGAGTTGATCGATATTTACGAACTGAAGCCGGCCACCGCGGATACCTACAAAATGTTTCTCAATTTGAAGCAAATCCAAATTGTGGTGGACATTACCGGGGAAGGCGATTATTCTATCCCCGGGACTCCGGCCACTACCGGTTCTTTCAGCACTACCGGTTCCAAAACGTTCACGTTCACTCCCACCGCTCCGATGGAAATCGACTTCGGAAGCGATGCGTGGAAGACCAATGGCTATGCGGTTGCCGGAACGGTTCTCCGTGCAACTCCCTCGGATTCCGCTTCTGCTCCGGTGTCGATTTCTCAGACGTTGGATCTGGGGTTGTCCTCATATCCGGGAATCAACAGTGTTACCGGTGTCAAAACAAGTTTCAAAATCTCAAGTGCATCGTTCACTGTCCAGGGGATCACTCTGGTGGACAAGGACGGTTCCGGTGTTGACTTTGTCCGGTGGAATCAGAATATCTCTACTTCCTCGACTGCGATCCCCGCGAAAATATTGTTCACTGCGAAAGCGGGAGCGACCGGAGTTCTCACACTGGCCAACAGCAGTGACTCCTTTGGCCTTAACCCGCAGGACCAGGCGTTGCTGATTGCCGGGATGCAGGCAAAAGATCCCCGCCAGAACCTGAATGTGTCCACTACCGCTGCGTCGAGCGACTGGAGCGATCTTTCCGTCATCAACTGGGCGGAGTACGGGTATGATTCGACCGATCTGCTTACCATGAATCTGGATTTGACCAAGGCGACGCTGGCGGAACAGATTTTGGGAGGGTTGGTCAACAAGGATTCGAATCCGTCCGGGAAATCGTCTGCAGGAACTGCTGCAGCGGGAACCCTTGGCGATGTGGAAACCGCGACTGATCCTGCCTGGCTGGAAGATCCCGCTGACACGGCGACCGTGGGGAAACATCTGTCCACCGCGTTCATCCGCAACGCTCCCATGGAGTCGCCCTGGGAACTCGGGGCAATCCACCGCGGAGCCCCCTGGGAGACGATCAACCTGAAGAACGCCATGAAGCCGGGTTCCACGACGGAGCCGATCACTCCGGAAGATATGGAGCAATTCACGACCGGCAACGGCTGGAACGGAGCGGTCGGAACTTCCTATGTCGGCGGCGACGGCGGAATCCTGGAACAGATCAAAATGACCGACAAGGCCTACTGCTACGGCAAGCTGAACGTCAATATGCTTTCCAGCAGCACGACGGTCAACCCGGATTACACTTCCGCGGACGACGAGATTGGCCGCTCGCTCTTCTTCAAACTGCGGTACGGGCAGAATCTGGGTGACCTGACGAATCTGACCACTCCCGGCGGAACCCAGATCACCTGGGCTGATACCGCCACCGTGGTGAGTCCGTTGCAGAGCGCGGTTACCGGTTTCCGGACGAAATACGGTTCTTCCTACAGCAGCGCGTTTGAGAACCGTGCGCAGTTCCTGTGCTGGGAAGACAGTTCCGGCAACTCATTGTCCAACGGGTTCGGTATTCTTGCGGCAACCTGGGCCACTTCGCCGGATGCCAAACGGGAGGAGTTGATCGGTAAAACGATCGATCTTCTCAATACCAACAGCAACTTTTCCAATACGTTCCGATTCATCGTCGTGGCGCAGACCATCCGTGATTTGGACGGAACCGTGGCCAGAGTCAAGAATGACGGCACGGTCGGCACGAAGAGTTGTGCTTACGGGACGTTCGATGTGGAGGCGGATGGTACCGTCTCCAGTCTGCCGGCCAGCGATCAGTTCACCTACTACGACCAGATCACCGGTGAGGTCAAGATGCTGGTGACGATGGAGAACAACCCGGTGACGGGCCAGACCATCGTCCGGCAGGTCGAGTATATCGAGTAAGGCACCGGAGTTTTCCCGGGAAATCCAAGCCCCTCCTTTTCACGCGAAGAGGAGGGGCTTTCTGTTTCGGTTCGGCTTATTCTCTCCAGCGGCCGGAGGGCATCGGGACGGCTTCGCCGCGGGCGAGGGAGGCGGGGAGGTCGAGGATTCGCTGGTTGGCGCTGCCGCGGAAGCGCAGCAGGATGTTGCGTTCGCGTTCGCGGTACTGCCCGTCAACCAGCACATCGGCCAGCTTCAGGAGTTCGGTTACTGCCGAATTCGGCAGCGCCAGCAGCTCTTCGAAGGTGTAGCCGGAATAGACGGCGATTTCATAACCGGCGTCGCGCAGCAGATGCGCGAGGGCGGCGAAGGCTTCCGGTTGGGACATCGGTTCGCCGCCGGAGAAGGTGACGCCTTTGACCAGCGGATTTTGGCGGATGCGGTCGAAGAGTTCCGCGACCGTCCAGTTTTGGCCGACGCCGAATTCATGGGTCTGCGGGTTGTGGCAGCCGGGGCAGCGGTGCGGACACCCCTGCGCATAAACCACTGCGCGGAGTCCGGGGCCGTTGGTGATCGATTCGTCGTCGAATCCGGCGAGATTGATGATGGTGGATTTTGACATTGTTGTGATATGCTTATATTCGGTACCGGGCGCTGCACGAGACAACACCCATACCCGGCACCGGCACCCTGCCGGTCTGGGGTTTGGGGGCGAAGCGCCCCAACCGCCGGAGGCATGGACTGCCGCTCATTAACCCGCTCAAGTGCCGAACAAGTTCGGCAATGAGCGGCAGCGGTGGAGTTGACCGTGAGGTCAACTCACCCGCTCGCGCCGAAGG
>CAYSZM010000171.1:0-7076 GCA_964435365.1 uncultured Victivallis sp. | reverse complement strand
CGGATGTCCTGGGTCACGAAACCGATCAGGTCGCTCTTGCCGGAGACGAGGGTGCGCGCCATCTGGTTGGGACGGTAATCGATCCGTTCCGCCGCGGCGTAAATCCGCTCCCGGGTCTTATCCGACACCTTGCCGAGATTGCCGTTCAGCACGGCCGAAACCGCCTGGTAGGAGACCCCCGCAAGTTTCGCAACTTCTTTGATCGTAGCAGCCATTGTACCCTTCGCCAGTGTATTTGGAATCATTTGGTAGAACGTTCTACCAATATTATGACTCATCTCGAAACAAAAGGCAAGCGGGGAATGGAATTTTTTTGACGAAAAATGGAATTCCCCGACGGAATTCTTATGGCGCCTGTGTCGGAAAAGGCACTTGATTTTTTCTGAAAAAAACTTATATTGATGGTAGGAACCTCCCGAAAAGCGATAGTCATCGGCACTGAGGCGTGGCTAGAGAGGCGAAGAGGAATTGCCGGAAGCGATGCACCGGCGGGTAGGTTCAAACCGGGGTCCGCAATGAAGCCGAACCCCGGTTCCTTATTATACCCCCCTCCCGACGGAAGCGGTTTTTACTGTGATTTTTTAATCGACGTAAAAGTGATTTTCTTCAAATCCGGCATCGCCCGGCGAAGTCGCCCCGTTGCGGAAGGGGGAATGCAGGTAGGCGGTGGCGGAGGTTCCTCCGGCCAATTCTCCGGTGGCATGACCGTCCCCCCATAGCACATTCACCCTGCCGTTGTGCCACGGCTGAAGGACTCCGAAACTGGACGAGCTGTCGGCGCGCATGGTATGTTCCAGCCGATAGTAGCTTCTGGTGAGATTGGCTCGCGCCATACGGTTGTCGGCATGAAGGATGGTTCCGGCGGGATTCCTGATCCGCTCCGCTTTCGCGGGGATGCCATAAGGCAGAACCGCGGTTTTTCCGCGTTTGCCCTGCGCCGCGCTGGTTCCGATGAACCAGAAATTATATCCGAGACCCGGATAGTTGAATCCGCTCCAGTTCAGCGGGATCGTGTTGGGGTCGACGCCGAAATCAAGTCCGCTGTCGAATACGACTGACGGACAGAAGAGATGATCGAGTTTCTTGACATATCCCAGCGACCAGAACATGGCGGCCCAGTTGACCCGGATGTCGAACTGGCTGTAGGCCGGAACGTACCAGCCGTTGTAGTCCTGATGATACATCATGTGGGTCAGCCCGAGCTGCTTGGCATTGTTCAGGCAGGAAATTGCCTTTCCCCTGTCGCGCGCCTGCCCCAGAGCCGGCAGCAGCAGCGAAGCGAGAATCGCGATGATCGCGATCACTACCAGTAATTCAATAAGAGTGAATTTCTTTTTCATTTTCGAGCATCCTGTTTTGAGAGAATCAATCATTTGGAATTTTCGTTATTTCGACATCCAGAATTTTTCCCGGAACTCATCCAGCTGCCGCTGGAGTTCGGCAAGCTCCCGGTTGACCTGCGTAAGCCGTTCCGGTGTTCCGGCGTCCTTTGCTTCGAGTCCCTTTAAAATGACTTCGCCCTGTTTGCGGCAGAATTCATCGTGTTTCGGAAAGTAATATTCGTTCAGGAAATAGGTGAAGTTCACCAGCCGGAAGTTCCCCAGGAAGATCGCGTCATTCCCTTCGGCCAGCCGGCCGACCACGCTGAAGTCGGTCTTGATCGCGTCGGCAATGCCGTCGAGATCGGGCGTTTCGGCAAACGCAATGGTGCAACTGTGTCCGAGCCGGGTGGCGGTGTCATGCGCGTCGCTGACGCCGACCACAGGATAAAAGCGATTTTCCCGCGCTTCGTCGCGCAGCCTGGCCAGGGTGGTGAACACGGTTCTGTTCTGCTGCCCGTATCCCAGCTCGATCGCATCGAATTTCCGGCGGCGCAGCAGGGCTTCGAAATGGGCGGGCGGCGCGTTGAGGCGATGGGCCGGGCGATTGTGCGGATGGGAAAGAATGACCAGTTTCGCCCCGAATTCCCGGGCCTTCCGGTAAAGCACCTCCGCGCATGCGGTGGGATAAAGTTCGAAGTCGTTCAGTCCCTGATCCAGGAACAGTTTCTTGGCTTCCTCCACCTCTTTTTCAAATTCTTCCGGGTGCTGTTCGGACCATTCGTTGACTCCCTGGCTGTGACCGATGGCGACACTGTGCAGCACCGTCGGTTTCGAGTGGAATTCCTCGCCGGGGAGCAGCAGGTAGTTCAGCTGGTATTTGGCGAACAGCTTCTGCAGTTTCAGCGAAGGCGCCAGCTTGTAATGATCCGTCAGCGCCAGGAAGTCCAACCCGGCTCTTCTTCCCTGGGCGCCCATGACTTCCGGTTCGTATTTTCCGTCGGATTCAGAACTGTGGGAATGAAAGTCGCCTTTTTGCGGAAAGCGCATCAACAGGTCTTTTTCCACCGGATAGAATGCCGCCGTGAAAATCGTCGTGCCTTTGGCGTCTTTTTGCTTTTCATCGGGAGGAACAAACATAATCAGGGTGCGTTGCACCTCATCGGCGACGGGCAGCTTGAGTTTGATCTGCAAGCCGTCCATCGTATATCGGCATTTCTGCCAGCCGCGTCCGGCTCCGCCTTTGCCGCTGTTGAGACGGCGGTCGTTCCGGGCGACATAGAGAATCGTTTCCGGCGCCGCATCGATGGCAGCACGTTCTTCCGGGGTCAGTTCAATCACAAAATCGACGTTCCCGGCGTTGCAGTCCATCACTGCGGGAAAAACCTCCGCTCCGCCGGTTCCGGCTGCGAAGCAGACCGTCAGGCAAAACAATAAGTTACGAAACAGTATTTTGTTGTTCTTCTTTAAAAAGCTCTTCATGAGATCCATATCCTTAAAATGCCGGTTTCCGGCGATTCAACCGTAATTCAAATGGGGGATGATGCATCATAAATATGGTCTTCCTTTCCTGTTTTTCGCTGAATTTCTGCCGTCTCGATCGCTATGCTTATGGTTGCAGCCTGGTTGCCGGGCTTTCAAAGCATAAGATAGCTTTTTTTTATTTAATGCAGATGTTCAAATAGTTAGATAAGGGCAAAGAAAGGATGTATGATGCGGAAAATCGCCGGAGGCTGGGCAGATCAGTGAAGAGAACGCCGCTTTTTGGGATTCTGCGGCGTCGATGACGAGGCGAAGAGGAGATTGCCGGAAGCGATATCCCGGCAGGCAGGTTCAAACCGGGGTTCGCAATGAAGCCGAACCTCGGTTCCTTCGTTTAAAAAAGGCGCGCTCAGTAGATTTCGCGGAAGGCGGCGAGCACGCGCTCCATCTCTTCCGGGGTACCGATGGTGATCCGCACGTATTCCCGGGTGGGCGGGCTTTTGAAGTAGCGCACGATGATCGCCCGGTTGCGGAGCTCCTTGAAACAGCGTTCTCCGTCCCGGTCCGGCGGGGAGGTGAAGACGAAGTTGGTCTGCGACGGCACCACGCGGAAGCCGAGCGCTTCAAGCTCCTTCGAAAACTCGCGCCGAATCGCTTTCACCTTTTCGCAGCACTTCGCGAGATATTCGCGGTCGTCGAACGCGGCGAAACCGAGCGCCTGCGTCATGCGGTCGAGGTTGTAGGAATCCTTCACCTTGAGCATCCCGGCGATCAGGGCGGCATTGCCGACGGCGAATCCGAGGCGCAGCCCGGCCAGCGAATAGCTCTTGGAGAAGGTCCGCGACACGATCACGTTGTCGAACTCCTTGACCAGCCCCATGCAGTTGTCGTCGGCGAAATCGGCGTAGGCTTCGTCGAAAAACACCACGCCGTCGAACTTGCGGCAGACCTCCCGCATCGTCTCCATCGGGAACGAATTCCCGGTCGGGGCGTTCGGGCGGGTGATGATGAGCAAATTCGCCCCCTTCGCCCGTTCGAGCAGGTCGTCGGGCAGCGCGAACGTCTCGGGCGCGAGCGGAATCTCGATCACCGTCGCTCCCTGCATCTTCGCCAGTTCCGGGTAGAGCGAGTAAGTCGGGTAGAGGCAGGCCAGCGAAAGCTCCGGCGAAGTGAAGCAGCGGAACAGCATGGTCAGGATGTCGTCCGACCCGTTGCCGGCGATCACGTTGGCGCGTTCGACGCCGAACTCCTGCGCGATCCGGTCGCGCAGCGCGTCGGCCATTGGATCAGGGTAGCGGCGCAGCCGTTCCCAGTCGAATTCCTCGATCGCCCGCTTCACGCGCGGCGACGGCGGGAACGCATTCTCATTGGTGTTCAACTTGCACAGATTGTCGATCCTGGGCTGTTCCCCCGGAACATACCCCTCCATCCGATCGATCTCGATTCTGAAATATGACTTCATGATGATCTCTTATATTGAAATAAAATTCTCTCTTGCGCTCAACCGCTCAAAAACGACCAAATCGCATAGCAGCTCGAACCTGCCCGCTCATTCCGCTTTTTTGAAAAGAGTGATAGGGGTCCGGGGGAAGAGGGAAAACTTTTTTTCACGCGAAAAAAAGTTTTCCCTCTTCCCCCGGTTCCCAAGACTATTTCTTATCCAGTTCGGCGGCGCGTTTGTAGCCCCAGTCGATCAGTTTGCGGACGAACGGGTCGCGGCCGGTCCGGGCGCTCGGGAAGCCGGTGACGCAGCCGATGATGCGGCGGCCGTCGCGCAGTACGCTGAAGGTCAGGCAGTAGCCCGCGTCGTCGGTGTAGCCGGTCTTGATGCCGTCCACGCCGGGCCAGTGCGGGTTGATCAGGCGGTTCGTCGCGTTGAGCATGGTCTTCTTATCGCCGGAGCGCATGTAGTCGACCTTGGTGGTGCTCCACTCGATGAACTTCGGGTATTCGAGCAGGTGCTCGCCGAGGATCGTCATATCGCGGGCGGTGCTGACCGAGTTGCCCTTCTTCTTGTCCGGCAGTCCGCAGGGGCTGACGAAGTGGCTGCCGGTCATGCCGAGTTCGAGCGCTTTCGCGTTCATCCGGGTGACGAAGGCGTCCTGATTTTCGTTGCTGAAGAAAAGCGCGATCTGGACGGCGGCGTCGTTGGCGCTCTTGATCGCGGCGGCTTTCATCAGGTCCGAGAGCGGCAGCGTTTCGCGCGGGTCGAGCCAGACGATTCCGGTGCGGGCGATTTTCAGCACTTCCGGAGAGATTTTGACCGGGCTCTCCAGCGAGAGCGCCGGATTGTCCTCAAGCCCTTCGAAGGCGAGCAGGAGCGTCATCATCTTCACCATCGACGCGATCGGCACCGGCTTCGAGGAGTTCTTCTCCCACAGCACGTTCCGGGTGTTCATATCGATCATGATTCCGCTGGTCGCACCGCTGCTGCCCGGGGCCTCCTTGGCGGAGAGGTCGCCCCGTTTGGCGAAGGCGTAGTTGAACGGCTTGCCGAACATCGGGTTGTCGGAGGGCTTCTTGTAGCGCCAGGTCTTGGGCGGTATGATTGTTTCCGTCTTGGGTTCGACTTTCGCCTCTTCCTTCTTGCCGCCGCCGAACAGCCAGGACCAGAAGCCGCCGGACTTCTTCTCTTCCGGCTTCTTCTCTTCCGTTTTCTTGATTTCAGGCGTATCGGGTGCGGCGGCCGCCTGCGCCGCGACCGGCGTCGGAGGCGGGAGCTGCGCATTGGCCGCCGCCCGCGCCCGGTGTCCCGAGGCGATGCAACTGATGATGACGATGTGGATCAGGATAATGACCAGAAAAATTCCGCCCATCAACTTCCAGCGGGCCCGGCTGATTTCATTCATCTCTATTTCCCCATTCCGCTAAGCGGCTTATGCCGCGAATGCTCTTTCGGATACAATCGGTTCAGTTGTGGAACACGCCTGCCGCAACCGCCCGGTTCATTGCACTGATCAGTGCGGCGATGGCCGCGCGATCGATGTTCGAATGCTCCCCGGCGCCGTAAATCAGCGGGCTGCCGGGCTCCTCGCCGCAGCGAAGGCCGACGAAGGCGATCGCCCGCGCGTCGGCGTCCTTCCCCAGCGAACGCTCCGAGAAGTCCTCCAGCTTGAAGAACGGCATCAGCTCGGAGCTTTTGAGCGAATGGACCACCGCGGAGAGCGGGCCGTTGCCCTGTCCGGTGAGGTCGTACTTCTCATTGCCGATAAACCAGGTGAACGTCGCGCCGGAGCGTTCGCCGACCGAGGCGCGCTGGTAGTTCGCCATCCGGTACGGACCCTCGATGTTGACGAAGGCGTTGTTGAAAATGTCGAGCAGCACCTGCGAATCGATTTCGCCGCCGGTCTCGTCGATGTACTTCTGGACCACCTTGCCGATCTCCGGATGCATGCTTTTGGGCGGGAAGATCCCGAACTCCTTTTCGAGCACGTAGACCACGCCGCCCTTGCCGGACTGGCTGTTGATCCGGATCAGCTTCTCGTACTGGCGGCCGAGGTCGGCCGGGTCGAGATGCAGGTACGGAACTTTCCAGCCCTGCTGGAAGAATTCGCCGATCTCTTCGCGCCGCTCGAGACCCTTGCGGATCGCGTCCTGATGCGACCCCGAGAACGCGGTGAACACCAGGTCGCCCGCATACGGGTGGCGCGGATGAACGTCGATCCCCGAGTTGCGCTCGACGATCCGCACGATTTCCGGCATGTTGCGGAACTCAAGCCCGGTCGGGACTCCGCGCGATTCGAGGTTGAGCGCCAGCACCGCGATGTCGAGGTTGCCGGTCCGTTCGCCGTGGCCGAAGATCGTTCCTTCCGCCCGGGTCGCCCCGGCCAGGATCGCCAGCTCGCTCGCCGCCACCGCGCACCCCTGGTCGTTGTGGGCGTGGATGCTCACCGCGGTCTCCGCAAGGTACGGATATTTGCGGCAGAAGAGCTCGATCAGGTCGGCGTACTGGTTCGGCGGGCGGCGTTCCACCGTGGCCGGGAGGTTCAAAATGAACGTCTCCGGCGTGGAGGGGCCCCACTCCTGTTTGACCGCGCAGCAGAGGTCGACCACGAAATCGAAGTCGCTGTCGGTGAACTCCTCGGGAGAGAACTCGTAGCCGCAGATCTTCTCCATCCCCTCGCGGACGAGCGCTTCGCGCACCATGCGGGTGCCGTCGATCGCCATCTGTTTGACTTCTTCGCGGGAGTGGTTGAAGACGAACCGGCCGTGCAGGTCGCTGGTCGGCACATAGCAGTGCACGATCGCCCGCCGGACGCCGCGCAGCGATTCGAC
>CAYSZM010000170.1:0-7096 GCA_964435365.1 uncultured Victivallis sp. | reverse complement strand
AAAATGGTGCGCGGCGCGGGACTTGAACCCGCAAGCCTTTCGGCGTCGGAACCTAAATCCGGTGCGTTTGCCAATTTCGCCAGCCGCGCGGAAGATGCAGGGCTAATATATACCGGAATCCCCCGAAAAGCAACTCCCGTTTCTCAGGAATCGGAGCGATCGCCTTCCTGGAGGCTGGCGGCAAGGTGTTCTTTGCGGTAGCTGCGCGGCGTGCTTTCGTAGGCTTTCCGGAACTGCTGGAAAAAACAGCTCGGGTTGCGGAAGCCCGATTTATACACCACCTCGGTCACGCTCAAATCCGTGTTGGCCAGCAAACGCGCCGCGTAGTCCAGGCGAATCCGGTTCACCGCCTCGCTCGGCGTCATCCCCGTGTGGCGCTTGAGTTCGCGCGCCGTGTGTTCGACGCTCCGCCCGGAGAGTTTCGCCAGAACGCCGCTGCCCTCTTTCAGGAGCTCCGGGTCCCGCGTCAGCTTCACCACCGCCTCGCGCAACCACAACGGGCAGTTGCGGAAGAGGTTGGAGCGGTAGCTCGCCAGCTCGCCGAGCAGGTTCAGCAGGAAACGGTCCAGCTCGAAGCGCGAATCCGGATGGCGCAGCAGGCCCGTCGTCGCGCTCTCCAGCCAGTCGAGCAGGAACGGCATCAGCGTCATCACCAGCGGACGACGGTCGCCGGTTTCGAAGAACCCCCGGCACTCCGGATAACGCTCCGCCAGCTCGTCGATCACGAAAGCCGGAAACGCCAGGTTGTAGAACACCAGCGGCTCCACGCTCCGCCCCACCAGCCGGTGCGTGTCGTAGGGGCGAATCCACACCAGGTCGCCGCGCGAAAGACGGCCGTTCTCCCCGTTCACCCAGTGCTCCCCCTGCCCCGAGAGAATCCAGAATATCTCATAAAAATCGTGGTGGTGCGACTCCACTTCGTCGCCGATGACGAGGTGGTGCTTGTAGAGTTTCATTACCGATGAGCGGTAAGGAAGATTTTCCCAGGAAAATGTCTTCATGCCGGAATATAGGACGGTCTCGGAGGAAATACAAGGGGAACATCAAAATATCTGATAAAATCGGCAATCCGCCAAACGTATTTTGCGCCGTCTGTGGTATAATTGATTGTGACAGGACAACCAACCCTTTGGAGAGTGAATGAAAACATTGTTACTGCTGCTTGCTCTGCTGTTCGCCTTCGGCGTCCGTGCGGAGATGACGATTCTGCCGCACGGCGGAGCCGACCTCGATTCGGCGAAGATCCGCGTGCTTTTTTTCGGGAAGGGCTGGAACGGCAGGCGCGAACAGAGCGCCGCCGTCGTCCGTCCCGATGCCGGATATCCGAAGAAAACCGACGGCGGTTTCCTCTTCAAAGGAACCTTCTTCACCGAGAAAGAGTCGTTCGCCTTCTCCGAGGAGATCGCGAAACAGGGAGAGGGGCGTTACCGCTTCCGGATGGAGCTCTCGTCTCCCGGCGGAGTCGAAAGCGAACTCGCCGCCTGCTCGATCAAGCTCCCCGCCGCCGCGTTCGCCGGGCGTCGCGTGAAGTTCGGCGAGCGTGAGTTCAAGTTCCCCGAAACCGTCGGCAAGGAGACCGTCGCCGGGCCGGTCGAAGTCGCCTCCCTCGCATTCGATATGCCGGAGGGACGCCTGACCTTGAGCGCCCCCGGCGGCAAACTTCGCGTCCGCCTCCAGGACGACCGCTTCTACGCGGGCAACAGCACTTACGATCTGCGCATCTCCTTCTCGCCGGAGCGGGGGCTGCTCAAACGGAGCGAATGCGCCTTCGACCTCGCCTACACCCCCTACCGCACCGCCGCCGTCGAATTCCGGCCGGGAACGAAGACGGTTCCGGTTCCCGCCGCGGCGGGCGACGCGCTCTTCGTCACCTTCGGCGGCGAAACGGCCGGACTCCGGCTGCTCTACGCCGACGGCTCCGAAGAGACGCGCGAATGGAGCGCCGACGACGGAATTCCCGCCGGCGACGACCGGCTGGTCAAGGTCGCCCCGCTCCGCGCCCCGCTGCGGGCGGTCGAACCGGCGGGGCAGACCGACTTGCGCAAACTCGCGTCCGGCGAAGACCGGGTGCTCTGCAACGCCTCCGAATACGTGCTCAAACCGGGGGCGGAGTGGAAGGCGTTCGACTTCCAGGTGAACGTACTGCCCGGCTCGATCCTCGACTTCTCCGACCTCGCCGACGCGCCCGCCGGAAAATACGGCCGGGTGACGGTCAGCGGCGGCAATTTCGAATTCGAGAAGCTCCCCGGCGTTCCGCAGCGGTTCTACGGCGCGAACATCTGCTTCACCGTCAATTACCAGGAGAAAAAAGAGCTGGAGACGACCGTGCTCGCGCTCCGCCGCATGGGCTACAACACCCTCCGCATCCACCACTACGACGCCGGGCTGATCGACCCGAACGCGCCGGATTCGGTCACCTTCGACCCCGAAAAAATCGACCGGCTCGATTACCTCTTCCACCTGGCCAAAGAGAACGGGCTCTACGTCGCCATCGACCTCTACACCCTGCGCCCGACCCGCAAGGGCGAGATCGCCTCGCTCGGCGGCCGCGAGCTCCGGCTTCAGGAGTTCAAGATGTTCGCGGTCGAAAACGACGAGGTGTTCGAGAACTGGAAGGCGTTCGCCCGCAACCTCCTGACCCACGTCAACCCCTACACCGGCCTCGCCTGGAAGGACGACCCCGCCCTCTTCAACCTCTGCCTGGTCAACGAAGACAACCTCAACGGCCACTGGAACACCACGCCGGAGAGCCGCGCGCTCTTCCGCGCCGCGTTCGAGAAGGCGGGCGGCGGCGACGACGCCGCGTTCAACCGCTTCCTGATCGGCCGCCAGCGCGATTTCTACCGCCGCGCCTCGGAATTCGTCCGCTCGCTCGGCTGCAAGGTTCCGCTGACCGACATGAACATGCACCACCAGCTCCCGCTCGGGCTAGTCCGCAACGGGTTCGATTATGTGGACAACCACATCTACCACGACCACCCGCGCTACCTCGGCAAGCCCGGCTCGTGGCCCAACGGATTCCACAACGAGAGCTCGGTCGCCCGGCGCGCCGAGGTTCCCCGGCTGCTCTTCCCCACCCGGATTCTCGGGAAACCGTTCGCGGTCAGCGAATTCAACTTCTGCGCGCCCAACGGGTTCCGCGCCGAGTCCGGGCTGCTGGCCGGATGCTACGCCGCGTTGCAGGATTACAGCGTCATGCAGCGGTTCGCCTACTCGCACTGGCCGGATTTCGTCCACCGTCCGACGGCGATGGGCCGGTTCGACATCGCCACCGACCCGGTGTCGCTGCTGGCCGACCGGATGGCCGCGCTGATCTTCCTTAAACACCTGGTCCGCCCCGCCCGGAACGTCATTCCGCTGCTCTACGGCGACCGAGTGCTGGACAATCCCGACGCGCTCATCTGGCGCAAGGGCGAGGCCCCCGGCTGTTACTCGGAACTCGGGCTGGTCTCCCGCCTCGGCAGCGTGATCGCCGAAGGGACGCCCGCGGCGGAACTCCCGTTCGCCGTCACGCTGCCCAACGCGCCGCCCCCGGCGGGCTGGGCCGAGAAGACCGTTCCGGCCACGCCCGGACTCGCCGCCCGGCTGGAAGCCGAAGGACGCATCCCCGCGGGCAGCGCCGACGAGAAACGCGGGCGCTTCCGCTCCGACACAGGCGAACTCGAACTCGACGCGAAGCAGGGCACCTTCCGCGCGGTCTCGCCGGAGATGGAGGGGTTCCTCCTCACCGGGAACTCCACGCTGCGCGGAAACGTCGCCGAAGTCGCGTCGCAATCGCCGTGGAACGTGGTCATGCTCGCCTCCCGCGACGGCAAGGCGCTGCGCGACAGCGGCCGGATTCTCCTCATGCACCTCACCGACACCGGCAACCTCAATGCGCGCTACGCCGATTCCAGCCGGAAAATCCTGCTCGACGCGGGCGTCATGCCCTCCCTGGTCCGCCGCGGACGCGCCCGGCTCACCCTCGACCTCCCCGGCGAATACGAAATCTACGCCGTCGGCACCGACGGCGCCCGGGGAAAGCGGATCGTTCCGGCCCGGGAAAACGGAAAGCTCGTCCTCCCCCTCGACACGTTCCAAACCATGGTTTATGAACTTGCCTCTTCAAACAAGGAGATGAAGAAATGAAGAAGAATTTCACGCTCATTGAATTGCTCGTGGTCATCGCCATCATCGCGATCCTCGCCGCCATGCTGCTGCCCGCGCTCAACCAGGCCCGCGACCGCGCCAGCCAGACGCGCTGCATGAACTCGGTCAAACAGCTCGGCATGATGGAGAACACCTACGCCGACGACAACAGAGGCTTTCTCACCGTCGGCGACAAAGGCTCCGGGGCCATCGACGACCGTTTCTGGTACGGCGTGCTCAGGAAGAACGGCTATCTCGCGGCCGACGACCCCTTCAACAAGCAGAACCCCTTCATCTACTGCGCGAGCGGCGGCAAAGCGCACTCGCGGCCGACCTCGACCGGATACTGGCAGATCAACTACGCCAAGAACTCCAACGCCAGCTACGGCAAGCGCGACCGCTACCTGCTCGCCTCGAAAATGGCCCTCATCGGCGACGCGCCGTGGACCCTCACCTACTGGTATTCGACGGTGAACTGGGGCACCCACAACACCGCGGCCAACATCACCTTCTCCGCCTTCGGCCCGGTGCACGGCAACAGCACGACCAACAACCTCGTCTTTGTCGACGGCCACGCCGAGGCGATCAAAACCGTCACCGTCCCGCGCGACTGGCAGGCGGCCAGCCTGCGCATGCCCTTCTGGTTCGGCAAGCCCGAATAACGCCGGGAAACCGGACGGCTCCGAAGCGGCGGCGGTCATTTGCAAGTTTTCCGTTTGTGAGCTTGCACTTGATTCGCCGCCGGTGTATATTATGCAATTTGAGTGATGCTATCAGAGGAGGGCTTCATCAAGTTGCTCATCACCACACCACAGACGTTCCGGCTGCCCGAGCCCCTGTCGCTCGATTGCGGCAAGGTACTCAAAGAAGTCGATATCCGTTATGAAACGGCCGGAACTCTTTCGCCGCAGGCCGACAACGCGATCCTCATCGCACATGCGCTGTCCGGAAACGCCCACGTTTGCGGGCGCTATTCCGAAAACGACCCCAAACCGGGCTGGTGGGACGACATGGTCGGCCCCGGCAAAGCCATCGACACCGACCGCTATTTCGTCATCTGCAGCAACGTCCTCGGCAGCTGCGCCGGCTCCACCGGCCCCCGCTCCGTAGACCCCGACACCGGCGAACCGTACAACCTCAACTTCCCGGTCATCACCATCCGCGACATGGTGCGCGCCCAGAAGCATCTCGTACACTCCCTCGGCATCGAAAAACTGCTCTCCGTCGTCGGCGGCTCCATGGGCGGCATGCAGGCCCTCGAATGGGCCATCAATTACCCCGATATGGTCAACAGCGTCATCCCCATCGCCACCACTTCGCAGCTCTCGCCGCAAAGTATCGCCTTCGACTGGGTCGGGCGCGAGGCGATCAAAAACGACCCGCGCTGGAACTTCGGCAACTATTCCCCGGAACAGGTCCCCGAAGGCGGACTCGCCACCGCACGGATGCTCGCCCATATCACCTATCTCTCCGACGAGTCCATGAGCCGCAAATTCGGCCGCGAACTCCAGGACACCGAGAGCTACAGCTTCGCCTTCCAGCGCGACTTCGCCGTCGAAAGCTATCTCGAACACCAGGGACGCCGTTTCGTCGAACTCTTCGACGCCAACAGCTATTTCTATATCACCCGCGCCCTCGACTATTTCGACATGGCGCGGCGCAGCGGCGGCGACCTCGCCAAAACCTTCGCCTCCGCCAAGGCCGCCTTCCTCGTCGTCTCGTTCTCCAGCGACTGGCTCTTCCCCACCGCCGAGTCGCGCAAGATCGTTCACGCCCTGCTCAAAAACCGGCTCAACGTCTCGTTCTGCGAAATCAAGTCGGACTACGGACACGACGCGTTCCTCCTCGAAGTCGACGCCCTCGGCCGCATGATCCGCGATTTCCTCCGCAACCGTCTGGAGGTTCAACGTGGCTAAACTCAGCTTGCACAACGAACTGCGCAACCGCCCCGACCTCGCCGTCATCGCCGAACTCGTCGACCGCGGACACCGCGTCCTCGACCTCGGATGCGGCGACGGCAGCTTTCTAAAAATGCTCCAGCAGGAACGCGGCGCAGAAGTCCTCGGCATCGAACTCGTCCCCGATCTCGTCGCCGAAAGCATCTCCAACGGCGTACCCGTCGTCCAGATGGACCTCGACGACGAACTCGATTTCGTCGAAAACGATGCCTTCGACCTCGTCATCCTCAGCCAAACCCTTCAGCAGACCCGACGCCCCGATCAGCTCATGCGCAAAATCGTCCGCGTCGGCAAAATGGCCGCCGTCAGCATGCTCAACTTCGGCTATCTCTCCTGTCGCGCACAACTCGTCCTCCGCGGCGCCATGCCCCGCACCCGCGAAATCCCCTATCAGTGGTACAATACCCCCAATATCCATCACGCCACGATCAAGGATTTCCGGCGACTGTGCCGGCATCTCGACATCCGCATCGTTCAGGAAATCCCCATCGGCCCCTCGTTCCCCTTCCTCAGCGCCAGCTGGCCCAACCTCTTCGCCGTCGGCTGCGTCTTCCTGCTGGAAAAGGAAAACGGCGGCCATTAATCCCAACTCGTACCCTCAGCATTAAAAAGAAGGTAATCCCCATGTCGGAATTCAAAGACGTCACCATCATCAAAAAAGCAAATGTCTATTTTGACGGAAAAGTAACCAGCCGTACCGTCATCTTCAACGACGGCACCAAAAAAACCCTCGGCATCATGGCCCCCGGCAACTACGAATTCTCCACCGACGCCAAGGAAATCATGGAAATCCTCTCCGGCAATCTCGAAGTGTTAATCCCCCCCTCCACCGAATGGCAGACCATTCAGGCCGGCGATCAATTTGAAGTCCCCGCAAAATCAAAATTCAAATTGCAAATCAAAACCGTCACCGATTACTGCTGCTCCTATATCAAATAACTCCTCCACTCCACTCATCGTCGTGGGAATAAGGGAGGCGCTTCGCCCTCCCTTAACCCTCCCGACCGGCA
>CAYSZM010000169.1:3155-7099 GCA_964435365.1 uncultured Victivallis sp. | reverse complement strand
CTCTCCGGCTCCATCCCGACAACCGCGGCGATCGCGGCGAGCGTCAGCTTCTCCTGAAAATGCCGCTGCATGAAGCGGACTGCCTTCTCGATCTGCTCACGGTCCCCGCTGCACGGCGGCGGAACCGCCTCCCCCGAAACGGCCAGCACGCGCCGGGGAGCCGCCGCGAGCCGGACCAGCAGTTCCAGCAGCAGGAGCAGCCGTTCCGCATCCGAAGCCGCCATGATCCGCTCGAAACCGGGCCGGAGGTCCGGTTCGTTCCAGAGCACCGCGGCGCGCGCCTCGCGGAACAGTTTTTCGACCGGAGCGAATTCCGGGAGCGAAAAGAGTCCGCAATCGACGAAGCGGCCGCCGAACTTGAGAACCCGCGTTTCGCAGACCGCCCCGCCCCCCTCCCCTTCCGGCACCGAAACATAAAAATGCGGCACGTTCGGCCCGATCAGCGCAAGGTCGCCGGGCATGAACGAAAGCAGCTCGGTCCCCAGGAGCACCCGCCCCGAACCGGAAACCACGTAGGTCAGCTCCCATTCGGGGTGATAGTGGTAATTGCATTCGAGCATCGGCCCGTCCGAGGAATCCGCAATGACGCTGGCATCCCCCTCGCACGGCACCTTCTCGAATTGGAGCGGTCGGTTACTTCTGCCGGATTGCATCACTTTATTGCCTGTTTTCAGTAGTTTTGTCCTGTTCGCCGTCTTATATTATACAATAAAGCGCAAAACCCAAAAAAACAACCCGCCAGAGGGAAGCATTTATGGAACGGATTTCGCTCAACGGAGAATGGAGCCTCTCCTTCGTCCACCCGGAAACGGAAAAAGCGCATCGCATTCCGGCCGCCGTGCCGGGAAACGTCGAGCTCGACCTCGAACAGGCCGGTCTGCTCGCCGACGCCCTCCCCGCCACCAGCGAACACGCCGGGCGCTGGGTCGATCTCGCCGACTGGACTTATGAACGGGAATTCGAATTCGCCGGCCTTCCCGCCGGAACCGCAAAAGCCGTACTCACCTTCGACGGCATCGACACCGTGGCGGAAGTGTTCCTCAACGGCGAACTCCTGTTCCGCGCCGAAAACATGTTCATCGCCCACTCCGCCGACGTGACCGGGAAACTCCAAACCGGGACGAACACGCTCGCCGTCCGGATCATCGCGCCGGAGATTGCCGCGCGGAAGTTCACCCCGCCCCCCTTCCCCTCCACGCCGCGCGAACCATCGCTCTACCTCCGCAAAGCCCGCCACATGTGGGGGTGGGACAACGCGCCGCACCGGCTGAGCGCCGGACTCTGGCGGGGCGTCAACCTCGAATTCCTCCCGTCGATCCGCTTCGAATCGGTCTACGCCTGCACCGAGTATATCCGCCCCGAAGACGACAGCGCCGAGCTGATGTGCCGCTACGCGTTCACCACGCCGGACCGCGACCTCTCGGCCTACCGGCTGCGCGTCCGCCTGATGCGAAACGGCGAATGCGCCTTCGACAGCCGCTTCCCGGTGCTTCACACCAGCGGCAGGCTCTCTTCGGGGAAGCTGGAGATCAAGCACCCGGCGCTCTGGTTCCCGGCCGGATACGGCAAACCCAATCTCTATGATTTCATCCTCGAGCTGGAGAAAGCCGGGGCCGTACTGGCCCGTCATTCCCACAAACTCGGAATCCGGCACATCCGGCTCGAACGCACCGAAACGACCACTCCGGAAGGCGACGGCGAATTCTGCTTTTTCTGCAACGGCGAAAAAATCTACGTCCGCGGCACCAACTGGAAGCCGCTCTCCCCCTACCACTCGCAGACGCCGGAACGGATGCGCCGGGCGCTCGAACTCGCCCTCGAATGCAACTGCAATTTAATCCGCGTCTGGGGCGGCGGAATTTACGAGGACGAAGCGTTTTTCGACTTCTGCGACGAACACGGTCTCCTCGTCTGGCAGGATTTCATGTTCGCCTGCGAATTCCCGCCGCAGGAAGAGTTCTTTCTGCGCGAAGTCGCCCGGGAGGCGGAGGCGGTCATCGTCAAATTCCGCAACCACCCCTCGCTGGCGGTCTGGTGCGGCGACAACGAAACCGACATGGCGTTCTTCTGGGGAAGCATGATCGAACGGAATCTGCGCCCCTCCCACAACCGCGTGTCGCGCGAAATACTGCTTCGGGCGGTACGGAATTTCGACCCCGCCCGCGATTACCTGCCGAGCTCCCCCTACGTCGCCGATTCGGTCGTCGACCTGCGGGGAGCACCCTCGGACCCGATGATGGATTACGCCCCGGAACAGCACGTCTACCCCGGCCCCCTCCCGCCCGGCGGATTCCGGGAATTCTTCAAACAATCGGCGGCGCATTTCATCAGCGAAACCGGTCCGCTCCGGGTCAACGCCATGTCGGAATCACCGGAGATCCTCGCTCGCGAACTCCCCCGGCTCCGGCGGCTCTGGGACACCGACCCGGAATCGATTCCGCTCGAAAACGACCTGATCCACCAGACCGACCGCTACTGCGCAGTCTGGATTCGCGAAGCCCGACTGGTGCTGAACCGCATGTTCGGCCGCGAGTTCTCCCCGGAGAATCCGGACGAACTCGTCGCCGCCGTCAACTTCTACGTCGCAGACCTCTTCAAGTTCGCCGTGGAATCCTACCGGATGCAGAAGTTCCGCCGCACCGGAATAGTCTGGTGGTCGCTGCTGGACATGTGGCCGATGGCATTCAACTATTCCGTCATCGATTCGAATTTCCGGAAAAAACTGCCCTTCGATTTCCTCCGTCTCGCCCAGCAGCCCCTCGCCCTGATGGCGAAAGATCCCGACTCCCCCTCCCAAATGCCGCAGCTCTGCATCGTCAACGACACCCTCTCTCCTCAAGTCGGAACCTACTCGGTCGAAACCGAAGACGGAACCGTCGTGCAACATGGAGAATTCCAGGTCGGCCCCAACGCAGTACAATCCATCGCCCCCCTCCAGCAACTCCCGGGCGAAATCCGTTTCCTCCGTTGGAACTGCAACCGCCTCTCCGGCCGCAATTTCCACCTCCGTTTCGGCGAACCCTATTCGTTCGATCGCTGTCGTCTCTGGTCGGAACACATCCGTCATTGGTAATCGGCCTCCGGCGGGCAGGGCGCTTCGCCCCTGCACCCCGACCGGCAAGGTGCCGGTCGGGAGGGTTAAGGGAGGGCGAAGCGCCTCCCTTGCTCCCACGATTTGGTAAACAGAGGGGTTATGATTGACGGAATTTGCGCTTGATTTCCTTGACGCGTTCACTTTCCGGGCGCGACTTGTAGAAGTCGTCGAGGGGGTAACAGCCGGAGACCATGCCGCCGCGCGGGGCGGTGGTGCAGTCGCCGAAGGTGCGACAGATGCGCTTTGCCTGGAGGGGGCCGCCTTTGAGGGAATCAGCGGGGAGTTCCGGATAGGCGATCACCATGCGGCCGATGCCGACGAAATCGGTGATTCCGGCGCGGACCGCGGCCTGGCCGACCTGAGGCAGGAACTCCTGCAAGCAGGTGTAGCCGGAGCCGACGAAGAGCATCCCGGTCCCATTGAAATGCTCCTTGACTTTGGCGACGGCGCCGATCTGCCGGGCGGCGCCGACGACCGGGTCTTCCGGCGGCAGATAGCCGTCGGAGACCGGGTAATAGGCGGGCCGCTGGAAATGCGGATTGTAATAGGGACTGCACACGGTGGTGCCGATCAATTCGACGCCGAGGGAACGGCAGAGTTCGAGGAACCGGATCGGTTCAGAGAGATCGTAGCCGAGGCCGGTGCCGTCACCGCCGAAGGCATACTTGTAGTTGCCGACGCCGACGCCGTTGCGCTCCATGGGGATGCCGACTTTGTCCGTGCCCTTCTCGAAGGGGAGACAGTCGAAGATGGAAAAGCGCGTGCCGATTTCGAGGCCGGGGACTTCGCGGTGGATGCCTTCGACGATTTCGCGGAAGAAGCGGGTGCGGTTCTCGAAACTGCCGCCGAA
>CAYSZM010000169.1:0-3055 GCA_964435365.1 uncultured Victivallis sp. | reverse complement strand
TCGGCGAAGTGGAGCCAGCGGCGGCGGGTCAGTTCGGAGGGGGAGCCGTCGGGCAGACAGTCCCACCCCTCCATGGGGAGGATGCACCAGCGGTTGCCGATTTTCCGGCCGTGATACTCTACGGACTGCGCCAACGGGCTGGCCGGAGCGGGGAGGATGGAGTCGTCAACCTCAAGCGTCAATCCGAGTTCCTTCAGGTGTTCCCGAAACGCTTCGGCGGTCTTGAACGATGTGATTTTGGGGTAATCGCCTTTCATGGTCAGAACCTGTTCTCCTTTCTAATATGTAAAATCAAGAGTTCGCAATCGGTGAGCGCCTCGTAGGTGTGCTCGAGCAGCGCGTCGAACTGAAGCGACTGCCCGGCGGAAAGCTCGTACTTCTCCGACGGCAGCGTGAGACGCAGCGAGCCGTCGAGCACCCAGCAGAGTTCGTAATCGTCGCGGTGAACGCTGGGGTGGGTCACCCGCGCCCCCTTCTCCGCCTTGCCGTGAAGACAGCGGATGTTTTTGTAATTGATTTCGCGGAAGAGGAAATCCTCGTTCCGGTGCATGGTCGCCTTGAGCGGATGGGCCATCCGCGCTTCGGCGAGGTTCAAGAGCTCGGCGGCGGTGATGCCGAACACCCGGGCGAGCCGGTAGAGCGTCTCCAGCTCCGCCTTGCTGACGTTGCGTTCGAGCTTGGAGATCACCGCGGCGGAGACGCCGCTCTCGGCGGAAAGTTCGCCGATGCTCATCCCGGCCCGTTTGCGCAAGTCGCGCAGAATGGTGAAGTCGAACTCTTCCATCTTATTTCCCGTAAACCGTTCCGTTGCGGTAGTCGGCCCAGACCGTTTCGAACCAGCCGTCGGTCTCCGGGAGCGGGCGGCAAGGCGTCCAGCGGACGGTGAGCCCCTGCGGGCCGGCCGCCGTTTCGAGGACTTTTCCGCGGAACGCCGGATTCTCCGGCACGACCTGCCCCGCCGCGTCGAGCACCGCCGCGCTGCCGCGCGAACCCGCGCCGCTCGCCGCCTGGAACGAAATCGCTTCGAGGTAGACCCACGACGCGAAGGCGAGGTGGAAATTGGTCACGGCGTGATCGGCGTCCGCCGCCGGATAGCCTTCGGCGTACATCGCGTCAAGCAGATTCCGCGCCGCGTCGGCGGCTTCGTCGAGCTTGTCTTTGCTCCTGAGGTGCCCGGCGAACGCGGTCATCCGCTCCTGAAGGTCGCGGCGGTCGTTTTGCCAATCGCGCTTGCCGGAGAGCCGCCGGACGAGGTCGGCGCGCAACGTCTCCGCCTCGGCTTCCGCCTTGGCGAAGTCGAGCGTGGATTCGCGGTAACGGGCGGCGATGAATTCCGCCGCGCGGAATCCGCCCACCTGCCCGGCGTTGAGCGCCGAGCCGCCGGGACGGGTGACGCCGTGCGAGCCGTTGACTTCTCCGACGGGGAAGAGGTGCGGAAGGTTGACCGACTCGTACCAGATGTTCCCGGCGAGTCCGCCGTTGTTGTGCTGGGCGCAGACGGCGATTTCGAGCATATCGCGCCGGATGTCGATGTGGTGGTCGGCGTAAAGTTCGATCGCGCCGGGGTTCATCTTCTCCAGCCGCTCGATCGGGGTGCCGAAGCAGGCGCCGGACTTTTCGAGATAGACGCGCGCCTCGTCCGACAGTTTGGCGAAATCGAGTCCGGCGGTGTTCGAACGGAAGTCGAGAAAGACTCGTCTCCCCTTCCCCACCGTCTCCTCGTGGACCAGCAGGTCGATCACCGACGAACCATCCGGAACCTTGCGCACGTCGAACGGCCACTGGTAGCCCTTGAGGAAGATCATCGAATTCATCGCGTTGGAATCGCGGTAATGGTCGAACAGGAATTCGCGCGGGTCGGAAACCCCGTCCGCCGCAGTGGATACAAAGCGCGGCAACACCTGCATGTAGGTGCCGGAGACGTTCCAGCGGAATCGGGTCGAGGCGAGGCCGAACTGCGACTCCGGCAGATTCTGCGCCATCGCGCCGATTTTGAGCGCGAGCCCGATCCCGCCCCAGTGTCCGGCCGGGTAGACGCTCGAAGCGTAAAGCCCGCCGGGCCCGCCGGTGGCGAACACGGTGTTTTCGGCGAAAAAGGCCTCGAACTCCTTCGTTTCGGAGTTCCACGCCACCGCACCGGCAGCGCGCCCGTCGACGGCGACGAGTTCGGCCACATTGCGGTACTCGGCGACTTCAATGTTTGCCGCCTTAACCGCCGCGATCAGCGCCAGACACATTTCGCGCGAGGTGTAGGGTCCGCAGCTGGTCGCCCGCCGCTTCGGGTCGTGGTCGGTCTTGTAGCCGACGTACTGGCCGAATTCGTCGTGCGGAAACGGCACGCCGAGGTTGACCAGGTTCATGAAACAGCGCACCGAGAGCGCCGCCTCGACCAGCGCCACGTCGCCGTGGACGCTCCCGCCTTCGAACAGCGTTTTCGCCAGCAACTGCGGCGAATCCGGCTCGGCCCCGTAGACGCCGAGCTTGTAGTAGGTCTGCTTGTCGCTGCCGGTGTTGATGGAGGTGCCGCGTTTCAGCCCCTCCGAAAGAAGCAGGATATCATCGACGCCGAGCGACTTGAGCCGCAGCGCCGCCGCCAGCCCCGACGCGCCGGAGCCGATCACGAGCGTGTTGAGTCGGCGAATGTTCATCACAGCCTCCCGACTTCCATGCCGCCGTCCACATTGATCACCTGGCCGGTCGAATAAGCGAGGTCGCCGCGAAGCAGCATTGCGACCGCCCGACCGATGTCGGCGGGTTCGCCCCAGCGCGGCTGGAGGGTCAGCCCTTCGGCGATCAGCTTGTCGTATTTGGCCTTGACCACGCTGGTCATGTCGCTGGCGATCACGCCGGGCCGGATTTCGTAGACCGGCACGCCGAATTCCGCCATCTTCACCGCGAAAAGTTTCGTCGCCATCGCCACTCCGGCCTTGGAGAGACAGTATTCGCCGCGGCTGATCGAGGCGACGGTGGCCGAGACGCTGCCGATGTTGACGATGGTTCCGGCGATCTTGTTCTCCGCGAAATAACGCCCCACCGCCTGGGTGAGGAAAAACGG
>CAYSZM010000168.1:0-7136 GCA_964435365.1 uncultured Victivallis sp. | reverse complement strand
TCGACGAGGCGCAGCACATCAAGAACCCCGGCTCCTCCAACGCGAAGAACTGCAAAAGCATCGACGCGGCGCACCGGATCGTGCTCACCGGCACCCCGCTGGAGAACTCGCCGGAAGACCTCTGGAGCATCTTCGATTTCCTCCAGCCCGGAATGCTCGGCAGCCTGCCCGCCTTCCGCCGCTATTACTCGAACATCAAAAACGACCTGCAGCTCCAGCGCGACCTCGCCGCCCGCATCGCCCCGTTCGTCAAACGACGCACCAAGGCGATGGTGGCGACCGACCTGCCGCCCAAGCTGGAACGCACCGTCTACTGCACGATGGAACCGGAACAGCGCGCCCTTTACAACGCCGTTCTCGAAGAGGGGCGCAAACAGCTCCGCAAGCTGTCGAAGGAAGATTCCCGCGGCAACGCGACGGTCTTCACCACGTTGCTCCGCCTCCGCCAGATCTGCTGCCACCCGGCGCTGCTGCCGGAGGGCGAAGGGAAGGGCGTCCCGTCCGCCAAGATGGAACTTTTGCTCGAATTGCTGCACGAACATTTCGATAGCAACCACAAGGTTCTGATGTTCAGCCAGTTCACCAGCCTGCTCGCGCTGGCCATCCCGCAGTTGGAAAAGGAGGAGATTCCGTTCGAATACCTCGACGGAAGCACCCGCAACCGCCAGCAGCGGGTTGACCATTTCAACAGCGATCCGGCGATTCCGCTCTTTCTGCTGAGCTTGAAAGCCGGCGGAACCGGCCTCAATCTGACCAGCGCCGACACCGTGATCATCTATGACCCGTGGTGGAACCCGGCCGTCGAACTCCAGGCCGCCGACCGGACCCACCGCATCGGCCAGACCCGGGCGGTCAGCAGCCTGAAACTGGTGGTCCGCGACTCGATCGAAGAAAAAATCCTGGCCCTCCAGGAAAAGAAACAGGAAATCTTCGACTCGGTCATCGACTCCCCCGAAGCCGCCGCCAACGCCCTTTCCATCGAAGAACTCCGTTTCCTTCTGGAAGCATAAGACTCGGGAGACTCGGGGGGCGGAGAAGGGAAACTTTTTTTCGCGTGAAAAAAAGTTTCCCTTCTCCGCCCCCCGGACCCCCCACCTCATCCTTTCAAAAAAAGCGGGGTTTGGCCGACCGGTTCGGGCTGCAGTGTGACTTGGTCGTTTGAGGGCGGTAGAGCAGAGAGATTCTTTTTTAGTCTCTCATTTGGTCAGGGCGAAGAACGTCTGTGCTTCCTCGAGCGTGGAGCCGAACCAGCCGATTCTGTGGATCTCCCGCATTTCATATTCGGTGCGGCCGCCGTAGGAATCTCCCGCGGAGCAGCCGATTTTCCGGGAGTCCGCGTGGCCGTCCGCCCATGCAATGGTGGCGCGCCCGTCGTGCCGGAAGTGCATGGAGGGAACCGGCGTTCCGGGATAGACCGGATAGGTAGGCGCGGAGAGTTCATTGTATTCTCCATAGCTGCCGTCGGCCTCGATGGTGGCGTTGTCTCCGAACACGACGGTCTTTGCCGGCGCCTGAATCATCGCCAGCGACGCCGGGACCGGTTCATAGGTCGGCCCGACCCGGAAACTCCCGATGTAGGTGGAGTAGCCGTAACCGCCGTTGCCCTTGGTATATCCGCCGGACTTCAGCGACGGATGCGACGGGCAGGAACGGATTTTTCCGGAATTCCCCAGATAGGGGTTCAAGCCCCCTTCGTTGCTGACCGCTCCGTCTTTGACGTCCCCGCTCCAGTGGGAGAAAATCGTCCAGCCGGATTGCATGTAGGTGGCGATGCAGCGGCCGTTGTAATCGTCCGCGTATGCGCTCCAGGCCAGCGCCAGCTGCTTGACATTTGCCATGCATTTGGTCCCCTTGCCTCTGTCCCGGGCTTTGTTCAGGGCGGGGAGCAGCATTCCGGCAAGGGTGGCGATGATTGCGATGACGACGAGGAGTTCTATGAGCGTGAATCCATAGACGGATAAACGGGCGGACGGCTTCATCTCGGGACCTTTCGTGTTGCGCGCACATATGGTACGTTTTTTCAAAGTCCGGGCTCCGACTTATGTCATATCGACATTCACGGTTGCGCGACAGTCCCGGATTCTCACCGGGTTCACCGTTCTTGCTTTGAAAGCTGCTTATAGTATACCCTGAAAAAAAGGAAAGTCAATCCCCGGCGCCGGCAAAAGAAAACCTGCGGCAACAAAAGGATAATCCGCGACAATCCGCGGCGTGGATTCAGCTGTGTTCCCGGCTTGCAAATACCCTCGGACGGTGGTATTTTATCAGAAACTTCAAGGGAAAAGATTATGGCGGATGTTCCGATCAGTTATTGGGAAGAGTGGAAGCGCAAGCTGATTCATCTTTCGTCGCTCTGGATGGTATTTGCGGTGGTGCTGATTCCGGACCGCTGGGTTGCGGCGGGATTGTTCGCATTTATGCTGATCGGGACGCTGGTGTGGGAACACGCCTACGCCTGTCGCTGGCCGGTGCTGGCTCCCCTGTACGGATTCTTCTTTCGCCGGATGCTGCGGAAGGAGCCGAAATACGGCGCTTGGATCGTCTCCGGAGGAAGTTACGTTCTGATGGCGGCGCTGCTGGTGACGGTGCTCTACCAGCCGCTCGCGGCGGGCGGAGCGCTGGCGGTCATGCTGACCGGAGACGCGGCGGCGGCGCTGGTCGGCCGCCGCTTCGGCCGCCACAAAGCCCCGAACAACAAGAGTTGGGAGGGCGTGGCGGCGTTTCTCACAGTTGGATATGGAGTGCTTGCGCTCTATCTCTATCTGACCGGAGCGCCCGCCGTGCTGTACTTCGCCGGAGCACTGGCGATTCTCCCGGCCTGCGCCGCGGAGCTGTTCGAAAAGCAGCTCCGCATCGACGACAACTTCTCCATTCCGGTCATCGTCGGCGCCGGCCTTCAGATCGCCCTGCTCCTGCAATAGCGATTCAGGCCGCGTCAGCGGGAGTTTCGGAAGAACTTGATCAGGAGCGGAGCTTCTTTCAGCTCCAGGTTCTCGATCAGGATCTTGCCGTTTTCCCGTTTGACCGGCAGGTCGCAGGTGTCGCCGTTCATCAGGTTGATGACGATCGGCGGCGCATCAAATTCCTTCCACCCGTCGATTTCGAGGCTGATTACGCGGTTGTTCGCCTCCTTGCTGTACGGCTGCATCGACCAGACGGCCAGCATCTTCTCTTCTTCCGGATTGGTGAAGGCATAAGTGCGGATGCCGTTGGTGGCCATGATTCGCGCGTTGTCCCAGTCGGAGACGATTGTCTGCCGAACAGCGCTGCGTTGCAGCGGCATGGCGGTGACTGTCACTTTGGCCGGATCGGCGGCCGAATCGCCCAGCAGGGAATTCATGCGCTGGAGCGCATAGTATGAGGGCTTGCGGCTGTAGTCTCCGCGGAGGAGCCCGAAATTCGATTCCTGGTCATGCGCCCCGCTGTAGTAGTCGTCCAGAAAGTCATACTGACAGCTGACTGCGACCATGGGCAGGGCGATGCTCTCGATCATTCTGCGGAGCAGGTAGGCGGCCTGCGCTTCTTCCGTAACATTGGAGAACATCCCCTCCTCGCTTTTCCCGTTATACCAGAAGGTGGAGAATCCGAATTCAGTGATCCAGACCTTCCGTTCCTTCCCGGTTTCGCGAAACTTTTTGCCGTATGACTCCATCAGGCCCCGGAAGGTGAATTCCGTGTCGCCGACTGCAATTCCGTCACGTTCGATAAAACGGGTTCCCCACGGAACCATTTCGGGCGTCATGGACATGGGGTAGGCATGATCCACAATCCCGTCGAAATTCTTGGAGACGCCAAGGTTGAGCATGTGGAAGTTGGTCGAGGAGTTGGAGCCGATGCCGATGATGGTCGCATTGGGATTGACCCGGCGGATCGCATCGGCGGCGGCGTTGCTGTATTTCAGGAATTCCTGAACCCATTTGGAGACTTTGTCCGGCTTCTCGTATCCGTTCCAGGTGCCGCCGAAATTCTTGATCCAGTTGCCGAAATTACTGGGTTCGTTGCCGAGCTCAAAGATATTTCCGAACTCCGACGCATGGGCAGCGAGAAATTCCACGCGCTTGACCAGTTTCTCCACAGGTTCGTCCGAAGTCATCGGAACTACGATGATCAGATTGATTCCACGGCTTTTTGCCAGTTTGGCCCAGCGGATATCTTCGGGATTCAGCTCGAATGTCCCATCCGGATTGTCGGTGACCCCGATGCCGTCGCGGACGTATTTAAATCCGCACTGTGCAATTTGGTCAAGCAGGAATTCTTTCTTGTACCATCCGGCAAACGGTCCGGTTCTCACATCCGAAACATAGGCGAAATGAACACAGGTGCCGGTTTTGCCGTTCCTGATGTCCTTACTGAGCTTCGGCGCTCCGAGATTGGTTGGAATCGGGTGGAGCGGCATCAGGAGCAGGGGAAGTTCCATCCGTTCCCTGTTTTCTGCGGCAAGCGTCAGATGCGCGGTATAAACATTTCGGGGATTGATGCCCGCAACGAATTCCGGCCGCCAGTAGTTGACCTGGATTCCTTGCGACGCAGAAGCGTGCCAATACCAGCGGGCATCCCGTCCCGGCTGCGGGAAGGCGACGGAGAGATCCAGATCCCGGTCCGTGTTCGGCGTGGCCGTCAGTTTCAGCGCGGTTCCGGCCAGCAGAGTCACCCATTCGCCGCGAATGGTCCAGCCTCCAAGTTGCCGTTCAAAACCGGTGGCGTTGAAGATGGTTTCATCTGCGGCTTTCTCCTCTGCATAAAGCCCGTATAGAAAAATATTTCCAGCGTCCGGAACACCTTTGCTTCTGTCGGTCACAATGGAGAAGGCCTGCAGGGGATATTCCGGGCTGGAGTGTGTCGCGTCTCCCCCCCAGGCTTTTGTCCATGGCCCGGTCAGGTTAAATGCGACTTTAGTTTTTTTGGGAAATGATGCCGTTCGATATGTCCCCTCGAAGGTGCGCCCGGAGTGATCGGTGACCCGATAGGTAAAATGTGTCATTCCGCTCGTCTTCAAGTCGGCGATGATTTCCTTCGCCGTACGCAAACGTATCCCGGAAACGGAGATTTCCGAATAAGCCCCGCCGTGCGAATAATCATACTGGTAATGCAATCCGCCGTTCTGAACGTTCAGCGAACTGCGACCTCCCTTGAATTCGCTTCCCGGATTCAGATGCCAGTTCTGGATTGACACGCATGGGTCGACGGTCAGTAAATCGGCGCCGAAGCCGAGGAGCGGCAGGAACGCCGTCAGCATAAGAATGATTCGTTTCATGAAGTTTCTTCTGTGATTTTTTTCCGGTTGTATCCGATTTCAACAAAGATTCTGGGGCTATTCCCTGTTATTGCTGAATGTCCAACGATTGTCGTCAGACCATTTGTTGTAGAGGACTCCTTGCGAGTAAAGGCCGCTCCAGAGGCCGTTCGGGCTGCGCACTGCCGAGGCGTGTCCATCCAGCCAGAGCACGTTGCCTGAACTGTTGTGGCGTACTGTGGCGCAGGGATTGCCGGGGTCAGCCCAGCTTAAAGCCAGGCAATACCCCGCCTGCGATGTCTGGTTCAGGTTGGTGTCGGCTTCGATCAGGCCCACCGTGGTGGAAGCCTTGACCGCACTGACGCTTTTGCGGCCGGGAATATGGAAAAAATTGATTCCGTAGCTGACACGCCCCTGGCCAAACAGGGTCGATTTGTCTTTTCCAAGCTTCAGGTTCAGATCGTCGGAGCACCAGAACATATCCGCCTTTGCATTCGCATTCTGTTCGTTGTTCCGGCCAAGGTAGGGAAGAAGCATCGTCCGCCAGTTGACATAATAATCATTGTCTCCGCTCGAAGTCTTGCCGGAGGGATAAAATCCGTTTTCGTTGTCGACGTAGAGCATCATGGCGGTGCCCAGCTGTCGGATATTGTTGAGACAATTCGACTGTTTGGCCGTTTCCCGGGCGCGGTTCAATGCCGGCAGCAGCATCGAGGCCAGGATTGCGATGATTGCAATAACTACCAGAAGTTCGATTAGTGTAAAGTTCTTTTTCATGCCGTTTCCTTTCTATTTGGTGATATCTCGGACGGAGTTCCGCTCTATGACGAAGGAGGGGATCACTGTCCGGATGATTTTTCCGGGGTCATCCCAAAGCGACTCGAAGGCCTCGTAGATCTGGCCGATGTAAATATTGAAATCCGCCCCCACCGTGGTCAGCGCCGGGATGAAAAATTCTCCCTGCTGCACCCCGTCGGCTCCGATGATGCTGACATCGTCCGGAATCTTCAAGCCGTATTCGTTGAGGGCGCACATTGCGCTCATGGCGGTGGCGTCGCTCAAGGCGTAAACCGCCGTGAAGTCCGGCCGGTGCTTTTCCAGGTAGGCGGATAACGTGTCCCGGGTTTTGCTCTGGGAATTGTCGCCGTGTTCGACCCGGCAATCGATCACCTCGACCTGGCAGCCCGCCGCTTCGGTGAAAGTGAGAAAACCGTCCTTCCGGCCGTTGATGACCGAACTGACCGGTTCCGAGATCAGCAGCGCCATGTGACGGTGTCCCCTGCCGAACAGGTAACTGGCGGCGGTGATTCCGTTCTGGAGCGGGCTGCTGGCGACGCAGTTCAGCGCGATGTCCTCAAAGAGGAACCCCATGATGACCAGCGGAATCGGGCAGGTTCCGATGTAATAGACGTCTTCCGGAGTCAGCACCCGGTCCGGAATCAGCAGAAAGGCGTCGAATCCGGAGCTTTCCAGTTGCCGGAAGGAATAGTTGAGCGGATAACTGATCCGGTGTACCAGAAGGCCTCGGCTGATGCCGGCGCACCGGATTTTCTCTTCCACCTCGGTGAATGTGGCCGACGGCCAGTCGGGGATCAACACCCCGATCCGCTTTTTGTCGTGGCAGATTTCGCCGCGCAGGAAAAGCGTCCCGTCCGGATGCCGTTCGAGAACGCCCTCGCGTTCCAGGCGTCCGAGCACCCGGGTGATCGAGAGCTGGCTGGTTTCGTAGCGGCGCATCAGTTTTCGGATGGAGCCCGCCGGACTGCCGACCGGGAGCTGCAGCAGCTCATCCCGCAGCGGCTCGTAAATCAGATCGGCTTTGCTTCTTTTGATCATGCTTTTCTCTTTCCGGTTTCATGTGTCCCTACTGTAATTATACAATATTGATACACCATTGGAAGAG
>CAYSZM010000167.1:0-7139 GCA_964435365.1 uncultured Victivallis sp. | reverse complement strand
GGTTGGGGCGCTTCGCCCCCAAACCCCAGACCGGCAGGGTGCCGGTGCCGGGTAAAGGTTGTCGCCGCGCCGTGCCGCGCCCGGTTTACGGCCTGAATCCCCCTGCCCTTTTGACGCAACGAAATCTTTCGAATTCCTCTCTAAACACGGTTGCAATCGGAGAAAAATCCGCTATACTACCGGTACGTCCAATACTCGTGTCCATTTCCCTTATACACTCTCTATATATACCGGAGGTTTTATTATGATGAACTGCAACAACAATCGGACTCTCCTCATCCTCGGCTGCGGCTCCATCCTGGCCGTCGGCATGATCGTTTCCTCATTCGCCCTCAGCCGCTTCATGGTCCGCATCCGCCAGCAGGAGGAAAATACCATCACCACCAAGGGCCTGGCGGAACGGAAGATCGTCTCCGACCTCGGAGCGCTCGATTGCACCGTGGCCGCTTCCGGCCAGACTCAGGAAGAGGGATTCAAGAAACTCACCAGAAGCTATACCATCCTTACCTTTGTACTCAAGAAGGCCGGGTTCAAGGACAGCGAATTGGAAGAGAGCGCACCGGATTGCACCCCCGTATATAAGACCGTGCGGACACGCGACGCCAGCAACCGGGAAACCTCCACCGAGGTGTTCAGCCATTACCGTTACACCCGCACCCTCCGCATCGTCTCGCGGCAGGTGGACCTGATCCACAGCCAGAGCATGGAGCTGGCGAACCTCGTGTTGAGCGGAGTCGAAATCACCGTCGGCGAACCGGCCTACTATGTCTCGGACCTCGAACAATACAAGCTCCAGCTGGTCGCCGAAGCAACCGATGCCGCCATGAAGCGCGCCCAGGTCACCGCCGAAAAATGCAACAGCAAGGTCGGCCGCCTGATCACCGCCCGGAACGGAATCATCCAGATCACCCGCCCCGCGTCTTCCGATATGAGCGACTCCGGCTACTATGACACGACTTCACGGGAGAAAATCATGAAGGTCGTCGTCAGCGCCACCTTCGAAGCGGAATAAGGATTCGGCATCGCTTGAAATCCGGGCTTGTCGCCGTATATTATTCAGCAATCATGAATTTATCCTCAAGGAGCGGCGATGGGCTATCAGACGGTCAAGTCGGTGAAAAAAGCGCTGGCGATTCTCGAACTCGTGCATGAATATGCCGGTTCAAACCGATATGTGACGCTGCAGGAGGTGGCGGAGAAAACCGGAATCCTCCCGGTCACCGCACGCAATCTGCTGCGTACCCTCGAGGAGTGCGGCTATGTGCTCCGCAGCGGGCACGGGCGTTATGAATGCGGCCCGCGTTCGTTCGAACTGCTTCGCTCCGGCGGTATGATCCAGCGCGTCATCCCCCTCGCCCGGCCGATCCTCGAACGGGCCGCCGCCGAAACCGGAGAAGCTTTCATGCTGGTTACCCTGGCCAACGGCAAGCGGGTCGAACTGATCCGCGCCGGCGCCGATTCCGGAATGCGTTATCAGGCCAACGAGGAGCTCTACCGGATGCGGACCGCCCGGGTCATCCTCGCCTGGTACCCCGTCGAACAGCTCGACTACTTTCTCGAACACTACCGGCTCCCCGCCGCGGAAGAGTGGCCGGAAACCGAGGGCACCCGCGAAGGTCTGATCCGCGTCCTCAAGGCGATCCGTCGCGACGGCGGATGCAACGATATCGCCACAGGCATGGCCGCACTGGCCGTGCCTCTCCTCAGCGCCTCCGATGAAATCCTCGGATCGCTCGGTTGCTATGCCCCGCTCGAACGCGCCGACCTGGTCCGCCGTACCGGCATCTACAAGCTGCTGCATGACTACGCCGACGAAATCCGGTCTAAACTCTGACAAAAAAAATCCGGCGATCTCCCCATCGGGACATCACCGGAGCCGGACGACCTGCGGCTGATCAGTTTTTCCGGAATCTCAGGCGTTTCTTCAAGCCGAAACCTCCTGCAACTCCGCCGCCGGCCAGCAACGCGGCAAGCGCTCCCGGCAATGGCTGCCCGGTCGGGGGGCTGGGTTCCGAGCCCGATACTTTGAACGCGTACTGATCGTAACGGTTGTTCGGGTTGTAATGCACATTGAACAGCAGGTACTCATTGTACTGCGTCGCCGGATTCCACCCGGTCACACCGAACCAGGCGGCGCCCGAAGTGATGTTGTGCTTGTTGGTGACGAAGAGCTGCAGCTTGTCACCCGTGTTGTACGTGCCGATATCAACCGTATTGCCGGTCAGCGCCACGGTACTGGTGGTGGTCGTTCCGGAAGCCGACGTCGCAACAATCGTCATCGTATCCCAGTTCTTGGAAATCGACTGATTGTTCTGATAGGAGGGCTGGAACTCGAAACTCAAGTCCGCGTCCTGCGTCAGATAAATATAATTGCTGTCGTGGCTGATATACTCGTTATACTGGTACGCCGCCCAAACGGTTCCCTGGGCAGCAATCAGCCAGAACAACATTCCTGCAAATAATTTTTTCATAGTTCCACTCTCCCGCGATTCAATACCCAAACAGGCGATCGAACCGTCTCTTTCCATCTTTATAATAATATATACTGTCCGACTGCGGATAGCAAGAGAAAATAAGAGCTTCTCTCAGTTTTTCGGCAAAAACGGGCCTTTTCCGACACCCGTGCGTCTTGATTTTATAAAAAAAGGAACTATAATAATTAGGAACAACTAATACACGAGGAGATTCCTCTGATGAATATGTTTTTCGGATTGATTCCGCATTGGGATAAAATTCTGGTGGGAGTTCTGGCGCTCGGAGCGCTGGTTCTCCTGATCCGCAAACTCCGCAAAGGCGGGTGCGATTGCGGAAACTGCTCGAAGAACTGTCCGGCGAGGAAGTTCAAGGAGCGCTGAATCATGAAAAAGATGAGTTTCGAACTTGCCGGGATGCACTGTGCAGCCTGCGCCGCCGCCATCGAGCGGACGGTGAAAAAACTGCCCGGCGCTTCCGAAGTATATGTCAATTTCGCCGCCGGGCGCCTGACCCTGGAGGCCGATCCCGCATTGCTCTCGGCCGACCAGGTCGCCGAAGCGGTGAAAAAAGCCGGATTTGAAGCGACGCCTTCCGGAGAACCGGGAGAAAGTGAGCCGCAGAAAGAGGAGATCGAAGCCGCACGGGAAACCCGCCGCTTCGCCATCGCCGCCGTGTTCGCCGCGCTGCTCAGCTACGTCGCCATGCACGGAATGCTGGGGCTGCCGTTCTTCGACCTTGCACCGCGCTGGAACGCGCTGTTGCAGGGAATTCTGCTGCTGCCGGTGGTGATCGCCGGATTCCGGTTCTACACGGACGGATTCCGGGCGCTGTTCCGGGCGGCTCCGAACATGGATTCCCTGATCGCCTCCGGCACCGGCGCGGCGATCGTTTACTCGCTGTGGCTCTGTGCCCGAAGCGATTTCACCCATCTCTATTTCGACACGGCGGGGATGATCGTCGCGCTTATCATGCTCGGAAAATATCTCGAAGGGCGTTCGCGCCGCCGGGCCTCGGGTGCGATCCGCGAACTCATGCGGCTCGCGCCGGAAACCGCAATCAGAATCGAAGACGGAAAAGAGCGGGAGATTCCCGCTGCGCAGGTGAAAGTCGGCGACCTTCTCCGCATCAAGCCGGGAGCAAGGATTCCCTCCGACGGCGTCGCGGTCGAAGGCGTCACCTCGGTGGACGAGTCGATGCTCTCCGGCGAATCGATGCCGGTGGACAAATCGCCCGGCGACCCGCTCACCGGCGGTGCGATCAACCGCAACGGTTCGATCGTCATGAGAGCCACCCGGATCGGCGAAGGAACCACGCTGGCGCGGATCATCAAACTGGTCGAAGACGCCCAGGGGTCGCGTCCGCCCATCGCCCGGCTCGCCGACGTCATCTCCGGCTATTTCGTCTGGACGGTGCTGACCATCGCAAGTGCAACTCTCGTCGGCTGGCTGCTGGCCGGCGCCGACTTCGCCGACGCCCTCGCCTTCACGCTTGCCGTGCTGGTCATCGCCTGTCCCTGCGCACTCGGGTTGGCGACGCCAATCGCGGTCATCGTCGGAATCGGGCGCGGCGCCCGCTCCGGAATCCTGATCAAAAGCGGCGCCGTCCTGGAGAGCGCCGGGAAAATCGACGCCGTGGTCTTCGACAAAACCGGCACGCTGACCATCGGGAAACCGGAAGTCAACGCCATTGCGCCCTCGCCGCTGTTCACGGAAAACGAACTTCTCGCCGCAACGGCGGCCGCGGAGAAGCACTCCTCGCATCCGCTGGCCGAAGCGGTGGTCCGCGCCGCCGAACAGCGGGAGATTGAACCGCCGAAAGCGGAACAGTTCGAAGACCGCCCCGGCTATGGAATCTCCGCCGTGATCGGCGGCAAGCCGTGGCTCTTCGGCAACGCGAAACTGCTGGAGGCGAAAGGGATCGCTCCCACCGCCTTCGCCGGATTCGAGGTCCCGAAAGGGCTTTCGCTCATCTATGCGGTCCGCGACAAAAAGCCCGCCGGAATCATCGGCATCGGCGACCGGCTGAAACCGGACGCGGCCGAGGCGATCGAAGCGATCAACGCCCTCGGCGTCGAGACGGTCATGCTGACCGGCGACAACCTCCCGGCGGCGCGGGCGATGGCGGACAAACTCAAACTCGCCAGTTTCCGCGCCGAACTCCTGCCCGGCGACAAATCCGGAATCATCCGCGAACTCCAGAGCGGGCGCACCCCGCGGATCATCGCCATGGTCGGCGACGGCATCAACGACGCCCCGGCGCTGGCGCAGGCCGACGTCGGAATCGCCATCGGCTCCGGCACCGACGTGGCCATGGAGTCCGCCGACGTGGTGCTGATGCGGGACGACCTCCACGCAGTGGCCGCCGCCATCCGGCTCAGCCGCGCCACCATGCGGATCATCCGGGAAAACCTGTTCTGGGCGTTCTTCTACAACGCGGTCGGAATTCCGCTCGCGGCGGGAGTCTTCTACACGCTGCTGCACTGGAAGCTCTCGCCCGTGCTCGGCGCCGCCGCCATGGCGGCCAGCTCGGTCACGGTAGTGCTCAACGCGCTCCGGCTGCGGCGCGTCCGGCTGTAACGCAAAATTTGCGGGGATTCCGCGGCGCAACGTTGGACAAAGTCGGATTCCGGTGTTATGTTACCTGCGACAGCACAGGAAACATCATCATGGACAACTCCGAAGAACAACTCGATTTGTTCAGTTTCGCCGAAGCCCGGGAAGAACGGGAACAGGAAATCAAGGCGGAGCGGGAACCGGAACGGGAGACGGAAGCCGTCCCCTCCATCGCTCCCACCCACATCCCGGCACAGGTTCCGCCGCCGGATCAATTGACTCACGCGGATTTCCAGCAGCTCTGCATCGGATTTCTCGCTTCCCTCGGCCCCCACGCCATCGCCGCGTCGGTGCCGGTCCGCCGCTACCGTTACCCGGTCGGCGCCGCCGGATTCTGGCGCGGGGAAAACGGCCGGACCCGCGACGTAGCCAGAACCGCCGTCGTCGTCCTGGTCGACCGACCCGACAACTGTTTCTGCGAATGCGTCGACCAGAAGGCCATGCTCGACGCCATCCACGCCATGCGCGGCGAAAAAGAACGCATCGAAGCGGAAATCCGCATCAACGAACCCGAACTCGCCTCCAAAGACGATCTCTTCGGCGAATTCCGGTGCTGGGATTACGCTTCAAGCAAAAACACCGCCTATCGCCGGCTGCGGAACAAACTCGAGAAACTCCAGCACTCGCTCTATCAGGGCAGCCGTCTCGAACGAATCCGTCGCGCCGCCGTCGCCGACCTCTGCTATCTTGCCGTCCCCGCCGGGCTGGTGGCTCCCGACGAAATTGAGGAAGGGTGGGGCCTGGTTTACCTCAACGCCGACCGCAGCTTCACGCTGCTTCGCGACGCCGAATTGCAGGACAATGTCGAACCCCGCGGACGGCGGCTGCTCGCCACGAACATCGCCGTCGCCGCAACCAATGCAACTTTGTTCATGGCCGGAATCGACCGTGTCGAAGAGGAAATCCGCTTTCGCCGCCCTCCCCGTCGTCGTCAATTACGCTGACCTCGGGGATGCCTCCGGCGGGCAGGGCGCTTCGCCCCTGCACCCCGACCGGCAGGGTGCCGGTCGGGAGGAGGTTCGGAGGGGGGCGAAGCGCCCCCTCTGATTCCCACGATATAAGACTACTCGAGCATCGCCCAGTAGCGGCCGGAATTGTTCTTCCAGAGCTTGATCGGCAACCCGTAGGCGGAGCTCAGCACCTCTTCGCGCAGAACGGCGTCGCGTTCGCCATATTCGACGATACGGCCGCCGGCGAGAATCATTCCTTCTTTGAAGATGGGAAGGATGTCTTCGATGCGCTGGGTGATGAAGATGATGGTGACGTCGGGGAGTTTTTCGGCGATCTGGCGGATTTCTTCGAGGAGGAATTCCCGTCCTGCCATGTCGAGGTAGACGCTCGGTTCGTCGAGGATGACCATTTCCGGTTTGGTCAGCAACGCGCGCGCGATCATGATTTTGACTTGCTCGCCGCTGGACATGGTGAAGATCTGCTGGTCGATCAGGTGACCGCAGCGGAAGCGCTCCATCAACGCTTTGGCGGTGTCGATTTCTTCGCCGGTGGGTTTCCGGGTGAGGCCGAGGGTGCCGTCGAATCCGGAGAGTACCATTTCAAGGCCGGTGTTCTCGGTGCTGGTGAACTGGCTCATGAACGGGCTTACCCAGGCGATTTTCTTGCGCAGTTCGACCAGGTTGGTCTGGCCGAAGCGGTGGCCGAGGATCTCGACCCGGGCGCCGAATTTCGGCCAGGCATAGCCCATCATGGTCTTGACCAGCGTGGTTTTTCCGGCGCCGTTGGCGCCGAGGATGAAGCAGCGTCCGCCCTTCTCCACGTGCCAGTTCATGTCGTGAATGATTTCGCGCCCGCCCAGGAAGACGTTCGCATGTTCGATGTCGATCGCAAGTTCCGTACTCATTCCCGTTCCCTGTTCTTATAGTCGAGCCACTCGTCGCGCAGCTCTTTTCCTTCGGCGAAAAGCCGTTCGAACCCGTCGAAATCGCCGGATTCGATCAATTTCCGGAACTCTTCGTAGCGGCGGTCGAAATCGTGCATGGCCGTCAGGACGAACTCCCGGTTGTGTTCGATGATTTCCCGCCACATCAAAGGCGAGCT
>CAYSZM010000166.1:0-7179 GCA_964435365.1 uncultured Victivallis sp. | reverse complement strand
CGACCTCGGATTTGCGAAGCTCCCCGCAGGTGTGGGTGCGATAGATGCTCATTTCTTTCTTCAATGTCCTTGAATCGTTGTAATTTTTAGAGTATAATAGTCCCTTATAAGAGCTAATATAGCACGGTTTTGCCAATTTAAAAGCGGGTTTGCCACCATGTGGAAGGAAAACAAAAAATACATCCGGATAAAGATTATCCTGGGCACCATGATCAGTCTGTTCTGCTTCGGGATGGCGATTTATTCCGTGGCGCTTGCCGGGCAGGCGACGACGCAGTTCGGAGTGATCTGGCGCATGATCTGCGTAATGCCCTGGGCCTGTGCCGGTGCGGTGATGCTGGTCCATCTGCATCTTCATTCGGTCAGCGACGGAGTCCTGGACTGGCTGATGGCGCCGCGCCGATTCCGCAGCCGACCGGCTCCGCTGGTCACGCCAGTCCGGGCGCTGATCCGGCAGGCGCACTATGACGAAGCGCAGGAACGCCTGACCCATCTGCTGGAAGAGTATCCGGAAGTCCCGGAATTGCGCATCCTGTATTTTGACCTGCTCAACGGCCCGCTCGACCGTCCGGATGACGCAATGCGGGCCGTAGAGTCGTATTTCATTCGTCCGGAACGGGTTCGCTCCGAAGACAACGCAAAACTGCTGCTGCGCTACGTCGGTCTCGCCCGTGAACTCGAGTGCGAGAATGATGCGGCGCGGCTGCTCGCCGCCGAGCTGCGCCGCATGAGAACCGGCTACACCAAAGCGGAGCGCAAAACACTGGAAACCACCCTCGCCACCCTCCGTACCGGGAATTCCGGCCGGCTCAATTAAGGAATCATTCCTGTTTCCCACGTATGGAGGGGGCTCCCGACCGCGGCATTCCACCGAGACCGCCTCGCCGCGGCCGCATTCTTGACCCAATCTTGAAAAGCACGGAAAAAGGCGTTATTTCAGGAAAAAAACGGAAAAAAAACGGAAACCCTCTTGCATATTCAGGAATTCTTTGCTAAAATATAAGACATCGAGCACGAGTTTGTCTTTTTAACTATTGGCATTTTAAAGGCGAATTCGGGATCTGAAATAAAAATCTTTAGGAGATAAAAAGAAATGAAGAAAAGTCGTGGGTTTACCCTCATCGAACTCCTCGTCGTGATCGCAATCATCGCGATTCTGGCTGGAATGCTGCTGCCGGCCCTGAACCAGGCGCGTGAACGTGCCCGTCGTATTTCCTGCACCAGCAATCTGAAGCAGATCGGCCTGGCCCTCGCCCAGTACGCCGGCGACTACGACAGCCGTCTGCCGGAGCAGGGCGCTGCCAAAGGCCTTGAAGAGCTGCGCGCCAGCGGTTACCTGACCGACTACGCGGTTTACACCTGCCCGTCGACCACCACCAGCGCCCAGACCGGAACTCTCGCTCTGGTCGAGTCCACCAGCGATTACGCGTTCTGCCCGGGCATGATGCTGGGTGATTCCGCCAAGTTCGGTCGTTCCGACTCCGGCGTCGCCGCCGACAAGGCCGCCACCACTACCACCTCCAACGGTGGCAGCAACGGCAATGCGCCGAACCACACCGACTACGGCAACATCCTGTTCCTCGGCGGCAACGTCAACGGTTTCTCCACTGCCAAGTGGTACAGCCAGGTCAATCGCGGCTATACCTTGGTCATCGAGCCGAATACCGATCTCGGTTGGTAAATCGAGCCGAATGCAGATCTCCATTTCTAAGTTGATCCAACTTAGTTAAGAGATTGTGAAAGAGGAGGTTTCGGCCTCCTCTTTTTCTTTCTATTTCAATTGGCGGGTGACTATGCGGAATCATCGGGAACGTACCATTGCGATTGTTCTTTTGTGTGCTCTGCTTCTGACCCTTCCGCTTGCCTGGGGAAAGCTCTGGAGCGTTCAGGTTCCCCTGTTCGGAGAACTTGCCGGATTTGATTTCTCCGTTTTCGCATTGCTTGGTTTCGCCGTCGTTGCCGCCGGAATTCCCGAACTGGTCCGCCTGATGCGGCAGGATCGGGGAATTCAGATTTTCGTTGTTTTCGCCGGGATCGGCGTACTGCTTGCCGCTCTTCAGCAGGTGAAATTCGGCTGGAATTCCACCCAGTTTCTTTCCTCCCTCTTTTATTTTTCCGTTCCGGTCGCCGGAATACTGCTGGCGCGGGAGATTCGGCGAATCCTGCCACTTTTCCTTTTGATTCTGTTCGCGGGGAGCCTGGGAATTTCGCTTCGGGAATGGACCTCCGGACTCCCCGCCGTCGGACTTTCCGGGAACTGGAACTGGAACTGGACGCTTCTTGCCGTTTCCGCCCCTTCTCTTGCCTTTTTCTTCCCGGTCCGCTTCCGATTGGCGGGAGGAATTCTGTCGGCCTTCGGAGTTGCCGCCGGGCAATTTCTGATTTCGCCGGGGTATGCTTCACGCGGAACGCTGACCAGCTGCATCGGTGCAACGGCGATCCTATTCGCAGCCAGCCGGTTGCACCTGGCCGGCAAGCATCGCAAAAAAATCCTGACCGGGCTCGCGGTTGCCGCCGCGATTGCCGGATTGGCGTTTTATTACGGAGTTCGAGATGGTTTTCTGCCGTCGCGCGCGCCGCAGGAGAACCGCCTGATGCTGTGGCAGGGGGCTGCCGCACTCGGGGAGGCGCATTGGGGGCTCGGCGTCGAGCCGGGCCGGTTTGAAGGGGAAATTGTGCCTTATCTGCCGGTTTCCTATTTCGACTCCGATTTCGCGGCCGACCGTCACCCCCATCCGCACAACGAGCTCCTGTATCTCTGGTGCGGATTCGGTCTGTTCGGAATCGTCTGGTGGGTGATGACTGCGGCAGCGGGGCTTCGCGGGGCGATCCGCCGCCGCCGGAACGATGAATTGATCCTTCTTGCCGCATGGTGCTGGCTGGTGCTGCTGATCCACGGACAGATCGACGTGATCCTGAGCACACCGCTGGCAGGGGGGCTTTTCGCGCTGCTGACCGGAACGCTGGCCGCGGCAGGCGTTCCGCGCATCCGTCCGGTCGCCGGATATCGGGGGGTTCGCATTGCGGCTTTCACCGGATTCGGCGGAGCCGCCGTGATTCTGCTGGGGCTGAATCTCTGCTCCGGGTGGAACTGCCGGGAAGGGAAACTGGCGCTGCTGAATGGCAACCCGAAAACGGCCAGGAGATTCCTGGAACGCAGTGTGGCGATCCTGCCGACAGTGGACAGTCTCTATACGCTCGGGACGGTGAATCTGTTCGATTTCCACGATCCGTCAGCAGCGCTAACCAATTTTAAACGAATTACTTCCGACTTTCAAATCACTTCTTACTCCCACAGCGTCGGGCGGATCGCCCGCTCGCTGGCCGCGGCGGGGAAGCTGAAAGAATCCCTCCCTTATTTCGAACAGGAACAGCGCAATTTTCCGCGCAGCGCCGTCAACCTCCGGCTGTGGGAGACGGTGCTCCGGGGTCTCGGAGAGACGAAGCAGGCCGACCGGCTCCTGGCCGAATGGCGCAAGCTGTTGGAGAGAAAGGGAATCGACGAATCCATATTCCCGTATCTGATGCGCGACCAATTGTTGGATGACAGTCCGAATGAATTGAACGATTTTTTGGAGAACAACGGCCGATGAACCTCAATGAATTCATCATTCGATTGCAGGGGGCATGGTATGAACCGCTGCTGGCGCTGTTTGTGCTGCTGACGGCGTCCTATGCGACGGGATGGGGCGCGCTGCGGCTTCTCCGCCCCCGGCGCGAAGCGAATCTGCCGGCGCTGGTGCTGGGGATTGATCTTCTTGCACTTCTCTTCCGGGTGGGGGATCGGGTCATTCTGATGCTGCCGACCGCCTGGCTCTGGGCGCTTTCCGCTCTTCCGGCAGCCTGCGGAGCAGTGCTGCTGGCGCGGACGCTTCGCGGCCGTTTCCGGCGTGACTGGCCGCTGTGGCTGGCCGTCCTGCTGCTGGCCGGACTCACTGCCGCGCCCGCCTTCGTACCGCCGTTCTCCTGGGACGAGCAGTCCTATCAGGTGGCGCTGCCGGTCCGCTATCTGGCGGAAGGGTCCACCGCCGTGCTGATGGACAACCCCTATTCCGCACTTTCCTCGATGCCGCATTTCCTGATGCTCTGGGGAGTCAAACTCGGCGGGATCAATTTCCCCCGGCTGTTCATTCTCGGGTGTTACCTGATCGCGGTCCCGTGGTTTTACCTGCTGCTGCGCCGGTTCGGACGCGCTGTCGCGCTGGTGATGACGGCGGCGTTCCTCCTCTCTCCCCTGACCGGGGGAATGTGGCGCGAAGTCTATCTGGAACCCTTCATTTTGCTCAATCTGATGGCTGGAGCCGCGGCGATCGGTCTGTTTCGTCATCGCCTCGGGAGCGCCGCCGGTGCGGCCGGATTCGCGGCCGGGATGGCGGCGGCGATCAAGCTCACCGGCGGAGCCGCCTCGCTCGCGATTGCCGGAATGTTCTGCTGTGTGCTGGCCAATGACCGGATTCCCCGTCCACGTGCGCTGAAGCTGCTGGTTCTTTTCGGCGCGGCGGCGCTGGCGGCGATGACCCCGTTCTATCTGCGGCCGTTCCTGGCGACCGGGAATCCGTTTTATCCGTTCGGTGCGGCGTTCCTCAATCCGGCGAGTCCGGCGGCGGCGGTCGACGCGTATCATTCCCTGCTCGGGACGAGCCGGTTCGGAATCACCGGAATCGAAAGCATTTTCACCTCCTGGATTCTGGTCGCCTACCGGATGGAAATCTACGACGGCTACCTGACCGGATGGCAGTTTCCGCTGATGCTGCTCCTCGGCGCGGCGGCGTGGTACCGGATAACGCGGCGACAGGGGCGGCGGTGGCTCCCCTTCCTCTGGGCGCTCGGCGGCGGAGCGCTCTTTTATCTCTTCTGGTGCTGGAGTTCCCAGCAATCGCGCTTTCTGCTGCCGTTTTTCTTCCTCGTCGCATTCTTCGCCGCGTCCGGAATTGCCGGCTTGCCGGAAAAATGGCGGAAAGCGGCCCTGGTACTGCTGGCGGCAGCGACACTGGTCTCCTTTCAGACGAAGGTCTGGATGAATTTCTACTACGCCTGGCGTTCGCTCGAAGTGGCGCGCAAGGCCCCCGTCCAGTTCCTTCAGTTTGCGGATCACGAGAAGGAATACGCCAACGTGCTTGATTACCTGGCCCGTTCCACCGCAAAGGACTCCCGGATTCTGCTGATCTTCGACCGGCGTGAACTCTATATGCCGCGCCGCTGCCTTCTCGGAACGCCCTATTTTCAGGAGGAGTTCTTCACCCCGGTTCCGGACTCCGCTGCCCCGGTCTACGAGGAGTTGAAGAAGGGAAAGATCGATTATATCCTGATCCTGATCGGAGGAGAAACGAAATGCAACCCCGATCCGGTGTCGGATTTCGACGCGCAAAACGAGCGGCTGACGATCCATCTGCTCGAACTCATCAGGCAGGAAAAACTTGCTTTCGTCCCGATTCCGGAGAGCGGCCGTTACCGGCTGTTGAAAGTGAACCGCTGACGGTGTATATTAATCGGCGTTGCTGTATTTTACAATCTGCTGGAACAATCATGGATAACAACAATCTTTCGGTGCGGCGGGAACTGCTCAGAAACGCCCGCCAGGTAGTGGTCAAGGCCGGAACCCGGCTGCTGACCGGGCAGGAGGCGATTGCCGAACTGGTTTCCGGGATCGATGCGCTGCGCAAAAGCGGCAAGCGGGTTCTCCTCGTCACCTCCGGCGCGGTCGGGATGGGGATGCGGGCGCTGGAGCTCAAAAAACGACCGAAAGAACTCGCCCAGGTGCAAGCGCTCGCCGCAATCGGCCAATGCCGGCTGATGGCGATCTACGAGGACGAATGCCGCAAGCGCGGCTTCCGCACCGCGCAGCTGCTGCTGACCGCCGCCGACCTGCGGAACCGGGAACGCTACCTCAATGTGATGAACTGCATCAACGCCCTGTGGGACTCCGATGTGCTGCCGATCGTCAACGAGAACGACTCGGTTTCGGTTGCGGAGCTGAAATTCGGCGACAACGACACGCTGGCCGGAATGCTCGCCTCGATCACCGATTCGCAGCTCACCGTGATCCTCACCACCGAGCAGGGGCTGCGCGAACGCAACGAAGACGGGACGCTCGGCGGACGGATTTCGGTGGTGAAGGAACTTTCCTCCTCGATCCGCGACATGGCCGGAGGCACCGACAACTCGGAATTCTCGATTGGCGGGATGAGTTCGAAACTCTATGCCGCCGAGATTGTTACCGCCGCCGGAGAGTATCTCTGGATCGCCGACGGCCGCGAGAAGGGGATGCTGGAGAAGATTCTCGCCGGGGAGGACGTCGGCACGGTATTCCAGCCGCGCGCCCGGCGGATTCCCGGTCGCAAGCGCTGGATCAGCTTTTTCAGCCGGGTCTCCGGCACGCTGCTGATCGACGCCGGGGCCGAGAAGGCGGTCCGCGAGCACGGGCGCAGCCTGCTGCCCTCCGGCGTCAAGTTCGTCTCCGGCGCGTTCAAACGCGGCGATACGGTCGAAATCTCCGGGCCGGACGGCGTGCCTTTCGCGCGCGGGCTGGTCAACTTCGACGCCGCCGACTGTCTGCGCATCTGCGGTCACGGTTCGGCGGAAATCCACTCCGTCCTCGGGCCCAATGTGGACGAGGAAGTGATTCACCGCGACAACCTGACATTGAATATTTCATGAAGATCCATATCAAAACCTACGGCTGCCAGATGAACGAGCGCGACTCCGAAGCGCTGGCCGGAATGCTGATCGAAGCGGGCCATACCATGGTCGACTCCGAGGAGGCGGCGGACGTTCTGCTCTTCAACACCTGCAGCGTCCGCGAGCAGGCCGAGCGCAAGGCCAAGGGCAAGATCGGTTATATGAAGAAGCTCAAGGCGCGTCATCCCGACCTCATCATCGGCGCGCTCGGCTGCATGGCGCAGCGGCTCGGCAACGAGCTTTTGAACGAGCTGCCCCATCTCGATTTCGTGCTCGGCACCGGCCAGCTTCACACGCTGGTTCCGCTGGTCGAATCGATCCGCGCCGACCGGAAACAGGTGGTCGCCGTCACCGAATCCGCCGAAGTGCTGACCGGGATGCGGACCCACCACCGTCACACCGGAAACGAGGAGCCCGATTTCAAGGCGCAGATCGCCATCACCCGCGGCTGCAACCGGTTCTGCAGTTACTGCATCGTCCCCTACGTGCGCGGCCGCGAAA
>CAYSZM010000165.1:0-7222 GCA_964435365.1 uncultured Victivallis sp. | reverse complement strand
CTGCTCGACACGCCGCACATGTTCAACTGGAGCATGGCCTACGCGCTTCAGGACACGTTGCAGAAGAACGGCTGCCAGTGTACGATGTTCCCGTTCCGCGACCATTACTGCAAGCATCCGGAGCTCTCGGATTTTCCGGGGCTGGAATACGCGGTGGGGCAGGGCGGGCTGCACGGGCTCGTCAGCATCGCCGACTTTTTCCCGGAGAAACTGCTGCCGGATTTCGAACGCGCCGGGCTGGAACTCTGCTTCTGCGGACCTCCGGCGCTGGCCGAGTGCGGGGTGTTCATCGACACGGTCGGCTTTATGCTGGAGGCGCTGGAACGGTTGCGCAAGAGGGGGTTCCGGTCGCCGCGGGTGCTGGTCGGTCCGGGGCCGCTGCGCAACTTCAGCATTCCGCGGCTGACGCAGTTTCTCGCCGGCTGGCCGGAGTGCCGGGTGCCGCTCGGTGAGTTCTACCTCGAAGGCTACGGGATCGAACACGGCCGGGAATCGGCGCGGCGGATTCTCGCCCTGCCGCCGGAGGCGCGCCCCGACTGCATGGTGCTCTGCGACGACATCATCGCCCAGGGATTCTTCTCGGAGCTGGTTCGCCTCCAGGGGGCGCGGATCGCCTATCTGCCGCCCGCCTTCTGTCTGCGCAACAAGAATGCCCCGATCGACTTCCCCTGCCGCGAGGTGGTCAACTTCGAGGTGGACAGCCGCAAGCTGGCCGAAGCGGCGGTCAATCTCCTGCTCGGCCGCCTCATCAACGAGAAGTCCGCGCCCTCCGTCCAATGGCTGCTCCCCGCCGAAGCGGGCAGCGAAAGCGACGCGAGACTGTAAATAGGCTAAATATTCTGATTTTTTTGATTCCGCTATTGACATTCTCCAAAAGATCGGGTATAATTAATTGTAATCCAAAAACGGATTAAATCGAGCATAGATATCCAGTCTCCAACCCGGAACAGGAAAGGGCCGGTAATGAAACGAAATAATTTTACTTTGATTGAACTTCTGGTGGTGATCGCCATCATTGCGATTCTGGCGTCGCTGCTTCTCCCGGCGCTGAACCGGGCGCGGGACAGGGGGAAGGCGGCCAGCTGCATCAGCAACCTGAAGCAGCTCGGGGCGGCCTCCACGCTCTACGCCGACGACAATGCGGACTGGATGCTCGCCATGCGGCGGGACTGGGGAGCGGCGAATCACGACACGATTTGGAATATCCTGCTCAAGAAGAACGGATACGCGGGGGCGAAGCTGTTTCAGTGTCCATCGGAGCCGATACACAGCATCGTTCTGACGACAACGGATACGGGATTTCTGTACGGCACCGGCGACACCAACAGCTATGGCTTGAACTATGCGACGTTCGGCAGCCTCGACACCGGGGCCCAGAAGCGGACCAAACGGGGAACTGTGACTGCCCAGGGGGGCGGCAGTTCGCTGATTCTGATCGGCGACGCCGTCCCGGCCAAGGATGAAAAACTGAATAAACCGTATCCCGACTCCTCCCCGGTGGGCGGCGGAATCGCCACCAACGAGTATACTGCCGATCCCAACCGCTTCTATCCGCTGCGCAGTGGAACGGTGATCTACGGCAGCCCCTTCTTCCGGCATGGGGAAAACGCGAATTTCGTCTTCTTCGACGGACACGCCAAGGCGCTGTCCCGGCGCGAGGCGATCGACCATCGCAAATACTGGACGCCGGTTCAGATCAGCGGGAAATGGATTCGCTTCGGCCAGGAGTGGCATTGATATGAAGCTGCTTGCCGTCTGCCTGCTCCTTGCCGTCACCGTTGTTGCCGTTGCTGAAAACCTATTGCAGAACGGCGGTTTTGAACAGGGAACTTCCCGCTGGACTCCTTCCGGCGGCGCGTCGTGGCCGGCCGGAAACTGGTCCGTCGTCGATCACCGCGGCAGCAACGGCACACGGGCGCTGCTCAAGGAACGCAAATCGCCCGGCGAGTATGTGCTGCTCAAGCAGGAGATCCCGGTCGTTCCGGGGGAAACCTATGAGTTCGGCGGGAGCATCCGCCCGGAAAACCTCTCCGGCTCCGGCGCGGGAATCGCCATCGAATGGGCGGATGCGGAGACCGGCAAACATGTCTACGGCGCCTATTTGCCGCTGGTGAACGGAAATTCCGACTTTCGGAACGTGAGCGGGCTGCTTGAAGTCCGGAAAGGACCGCGCCCGTACCGCTACAGCATGACGCTGTATGTCAACCGCGAATCGCTCGGAACCGCGCTGTTCGACGACCTCTACGTCCGCCCCGCGGGCGGACGGTGGAATGCGGCGGTGGTTTCTCGACCGGGTGGACGGCTTTCGACGGATGATGTCGATTTCGAGCTCTCCAGTCTGGCGGACGCCCCGGAGGCCGGTTCGCCGCTGCTTGCCGCCGGGTTGAAGTGCAGGGTCGCCGTCTCCGATCCTTCCGGACGGACGCTGTTCGAACGGATTCTTCCGGTTGAGCGGGAGCGGGTGGCGGTGCCATCCGGCCATCTCCCGGCAGGAGAATATTCGATGAAACTGCAACTGCTCGATCCTTCCGGCCGCCGGGTTCTCGCGGAAAAAGAGATGCCGCTCGGCGTCGACCCGGCCGCCGACCTCGCCGCGCGAAAAGTCGTTGTCGACCGTCGCGGCAGGCTCATCGTCGACGGAAAACCGTTCCTGCCGGTCGGGATTTACAAACACCGCCTGACTTCCCGGGCCGAAGTCGATACGCTGGCCGAGGCCGGATTCAACACGGTCTGCGTCTACATGGGGCACGAGCTGAAACCGGAGATCCTCGATTATTGCGCCGAACGGGGACTGCGCGTCATTCCCTCGATCAAAGACGCGATGCCGCCGGGGGCGACCCACATGGTTCTTCGCCAATACGACGGCCTGAGCGATTACCGGGAGATCGCCGCGGCGATCGTCCGCAAATACCGCGGACACCCGGCGTTGCTGGCGTGGTACATCGCCGACGAACTCGACTCCTCCTATGCGCCGCTGCTGCGCGCCCGCCATGAACAGGTGCAGGAACTCGACCCGGACCATCCGACTTTCGCCGTATTCTACCAGCACTTTCCGGAATTCGCGGGCTGTCAGACGATCATGGGGGTCGACCCATATCCGGTCACCGAAGCGGGCAGCGACCGGATGGATTGCGTCCGCGACCAGATGCTCGAAGCGGGCCGGGTTCAGCGGAGTCTTTCCTCCGGTGGAGGTGCGATCTGGGCGGTCCCGCAGTATTTCAACTTCGGGTCGATCAAAGGCGATGCGGCGGACCCCGAAGTCTATCGGAAGAACTACCGTTATCCGACTGCGGCCGAGCTGCACGGCATGATCGCGTTGGAGATGATCCTCGGGGCAAAGGGGTTCGTCGGCTTCAATTACGACTTCATGCATTACCGGCAGAAGGTCGACCCCGACCAGTTCCGCAACTTCTGGCCGGTGGTCGGGGAAGCGGTGCGGTTCCAGCATGAGATGGCCCCCTTCCTGCTATCGACCGAACCGGCGCCCCGCGTCACGGTTGAGAAGGGGAAAGGCGAGGTTTATGCCGCGGCGTTCCGGCATCCGGACGGGCGGATCGCTTTGCTGGCCGCCGCGGTGGGGCCGGGGAGATCGGAGGCGAAGATCCGGCTGGAAGGCCGTTCCGAGGTCATCCTATTTCGTGGAAACAACATCGATTCGCTTTGCAAAATTTTCCCCGCCGATTGATGTTTTTCTCCTGTCACCCGGACAGCCGGGGCGTTTTTTCGCCCCGGCTGTTTTTCTTTTGCTCAGAACAGCTTCTGCATCGCGCCCCAGGCTTCTTTCGCGTAGAAGCGGTGGTCGCCTTCGCCGATGGCGTGGAGGCAGTTGCCGGGGGCTCCGGCGGCGCGGTAGATCGTTTCGAGGCGGGCGAACTGGCGGTCCGCCTCGGCTAGGGGGAAGATCGGGTCTTGCCGCCCGTTGACGATCACCACCGGCTTCGGCGCGGCGAGGCCCACCGCGTCGGCGCTCTCGCCGAACTCCAGCAGGTGCGGCACATAGTTGCAGGCGCAATGGAGCATTGAGCCGATGCTTCCCCGGAACGACGAGAAGCTGCACGAGGCGATCACGTGGGTGATCCGGTCGAGTACTGCCCCGGCGAACATCGAAGTGGTTCCGCCGCCGGAGTTGCCCATGATTCCCAGGTGGTCGCGGTCGATGTCGTTGCGCGTGTAGAGGTAATCGATCAGCCGGTCGGCGTCGTAGATGCGGTCGCCGATCGCGGTGCGTCCGATCATCAGGTTCTGGAGCGCCGGGAGCGTACACGCCGGACGGTGTTCCGGGTCGGTGCTGCGCTCGCCCATGTAACGTTGCTCCAGACAGAAGGCGGCGATGCCGCGCCGCATGCATTCGAGCGCAAAATCGCGGTCGCCCTCGACGGCGAGCGGGGTGGTTTCATCCTCCCAGCGCACCGCGATCGAAGTGTGCATCCCGGTCGAGTGCCCCTGCAGGCAGATGAAACTTTTGTACGGCGCTTTCGCCGTTGCGGGCAGGCAGACGTAGACGCAGGCGGTTTCGCCCGGTTCGGGGGAGAAGCGGATTTTCTCGATGGTCCCGAGCGGAGTCTCCCGCTTCCAGAGCGATTCGACTGTGATCGGAGCCCGCTCCAGCTTCTCCAGCCGGTCGAAGCTGAGGATGCGCTTGAGCTCCGGGAGCGCCGCTTTCTTCCACTCCGCGAAACTTCCGAAGTTCTCGAACGCGAATTTCCCGACCGATTCCGACACTTCCAGGAATCCGTTTTCTCTCATGATGGACACCTCTTCTTTTACTTTATGCCATCGATGGCGTTTTTGTTTCGCAAAAAGCCCCTCCATCTTTCGGAGGAGCTTGTCGGGCAAGTTATTTCGGATAGCCGACCGCCTGCACGTAGAGAATCTCCTCTTTGCCTTTGAGATCGAGGAGCGGTTTGTATTCGCTCTCCTTGAACCGGCCCCGGACGACGGTGGCCAGTTTCTGCGAAGCGCAGTAGAGATAGATGTTCTGGCTGACGTAACCGCAATCGACGTGGCAGAGGTTCTCGGTCTGTATGGCCCGGTCGGCGACGAGGATCACCATGAGCGGCGCGTCACCGGCGCGCTCTTTCGAGGTCTGGATCAGTTTGTTGGCGGCGGGGTCGTAACGGAAGGTCCCCTCCGGGATGCAGACGTAAAGGGTGATCTCCTGCTTGTTCCGGGCGGTGGGCGCGGTGCGCTTGCCGTCGGCGCGGTTGATGCCGAACGCGGACCAGAGCAGGGTCGAAACCGTCTGCATCGGCAGCGGTTTCTCGCTGAAACTGCGATCGGTGCGGCGCAGGCTCAAGGCCTCCTGAAGCGGCATTCCGCCGGTGGTTTCCGGCTTGGGCAGCTCGATGTCGGCGGCGGAAACTCCAGCCGCAATGAAAAGCGCGGCGAAAAGCGAAAGAGTTTTCATGGCGATCTCCTCAACGTTGGTTGAAAAGAAAAATAGCACCGCTTTCCGAATAATGCAAACCGATTCCGGGCTATTCGCCGATCCTGACTTCGACCGGGTCGCCCGGCATGAACCGGTAACGCGGCGGCTGGACACAGACCTGCTGCTTGTCTTTCAAGCCCGCCGGGGGATTCAAGAGAACGATGTCGGCTTCCTTCAGGGAGCCGGGGTCTTTCAGCATGCGGAACTGGATGCTGGCGTTGAGTTCCGTTTTCAGGTCGTCCGGGATGATACGGACTTTTTCCACCGGAAAGACCGGGCTGACTCCCTTGATCTGATTCTCCCGCTGGCCGATTCCCCGCCAGACGAAATATCCCTGGTCGTCTTTTCCGATGCTGTCCATGGGGACCATCATCCGGCTTTTCCGGTCGCCGCCGCTGAACTGATAAGTCATGACCACAGAGGCCCGGCAGAGCGGAATCGACTTGCCGTTCTGGTCGGGATCGGCCGGAGTCGGCAGCGGAACGTTGTCCACCAGGATCATGATGCCGTCCGGAAGCAGGTACGATGCGCAGTGAAAGACTCCCACCGGTTCGCCGCTGTTGCACGGAAAGACCGAGATCGGGGTTTCCATCGTGACGCCGAGGGCGGTCGAGCGGTCCATTTTTACTTTGATCCCCATCGGCGACAGCTGGGAGATTCTGACGATGTCGAGCTCGCCGGCGCAGAGGCCTGACGGGAAGTACACCTGATCCACCACCGCGTCGAACGGGGTCTGGAAGGTGCAGCACTCCAGCATGACCCGGGCGAGTTCGATATCGCTCTCCGCGGCTTCCTTGGCACCGATGGCGGCGAAATAGTCGGCTTCCGCCTGCTGGAAGGCCTCTTCGCTCGTCGCGTTTTTGCCGGACAATGCTTTATAGCGCAGATAGCTGGCCTGAGTATTTTTGAGCGTCGCCTCGGCGCTTTTCAGACTGGCCAGCTTTTCCTTGACCTGGCTCTGCCAGTAGTCGGTTTTCATCTGCACCAGGATGTCGCCCGGTTCCACCACGCGGTTGTTCATATCGAGAACCGGTCCCCGCAGAATCGCCCCCGGACGCGCGACACGGGAGATGAAGCCGCGAAATGCGCCGTTGTACCCGAACCGGATCGTGGTGGACACGATCGGCGTTGCCACTCCGTCATAGGATTGAGGCGCGGCGAACCCGTCGGCCGAACATACGGCCAGGAGGAATACTCCGGCCAGACGCGCCGCAAAGGCAAGATTGGTTCTCTTCATAAATTACTCCTTCTCCTTGTTGAGCCGGTCATCTTGTTTAATGGATTCAAGCGCAGTTCCCCTCAAAACGCAACAAGTGAATACGAGTGCGGAAGCGGAACGGGGGGTACATGCGGAAAAGAAAGTTCGGAGAGCATCGGCAGATGAAGATTGCACAAAAAATGAATTCGTCATCACATCGCTTCTTTATCAATGGAGGTACAATTGATCGTTCGAACCCTCTTCACGGAATATAGCACTCCAAAAAGCAAAAGCAAGCATCTCTTTTCTTCCCGTTCTCCTGTTCTACGCAATCCAATCCGTGATAATCCCGTGAAAGAACCGGGATTCCTTTTCTTCCTTCGACAGAAACGAAGCCGCACGCCGGGCATGACCCACAAAATCGCTCTCGCCGCCAGACGGCCAAAAACGCTTCGCAAGCCTGCCAAGCCCGGTTAATGATCTCCACATGAGCGTTATCACCAATTCCCCCGGCAACGGTCTTGCACCTCGCATACCAACTTCCTGCAAAAACAGGCGGAGGGAGTGCCGCCTTTCCGCAAAAAAGCGGGAAGGCG
>CAYSZM010000164.1:0-7249 GCA_964435365.1 uncultured Victivallis sp. | reverse complement strand
GGCGTCGCTGATGCCGTCGATGCGCGACAGGCCGTCGCGGATGTTCATCCGGACCCAGTTCGACATGTCCAGCCGCGACATCGCGATGCCGTCGGTGGTGAACACATACACGGCGAGAATGTCGTTGGACCGTTTCTTGACGGTGACGCCGAGCGCCTTCACATCCGAAGGCAGCAGCGGCTCGGCGCGGCTCACCGCGTTCTGCACGTTGACCTGCGCGATGTCGGTGTCGGTTCCCGAAGCGAAGGTGATGGTCAGCGAGTAGCTGCCGGAATTGCTCGACGTCGAGGAGAAGTAGATCATGTTCTCGATGCCGTTGACCTGCTCCTCGATGACGGAGGCGACCGTGTTGGCGATCACCTCCGCGGAAGCGCCCGGATAGCTGGCCGACACCTGCACCGTCGGCGGCGCGATCTCGGGATATTCCGCCACCGGGAGGCGGAAGATACAGATGGCGCCCGCCAGCACCGTCACGATCGAAATGACGAATGCCAGCTTGGGACGCTCGATGAATATACTCGAAATCATTCGATTTCCCTCACTTCTTTTCCTGCTCGTTGACCCGGAAGGGGTTGACCACGGCGCCCGGGCGGACCTTGTTGGTTCCGCCGACGATCACCGTCTCCCCCGGTTCCGCGCCGGATCGCAGAAGCTGCATGCTGCCCACCAGCGGGCCGGTTTCGACCTGACGGGGGACCACCTTGTTGTCTTTGTCCACGATATAAATGAAATTGCCCTTGTCGTTGGTCATGATCGCCGAGAGGCGGACCGCCGGATAGGCGTGAGTGGCGATGCGGGAGAGCACCACCGTCACATATCCGCCCGGAATCAGCAGCCCGTCGGGGTTGTCGAAGGTCGCCCAGACGGTCAGCGTGTTGGTGCCGGTATCGACCTTGTTGTCGATGAAGGTCACTTTGCCGGGGTTCTTGTATTCGGAACCGTCGGAGAGGAGCAGGCGGATTTTTCCGCTCTCCTTCAGCGTCTCCGCGTTTCCGAACAGCGACAGGTAGTCGCGTTCGCTGAGGGCGAAGTTGACATAGACCGGCGAGGTCTGGACGATGTCCGCCAGTTTTTCGCTCGACGGCGTCACATAGTTGCCTTGCGTGTAAGTCACCCGGCCGATGCGTCCGGAGATCGGGGCGTAAATCTTGCAGTACGAAAGATTGTTCTGGGCGTCGAGCAGGTCGGCCTCGGCTCCGGCCACTTTCGCCTTGTCCAGCGAATAGAGCCGCTGCGCGTCGTCGAGCGTGCTCTGGGAGACCGCGCTGCTTTCGCGCAGCGTCTTCTGCCGGTTGAAGTTGTCTTCGGCGTACTTGAATTCGGCCTTGGTCTGGTCCAGCGTCGCCTGGGCGGCCAGCGCCTGCGCCCGGTAGGTCGTATCTTCGATCTCGAAAAGGAGTTCGCCTTTCTTGACCAGGTCGCCCTCGTTGAATTTGATCGTTTCGAGATAGCCGGAGACGCGGGCCCGCAGCTCGACTTCCTCGATCGCCTCGATATGCCCGACGTACTTCTTGCCGGTCGATTCCGAAATGCTTCCCACATCTTCGACCGACACCAGCGGTGGCGGCTGGGCGGGCGGAGCCGCCCGCAATCCGATTGCAGCGGCAAGGAGCGCCGCACTTAAAATCCATTTATTGTTTCTCATCTTCACCCTCTTCTTCCGGACTATGAATTTTGCTGAAATCGTGTTTGTTGAATATACCGCTTCCCCCTCTCCGGCAAACGGAATGGGTATAAGATATCACCTGACCAGTTAATTTGCAAATCCTAACTAATCTAATTTTTTAAATATTCATCTTTCACGATGGTTGGGATTGACCCGGCTATGTTTCCGGGCTATATTAATGAGATCCATCCGGAGGTTTTATGGTTTCTTCGACACCCCTCTGGCTGCCGCTGATTCTGTTGTCGGCGATCGGCCTGGGCTTTTACGATCTGTGCAAGAAGCACGCGGTGAGGGACAACCCGATCATGCCGGTGCTGTTTTTGACCACGCTTTCCGGCAGTCTGTTCTTCGTGCTGGGGACGGTTGCCGCCGGGCAGCTCGGGGCGGTGCTGGACTGTCCGCCGCATTACTGGTTTCTCATCCTCGCCAAATCGCTGCTGGTGGCGGCGAGCTGGAATTGCGTCTACTACGCGATGCGCGAGCTGCCGATCAGCATCGTCGCGCCGATCCGCGCCACCGCGCCGCTGTGGACGTTCATCGGCAGTTTGTTCCTCTTCCACGAGATTCCGACGGTGTGGCAGGGCGTCGCCATGCTGGTGATCTTCGCCGGATACTACCTCTTTTCGGTGATCGGCAAGCAGGAGGGAATCAGCTTTCTGCACCACCGCGGCGCGCACATGGTGCTTCTCGGGACGCTGCTGGGTTCGATTTCGGCGCTCTACGACAAATACCTGCTGGGTACGGTGGAGATTCCCCGCGTATTGATGCAGTTCCATTTCTCGGTCGATCTGGTGGCGATTCTCGGCATCGCCTGGCTGGTCCGGGCGTGCCTCCGCAAAAGCTCGAAGACGTTCACCTGGCGCTGGAGCATTCCGCTGACCGGAATCCTGCTGATCGCGGCGGACTGGCTCTATTTCTACGCGCTCAGCCTGCCGGATACGCAGATTTCGATTCTCTCACTTCTGCGCCGGTGCAGCTGTGTGGTGACCTTTGCAGTCGGCAGCATCTATTTCCGCGACAAAAACGTGAGGGTGAAAACGGCGGCGCTGGCCGCGATCCTCGCCGGAGTGGTGCTGCTCGCCATCTTCAAATAGCGGGAACCCTATTTGAAAAATTCCGTCCGGCCGGTTACATTATCCCAACAGGATAACGGGAAGGCCCATCGCCATGAGACTCGCCCCATCGGTCAAAAAAGTTCTGTTGCTTCTTCTATTTGCCGCCGCGCTGCTCGGTGCTCCGTATTGGGGGGCGCTCCTCTCCGCTGCGGACAGCGGAACCGTCGCTGAGAAAGTTGTTCCGGCCGGAGAGGCCGAGTGGCCCGGCGGATTTCCCGGGTGGTCGCCGGGGCCGATGAACAATCCGAAAACCAACGCCCTCTCCCATTGGAACAAGCACCGCAAGGAGTTTCCGGAATACAAAACCGCCGCCGAATATGTCGCCGCCGCGCACCGTTTCATCAAAACGCCGCCGCCCGGAACGCTGCGGAAATTCGAGAACAACGGCGACAAACTGCTCTATCTGCCCAAGCTCAATCTCTTTCTCGCCGTGACCCGCGACGGCCTCCCCAAGACCATGTTCAAGCCCGATCGGGGCAAAAAGTATTTCGACCGCCAATGATTGTTCGGAACTTTGCATTTTTTAGGTCCGCCTTTGCGAATTACGGCTGGATTTTCGGCTGCTCCGGTGATATGTTATAAGCTGTATTTTTCAAAACCGGGCTCGAAGGGCGGCCGTACTGTTCGCAAAATCAACTCCGTGTCAAGCATCATGCGTATTTCTCTGGTGTTTTCGCCGCGTACCGGGCCGACCTATATGCCGCTCGGCATCGCCTGTCTGGCCGCCGTCGCCGAACGCAAAAGCGTTCCGCTCGACCTGTTCGACGCCAACCTCGACCTCTGGAATTTTCTCTGCGACTCCGATCCCGTGCTGGGGGCCATGCGCGACTTTGCCCACGGTCCGCTGGGGACGTTCCTCAATCCGCAGGGCTACGCCGTCAGCTGGCGGTCGATGGCGGAGGCGCGGGTGCGCATCGATGAACTCGAACTTCAGGCGAAACACTATCTCGCCGGGCAGGGGCTGGGCGGCGAACTCGAAGCCCTGCTGATTCGGCAATCGGCGCGGATCGCCCGGTCCACTCCTGAAATCGTCGCTTTTTCCGCCATGTATCTCGACCAGCTCCCCTTCATTCTGGCCCAGGCGAAGTATTTCGCGGGGGAGTGCCGCGTCGTCATCGGGGGCGCCGCCATGAGCGCGCTTTCGCCGGTGGAACTGCTCGAAGCGGCCCCGTTTGTCGAAGGCATCCTGACCGGAGAGGGGGAGATTCCGTTCGACCAGCTCCTCGACGGCCGGGCTCCGGCGGAGATTCCCGGCTGTTATTACCGGAAGAACGGCGGGATCGCCTTCTCCGGCAAAACGGTGATTCTTGAGGATCTCGCGCTGCTGTCGCCGCCGGATTTTTCCCAGCTCGCCGGCAACGGCTATTTCAACCCGGTTCCGGTCATGCCCATCTACGGCTGCCGCGGCTGCAAGTGGCGGCGCTGCCGCTTCTGTGTGCACAACAATTCCTTCGGGCGTCACCGCTGCCGCCCGGCCATGTCGGTCGCCCTCGAGATGCAGGAGCGGCAGGTCCGGTCCGGCTGTCGTCATTTTTACATCGTCGATCAGTACGTCGACCCGTTTTACCTCAACGAACTCAGCAACGCCATTCTCTCGCTCAAGCTCGACTGCCGTTTCCAGATCATGGCCCGGACCACCGCCGAATACACCCCCGCACTGCTGCACAAGGCCGCCCGCGCCGGATGTTGCTGGATCAGCTGGGGGATGGAGAGCGGCTCCCAGGAACTCCTCGACATCATGAACAAGGGAACCCGCGTCGAATCCTCGCTCGAGGTGATCCGGAACGCTTCGGCGGAAGGCATCTCCAATCTGCTGATGATGATTTTCGGCTGCCCCGGCTCGACTCCGGACCGGCTCGATCGGACGTTCGCTTTTCTCGATCAGGCGTGGAGTTACATCGACGGCATGACCGCCAGCGCCTTCGTGCTGTTCGACCAGACCGCCTTCAGCCGCCGCGCCTCGCATTACGGGCTGGAGATTCTCGGCGGCAACCGGATTCTCGATCTCGAAGGGAAGCCGGTCCACGATATGAAACTGCGTTTCCGCCGCGAGTCGGAAGAAGGGCGTTCCGAATCCCCCCTCGCCGCCGCCGAAATCGAGGCTTGGGAACGGCGCAAAGTCTGGCTCCCGCCGCTCCCGTTCCACGGACGGCTCTGCTGCGAACACTACCTCCTCTACGCCGACGCCAGGCAGATGCGCACCCGCCCCGGCAAGAGCCGCCGCAGCGCGTGATCACTTGCCATTCGCAGAGCGGCAGCGGCCCGGCGTGGTGCCGTAGAAGCGGCGGAACATCCGGCTGAAGTAATAGACGGTGGAGAATCCGCAGCTTCGCGCAATCTCCTTTTGCGGGTAGTCGGTGGAGAGCAGCAGATTGCGGGCGCGGGTCATCCGCTCGGCGAGCAAAAGCTCCTGAAACGGACAGGCGAAGGCGGCGGTGACCAGATGCCCGGCGCGCGATGGAGACACCGCCAGCGCCGCGGCGAGATCGGCCAGCGTCACCGGCTCATGGGCGTGTTCGTCGAGGAATTTCCGGATCAGCTGCTTGCGGGACAACGGCGTGCGCCGCTCGCGTTCCCGCGCCGTTTCCAGCACTTTCAGTACCCCCTGACCGGCGAGGGTCAACAGCCGGGCGAGGTCGGCGAGGCGTTCGGGGTCCGGCTCCGGCAGCGAAGCATGGCCGGCCTCGAATCCGGCGGGCGGCGAACCCGGCCCCCGGAACGGTCCGGCGTAAAAGATCAGCACCGGCGAACCGCTGCGCTCAATCGGCACGACCAGCTCGGTCACCCCCTTCCAGCAGTGATGCAGAAACGGCCTCAGCTCGCAGAGCGCCGCGGACTCCGCCTGAAATCCGCACTCGGCGAGGCAGGCGCGGTTCCATTCCGCATTCGTGTAGCGCCCGGTTGCGCAGTAGGGGTGGGTGTGGCGATTGCGTTCCGCCAGGAACGCCTTCCCGTCCCGGTCGAACAGCAGCGCGCGATGATCGTGAACAGTGATCGTGACCCCGAACAGCCGCTCCGCGCCGCAAATCGTCTCCGCCAGGTAGCGACCCGGATCGGCGAGGTTCAATTTGTCTAAAAACTGCTGTTTTGACATGATAGTGTAAATATACAGCCAAAGCCTCCATTGTCAAGCCGCCCTTCTTCCGGTATACTATAAGAAATGATACAGGAGGTGTCAGGATGAATATCGTTCGCAAAGCGTGTGAAGTCCCGGTGCGGAACCGGACGGAGGTTTTAGTGGTGGGCGCGGGTCCGGCCGGATTCGGCGCGGCAATCTCGGCGGCGCGGGCAGGGGCCAAGGTCACCTTGGTCGAACAGGGCGGCAAGCTCGGCGGCATGTGGACGCTCGGCCTCCTGAGCCCGTTCTTCGACAACTGGAACAAGGAGGGGCTGAACCTCGAACTCCGCGAAGCGCTCACCGCATCCGGCGCATGGGGCGGGCTCGGCAATATTTCGTTCGACCAGTGCCGCATGGCGCTGCTGCTCGACGATTATGCGATCCGCCATAATATCGACCTCATGCTCTACACGATGGGGACGGAGCCGATCGTGGAGGACGGCGTGCTGAAGGGCATCTTCGTCCAGAACAAATCCGGCGCGCAGGCTGTCCTCGCCGATGTGGTGATCGACTGCACCGGCGACGGTGATATCGCCGCCCGCGCCGGCGCCCCGTTCGAAATCGGGCGCGAAAGCGACGGCGTCTTCCAGCCGATGACCATGATGTTCAAAATCGGTGGCCTCCGCCACGATTATAAACGGGACGATCTGCGCAGCTGGTACAACGCGCTGATCGAAAAGGTCGACGAAGAGAAGATTCTCGCCGACATCCCCTACGACAACCCGGCGCTGATCACCCTGCCGCGCAAAGGCGAGGCCCTGATTCAATGGACCCACGTCCGCCGCCGCCTCGGCATCGACGGCGACGCCCTGACCGCCGCCACCCTCGAAGGACGCCGCCAGGTCCAGAAGGCCCTCGAATGTTTCAAGCTGGTCAAAGAAGAACTCGGCGACGTCTATCTCCTCGAACTCCCCGCCACGATCGGCGTGCGCGAAACCCGGCGGATCACCGGCGAATACGTCATCAGCGAAGAAGACGTCCGCGAAGGACGCAAACAGCCCGACGGCATCTGCGATGTCCGCTTCGGCGTCGATATCCACGAACCGGAACAGTCCAAACAAACCTGCTGGAAGCATCCCGGTTTCGACATCCCCTTCCGTTCCCTCGTTCCGCTTAAAGTGGAAAACCTGCTCACCGCCGGGCGTTGCATCTCCGGCTGTTTCGCCGCCCACGCCGCCTATCGCGTGACCGGCGACTGTCTGGCCATGGGCGAAGCCGCCGGGCGCGCCGCCGCTACCGCGGTCAAAGAAAACGTCACCGTTCGCTCTCTCATCTCTGTTTCATAGGGATCGGAGATCAGAGGGGGCGCTTCGCCCCCCTCCGAACCTCCTCCAGACCGGCAGGGTGCCG
>CAYSZM010000163.1:0-7282 GCA_964435365.1 uncultured Victivallis sp. | reverse complement strand
TAATCGACCACCGCGTCGGAAATCTGCGGCCAGCAGTCGATCACGTTCCACCAGATCAGCCCGGAGCGTTTCCATTTGCCGAACCGGAAATTCTCGATGAAGAACTTCACCGCCTCGGCCTGAACCGCCTGCGAAGCGGTCACCAGTTCACCGAGGTCTTCCGGAATCGCGCCGAAAGTGTTCTCGACCTGGTCGAGGAACAACTTGATCCGGTAAGCGTAAGGGCCGTCGGGCAAGGCGTAAGGCTGGGCGGCGTGAATCAGGTACTCCGGGTCGTCCACCTTCGGGTAGAGGTGCCCCGGCGACAGGAACTGTTTCAGGCTCTCGACGCCGGGAATGGCGTGGTAGCCGGTTTCGCTGGCGAAACAGGCGGTGTGCAGCCGGTAGAAGTCGCCCTTGTACTCGTCGCGCGGCCCCCAGAGGTGCTGCTCCGGCGCATGGGTCGAACGGCCGCCGTACTTGACGCAGGAATCGGTCAGGAACGGCGAGCTCGGCAGGTAATTGCGCGAAGGATCGTAAATACGGACCGCCTGCTTGAGCACCTCGCGGGTGATCCGGTTGTTCGAAGGAATCTGCCCGTCGCCCCGCCACTGCGACGCCTCGTCGCACTCGTTGTCGCCGCACCAGAGCGCCAGCGACGGGTGGTTGCGGAGTTTCTTAATCACCGCCTCCGCCTCGTTCGCGATCACCCGGGCGAATTCGTCATCCTGCGGCGGAGTCAGGCAGGCCAGCATGAAATCCTGCCAGACCATCAGGCCGTTTTCGTCGCACCAGTCGAAGAAGTCGTCGTCCTCGTAGACGCCGCCGCCCCAGCAGCGGACCATGTTGCAGCCGAGATCGGCGAACAGCGCCAGACTCTTCAGGATGCGTTCGCGCTCCTCGCCGTGCAGCGCGTTGGCCGGCACCCAGTTCGAGCCGAGGATGAAAACCGGCTCGCCGTTCAGGATGAAGTGGAAGCGGCCCGAACCGTCGGCGTTCAATTCCTCGGTGCGGTCGAGCCGGATGGTGCGAATTCCGGTGCGGAAGTTTTTGACGGCGACCGTCTCCCCGTTATGGATCAGTTCGAGGGTCACCTCGTAAAGCGCCGGTTCGCCCCGGCCGCGAACGTTCCAGAGGTGGGGTTCGGGGATTTCGACGTTGGTCCGCCCGGAGACGAAGTCGGCCCGGAAGCGCTTTTCGAACCGGCTCTCCCCGTGCCGCATGGTCAGCCTGCCCTCGAACCCGGTCAGCCGTTCGGCGGCGGTTTCGAAATTCCAGTCGAGAATGAGCCGCGCCGACTGTTTCGACGCGAAGGTGGTATAGAGCATCACGTCGGTCCAGCGGTCGGCCGGAATCCGCTCCAGCGCGACGCCGCGCCAGAGGCCGCCGCCCACGAGGCGCGGCGCGATGTCCCAGCCGTAGGAGTGGTTCGCCTTGCGGATGTAGAGCGCCTCGTAATTGTACGGCTGCGCCGCGGCGACCGGCGGCCGCGAGAACTTCCGCGCCGCGTTGACCGCGCTGCGGATCACGACCTCAAGCGTGTTCTCCGCCGCGAAATCCACCCGGCCGGTCACATCGAACCGGTGCGCGATGAACATATTGTCCACCTCGCCGATCCGCTCGCCGTTCAGCCGGACCTCGCCGATCGTATCCACGCCCTCCAGCACCAGTTCCAGCCGTTCCCCGGCCCCGACCGGAGCGGCCTGGAACGAGGTCGAGCAGGTGAAGTCGACAAACTCCCAATCCCGCAGCATTCCGGAATTCATCCCGAAATAGGGGTCCGGGATGATCCCGGCACGGTGCAGGTCGCCGATCACATTGCCCGGAACCTGCGCCGGAATCGTCTTGGCCTCTCCGCTCTCCGGATGGTTGAACGCAAGCACCCATTCCCCGTCCAGCCGCTGCATCGCCGTCTTCTCTTTCGCTTCCATCTCGCCGCCCCCTGTTTTTATTTTGCGCAAAATATCGCCATTTTTAGTATACTCCGGAAATGACAAGAATCAAGCAGCAAAACCGCTTTTTCAAGATTATTTTGCGCAAAAGAATTGCAAATCGGGCGATTCGGCAGTATCGTAAAGGATATGGCAAGAAAAGCAAAACCGGTCAGCATATCGAGCATCGCGGCGGAACTCGGAATTTCGGCGGCGACAGTGTCGCGCGCCATCAACAACCGGGCGGGCGTCAGCGAAGAGCTCCGCCGCCGCGTCGGCGTGTTGCTGGAGAAATACCGCTTCCGCCCGACCTATCCGGCCAGCCGCCTGCCGCGTCTCGCGGTGGTCACCGGCAGCCCCTCCGTAACGCCTTACGCCGCCGCAGTACTCTCCGGAATCTACCGCTGCGTCGGCGAAGGCAACGTCTCCGCGGCGGCGATCGTGGTTCCACCCGCCACCGCCGACAAGCTGCTCGACCTGGTCCGGGATCAGCAGTGCTCCGGCATCATCCTGATCGTCCCGGCCTACTACGCCTCGCAGTACCGCAACCTCTCGGAATCGGGGCTGCCGGTCATGCTGGTGGACGAAACCGTCGACGTCCCCGGAATCGGGTATGTCGACAACGACTCCTTCGCCGGTTCCCTCGAAGCGGCACGCCACCTGATCGCCCTCGGCCACCGCGAAATCGGCTTCATCACCAGCGATTCCGACACCTCCAACCACCGCGACCGCTTCAACGCCTATAAACAGGCATTGAACGAGGCGGGAATCGATTTCGACCCCGCCCGGGTCACCGGAGCAATCAAGGGCATCGAAATCATGGAGTCCGGCTTTCTCGCCATGCGGGAACTTCTTGACCGCAACCTCCCCCTCACGGCGGTGATGGCGATCAACGACGAAGTGGCCCTCGGCGCACTCTCGGCGGCGAAAACCGCCGGACGCCGCGTCCCCGAAGACATCTCCATCGTCGGCTTCGACGACAACAATTTTTCGGAATTCCTCGACCCGCCGCTCACCACCGTGCGGCACGAAGCGGAACAGGCCGGCTACCTCGCCGCCCGCGCCATCGAAGAATACCTCCGCAACGACACCCCCCTGCCCCGCCAGGTGCTCCCCACCCGCCTGGTCATCCGCCGCTCTTCCTCTTCTGTTTTATAAATGTCGCGGGAGCCGGGGGAAGAGGGGAATCTTTTTTTCGCGTGAAAAAAAGATTCCCCTCTTCCCCCGAACCCCCATCACCCTTTTCAAAAAAAGCGGAATAAGCGGGCATTTCCGGGCGGCGGCGATTCATGGTCGTTCATTGGCGGTTTGGCAAACCGAAATAAGGTTCAGTACCGCCGCCCATCTTGCTTCCGGCTTCATCCGGTCACCTCCGCTCGGAATCGGGAGGCGCATACTGCTCCGGAGCAAAATTCCGGTAGAGCGCCTTCACCTTCGGGTGGTGGAGGACGAAGAGGCATCCGGCATAAAAAACCGTCTGAACCAGCATGACCCAGAAGAGGATGGAGCGAACTGAAGGCGACACCGCCGGAGTGATGGCGACGCGCGACCAAAACAGCAGAACCGACAAAAAAGCGGAAAATTGCAGCCAGAGAAAAAAAAGGAGGAGTTTGCGCCGGCCTTCGCTGCGATACAGGACTCTCCTCGCCGCGAAAATAATCAGGAGGTCGCCAAGATTGATCATCAGGCAGTCGCAGAAAAATGATCCGGCGATTCCCCCGGCCAGGCTGAGCCCGCTGATGATAATCAAGGACCAGGCAACGGCAGTCAGCGCCTTTTCCCATTTCGTTTCCGGATTCATAGATCCCCCTTTGCTCAAATTATGATATCATAAGATGTTGCAATTTTCAAACGGCGATGGGAAAATCCTTGAAAAAGCGTACATCCGGTGATAGCTTATGACAAACCGGAAGGGAGAAGGCAAAATGAATGTAACATTCAGTCAGGTTGCAAATCCGAAGGAAATCAGGCAGGCGCTCTGGGAGTACTACAGCTACTATTGCAGGCTTTCCCCGGCGAAGACGATTCTCGAGCTGCTGCTTGATTTCGGAATCGCGGCGGCGGGGGTGCTGTTCGGTTGGGGGCTGATGGTCCTGGTCGGCTTGGTCGGGCTGGTCTTCGTCCTGGCGCGCACCCTGGGTTTTTTCGCCTACTGGGTCAAGATGAAACGTTTCCTCTCCATGGAGAAGGCGTTCGAAATCCCGGCGGAGTACCGCCTCACCGACGACTGGTTCGAGATGGAGCGCGGCAATAACAAAATCCGCCGCGACTATCACCAGATTTCCACGTTCTTCGTCAAGAACGACACGGTGATGCTGATGACGGCGAAACTGCTCGTCGGCATTTTTTCGCGGAAGAATTTCCCCGGCGAGTTCGACGAATTCCTCGGCCACCTGAAACGGTGCGGAGCGGTTGACAAGACGCCTCGCGGCGTCCGTCGCTGGCTCCTCCCGGCGATTCTGGCGGTGATCGCCGCAATTCTCTACGGTTCCATCCTGCTCCGGATCTTCACGGAGTGCGCCTGCGATTGATTCGGAAGTCGATCCAGCCGCCCCGAAATCGACGCGATCTTCTAGAATTGTATAAATTTTTGCAAATTTCATACAATCGCTATTGACATTGCCCGGGTCTTTTGGTAAAATATATACAAAGGACAATCATCAACGGGGAACGCAATGGCGACCAATTACAAAAGCAAAGCCGTCCGCCTGGCGGAAGAGTTGTTGAAAGACATCTGGCGACAGGCGTATTCCGCCGACGCCTACCTGCCGGCGGAAGAGGAGCTGGCGCGGCGCTACGGCAGCTCGCGCATGACCATCCGCAAGGTGGTCGGGATTCTGGAGCGCGACCACGTGCTGGTGCGGATTCCGAACTGCGGCACCCGGATCAACCCCGAACTCAAACTGCCGGAGCCGGTCGCGGCGGCGGAGGGCGATCCGGTCGTCATCGGCGCGGTGATGGCGGCATTCCCGGACGCGCTGACCATCGAGGTCAACCGCGGCATTCAGGACTATGCGGCCCGCAACGGCATGTCGTTCCGGCTGATCCAGAATCCGGAAGGCCCGGAAGCGCTGGCGGCGGATATCCGGACGATGGGCCTCGGCCGGTTTTCCGGGCTGATCTGGCTGGGGACCGCCCAGTCCTGCCGGGACGAGGTGCGGCGACTGGCCGAAGCGCACTTCCCGCTGGTCTGCGTGGACAATCCGCTGGAGGGGCTGACGCTGCCTTACGTCGGCGTGGACAACTTCGGCGGGATGTACAGCGCGGCGACTTCGCTGCTCAGTTTCTTCCGGTCCGGCATCCACTACCTGGGCAGTCCGCCCGAGCTGGTGACGCAGAAACGGCGCTACGACGGGTATTGCCGGGCGATGTGCGACTACGGCTTGCGCACCCGGATTCACGAATACACCACCTTTTTCCGCAAGCCGGACGAATCGGAGCACTGGTTCGAGGCGGATAACGACCGAACCGCGATGGAGGCCGCCGCCCGGCTGCTGGCCAATCCGGAGCCGTTCGGCGTGGTGGCGGAGAACGATTACATCGCGCAGGCATTGCTGGACACCGCCGAACGGATGCAGCGCAAACCGGGGAAGGACTTCTTCGTCTGCGGATTCGACGACCTGCCGCTGGCGGAGAGCCGCGATCTCTCCAGCATCCGCCAGCCGCGCTACGAGCTCGGTTACGAGGCCGCCCGGCTGCTCGGCGACATCATCGCCGGGCGGGAAAACGGCATGCTCAACAAGGTTCTCCCGGTCACGCTGATTCCGCGCGGCTCCTCCAATGTGGCAAACGCCCATGGCGGAGCGGTGCTATCCAACGCAAAACACCATCCGACAACCATTCAGAAAGGATTGAACGCATGAAAAAGCCGATTCAAAACCGTACCGGATTCACACTGATCGAACTCCTGGTAGTGATTGCGATCATCGCGATCCTCGCCTCAATGCTGCTCCCCGCGCTCACCCAGGCGCGAGATAGAGGAAAGGCGGCTTCGTGCATGAGCAACCTCAAGAGTGTCGGAGCCGCCAATATGTTCTAGGCCGACGATAACAACGGGTTCACCGTGCCGGGGGCGATGCCGTATGTGTCGGGACAATTTAACCCATCAAGTTCCTTTTGCTGGTCAACATACAACTGGCCGGCCTTCCTGGCGGTCTACCTCACCGGAGGGAGAATTTCCAACTCCCCGCTGTTGCCGGGAAATCTGTTCTCCAATACCAATCAGATGAAAAGTAACGTATGTCCGTCACTCGCCGGCAATATCTGGGGATATGCCTACAACGCGATGTATCTGGGGCAGAACACGAGTTCATTGAAAAAGCTGTCGCGAATCCGGAATTCGTCAAAAATGATTGCGTTTGCTGACAGTATCTGTTACAATTCAAACATTCCGGCGGGAAGACAGACCGAGCCGGACGGCTGGTTTCCCTGGCTGGGCGCTCCCGAATGGGGCGCGGTTCTGATGACCGACTGGGCATGGGGAGTCGTCGATTTCCGGCATGCCAAGCGGGGCAATACGGCGCGGCTGGACGGTAGCGTATCCTCGATGAATAGCGGCATGCTTTACAACAGCAACTATAAGCAGTATTGGGAAGCTGAGTGACGGATTCAGTAACATCACAGAAAGGAATTTTCATATAATGAAACGAATTGTTCTTGCATTCTGCCTGTGCCTGCCGCTGTTGCTGCCCGCGGCGACCGTGCTGAAGGTCTGGCCGCAATCGAAACCCCAGGCGGACCGGATGAAACTCTGCGGCGCATGGGAACAAGAGACGCCGTCCGGAAAATATATCCTGAAAATCAACAGCACATCGATCGACGGCTGTATCGCGACGATTCCTCTTGACCTGAAGCGTTACAAAGGCAGCGTGCTGCAACTGACGGTTGAGTTGAAGGCGATCGGCGTCACCAAACCGAACATTCCCTGGCTCGGAATCAAATTCATGCTTCCGCACAAGGGAAACGGCACGCAGAACTGGCCGTCCGCCACCGACGGGCTGTACGGCGATATCGATTGGAAGAGCTTCACCTTGACCATCCACATTCCGGACGATATCCGGGATTCCGAACTCTGGCTGGGGATTCAGGGCGCGACCGGCGAAGTGATGTTCAGGAATCTTCAAGCGAAAATTCTGAGTCGCGACGAACTCCGTCCGCCGCCGTTCGTTTTGCCGGCAAATTTCAAGTGCGAATATTCTCCGGGGATTGCCGACCGTCCCGCCGCCCGCGGCGTGATGAGCCCGCCCCCGCACGACATTCAGCTGAAGGATCTCGAAGACCTCGCCTCCTGGGGCGCGAATCTGATCCGCTGGCAGTTTCTGGCCAGACAGCCGAGTGACCTCAAAAATTACAACCTCCAGCTTGACCAGGGA
>CAYSZM010000162.1:4206-7287 GCA_964435365.1 uncultured Victivallis sp. | reverse complement strand
GAGCGGGTGAGTTGACCTGGCGGTCAACTCCACCGCTGCCGCTCACTGCCGAACTCGTTCGGCAATTGAGCTGTTTAGTGAGCGACAGGTTCATGCCTCCGGCGGCCGGGGCGCTTCGCCCCCGGACCCCAGACCGGCAGGGTGCCGGTGCCGGGTAAGGGTTTGTCTCGTGCTGCGCCCGGCAGGGTGCCGGTGCCGGGTAAGGGTTTGTCTCGTGCTGCGCCCGGCAGGGTGCCGGTGCCGGGTACGGATTTGTCTTTTTTACAGGTGCTGTCCGCAGTCGACGCGGAGAATCTCGCCCGTCACCGAATCGTTGCGGCAGAGGAAAAGCACCGCTTCGGCCAGGTCGTTCAACCCCACCTTGCGCCGCAGCGGAAGCGTCGGAATCGTCTTCTCCATCTTCCCCCCCGGCAGCCACGCCGGCGGCAGCACCGGCCCCGGCGCAACCCCGTTGACCCGCAGATTGCGCGGACCGAGTTCGCGGGCCAGCTCCAACGTGGCGTCGGCCAGCGCGCGGCGCGAGAGCGCGTAGGCCCCTCCCCGCGCCGAAACCGCCGTCACCTCCTGGTCGAGCAGATTGACGATCGCCCCCTCGGTAAGATCCTGCGCGGCAAACGCCCGCATCAATGCCAGCGGACTCCAGAAATTGACTTCGAAGTGCTCGCGGTCATACGCCTCGGACCCGTCCGAAAGCACGTCCGGCCCGAACATCGAAGCGTTGTTGACGAGAATATCCACCTTCCCGCAGGAGGCGAAGAGTTTCGCCGCCTCCCCCGGAACGGCAAGGTCGGCGCTGACGATGCGGCAGAGCTCCGGATGCGGCAGCGAAGCGATCAATTCCTCGGCTTCGGCCCGCGAATGGCGGACGTGCAGCCGGATTTCAGCCCCGGCGGAAGCGAAGGCGCGGACCAGCTCCGCCCCGACACGCCGGGCGCCGCCGGTCACCAACACGGTTTTTCCTGCAATATTCATGATTTTCCCGGCAAATGTTTTGACTTCGGCTTTTACCCATATTATATTCCATGTTGGATGCGGTTTCAACCCGGAGAAGAAAGGTTATCTTATGAAAAAGCGTTTTACCCTGGTCGAAGTCCTGGCCGTGGTGTTCCTGATCGGCCTCCTGACGGCGATCGGATTCGGCATGTACAGCTATGCGATGAATTCGGCGCGCGAGAAGGCGACCCGCTCGCTCTTCGCCCGTCTCGAAGCGGCAATCGAATCGTGCAACACCAAGTTCGGCTACATCCCGGCCAGTGCCTCAGGCACAACTTCCGCATTCAGTGTCATTACGGTGAAAGTGGACGGCGGCGATATTACCGAGCTCGGTTTCGGCGGACGAACCTTCAAAAACTCAGTGACCAACGACAAGGATTTCCTCAAAGAATTCCAGCGCGTCGTCGATCTTGAAACCCTGAAGAAAAGTATCAAATCCAACGAACTGGAAGACAGTTGGGGCAATAAGATTTATTATTGTTACCCCGGCAAATTTAATAAAGCCGGCTATGATCTGTATTCTCTCGGGCCGGATGAACGGATGGGAAAAAGCAATGGGGCATTCAGCGTAAGCACATTGAACAACGGCGATCCTTCCGATTTCAAAGACACCGACAACTCAATGCTCTGCGACGACATCGTCAACTTCTGACGCGTCGGCTTTTACTGAAACAGAAATCGAGCCCGCCGGTTTGACCGGCGGGCTCGATGTTTTGTTACCGGGCGAGTTCGACGAAACGGCGGGCGTCCGCCGCGATCGCGTCGAGCGGCTTGCCGGGTTTGTAGAGCGCCGAACCGATTCCGACTCCGGCGCAGACGGCGAGGAAGGCGGCGAGGTTTTCCGCCCCCACTCCGCCCACCGCCAGAATCGGCGCCTTGACCACCGCCTTGAGGTCCTTGACATAGCCCGGGCCCACCGCCCCGGCGGGGAAGAGCTTGAGGCAGTCGGCCCCCGCCCGCAGCGCGGTGAACGCCTCGCTCGCGGTGAAGAAGCCGGGGATGGAAACAAGACCGAGCTTCTTCGTCTCGCGAATCACTTCCGGGTTGGTGTCCGGCGAAATGATGAATTTCCCGCCCGCCGCCGCGACTTCGCGCACCGCCTCCGGTGTAAGCACGGTCCCTGCGCCGACCAGCAGCTCGTCGGAGCCGTGATATTGTTCCGCGGCGCGGCGGATGCTCTCCACCGCGTCCGGCGAATTGAGCGGAACTTCCAGAAGACGGATTCCCGCCTCGCGCAAGAGTTCGCACACCCCGATCATCTCGTCCGGCGTGATTCCGCGCAGAATCGCGGTGACCGGACAGAGTCTGCCCTGCTCCTCGAACGATTTCATTTGTTCACCTCGCCACCCGGCCCGAACCCGAGCCGTTCATCAGCGTCGCCACCTCGGCGCGGGACGTATAGTTGTAGTCGCCCGGAATCGTGTGTTTGAGGCAGCTCGACGCCGCCGCGAAGCGGATCGCCGACTGCGGATCGGCGTACTCTTTGCTGTACAGCGCATGAATCAGTCCCGCGCCGAACGAGTCGCCGCCGCCGAAGCGGTCCACGATGTCGCGGATTTCATACGGCGCGTAGTTGCCTGCCGCATTGAGCGGAGCGAAAAACGCGCGCCCGGCGGTGCGGTCATAGAGCATCGCGCCCCAGTTGTTGTGGTCGGCGGAGATGCTTTCCCGCAAGGTGATCGCCACTTTCGACGCCTTCGGGAAGCGGGCGAGAAGCTGCTCGGCCACTTCAAGATATCCGGCGACGTTGAGTTTGCCCGATTCGATCTCGGTCGCCGCGGCGCGGATGCCGAAGACGTCGGAGGCGTCCTCCTCGTTGCAGATGATCCAGTCGACCAGCGGGACGAGTTTGCCCATGCATTCGGCGGCCAGCTCGCGGGGAGCGGTCCCCGGCCGCCAGGTCCAGAGTTTCTTGCGGAAGTTGAGGTCGCAGGAGATGGTGAGCCCGAGCGCCGCGGCCTTCTCCGCCAGCGCCAGCGTCGAGGCGAAGGCGTTTTCGCTGAGGGCGGGGGTGATTCCGGTGAGGTGCAAATGCCCGACGCCTTCCAGCATCGCGGCGAAGTCGTACTCCCCGGGAGCCAGCAGCGA
>CAYSZM010000162.1:0-4106 GCA_964435365.1 uncultured Victivallis sp. | reverse complement strand
AGCCGGAACGGGCTGCGCGGCAGGGAGATCGCCGAGGCGCTGGGGATGCCGGTGAGCACCGCGTTCCGGCAACTCAAGTTCCTGGCCGAACGCGGCTTTCTGAACAACGGCGGCGACGGCGTGTACACGCTGGGCAGCGCGCTGGTCAGGCTGGGAAACGCGGCGATGCGGCAGAATCCGCTGGCGCGCCGGGCGCATCCGGTGCTGGCGGCGCTGTCGGAGGCGACCAGCGAAACCGTCCACCTCGCCGAACGGCGCGGCGACCGGGTAGTCTACATCGACAAGGTCGAAGGGAGCCGCCCGGTGCGGATGGGCTCGCTGATCGGCAACACCAGCCCGCTCTACTGCACCGGCGTCGGCAAGGCGATCCTGGCCTTCCTGCCGGACGCGGAGCGCACGGGTCTGCTCGACCGCATCGAATTCATCCGCTGCACGCCGAAAACGATCACCGACCGCGGCCAGCTGGAACGGGAGCTCGCCGAAATCCGCGAGCGGAAATTCGCCGTGGACGATTGCGAACACGAGCCCGGCGTCTTCTGCGTCGCCGCCCCGGTGTTCGGCTACACCGGCGAAGTGGCGGGGGCGCTCAGCGTCTCCGGCTCCGAACTCTATCTGCGCGGCGAGCGCGACCGCATCGCCGAGCAGGTCTCCGCCGCCGCCCGCACGATTTCGGAACAGTGACCGTCACTTCCTCGAATCCGATTTGACTTTCCTCCGATATCGGGCTATTGTTTGCTTAACAAACCTATTTGATCGGAAATGGAAGAGCGAGATGCTGAAATCGGACCTGTTGGAGAAGATCGAAACATACATCCTGGACACGGCAAAACCGGGCGACCGGCTGCCGCCCGAGGAGGAGTTGGCGAAACGCTTCGGCGTTTCCCGGGGAACGTTGCGGGAGATCATCGGCTACCTGGTGCTGAAAGGCATTCTGGAGCGCCGCACCAGCCGGGGAACCACCCTGCGGGTGCCGGACGTGCAGGAGATTGCCAAAGATCTGACCTTTCAGCTAAAACTGCTGAATTGCGGCCGGCAGGAACTCAAAGCCAGCCGGGAGATTCTGGAGCAGAGCATCGTCCCCAGTTTAATCCGGTACGCCACCCCCGCGCAGATCGACCGGCTGACCGAAATCAACGATGCGATGATGAAGCTGGGCCACGATACCGCGGAAGCCGACAAATACGACCTGGAATTCCACATGACCCTTTTCGATATCACGGGGAACCGGATTCTGAAGATTTTCGCACATATCCTGACGGTTCAGTTCGAAGGCAACCTGCGTCCGCCCTTCGCCGATGAAAACGCGGTGAAAATCTCGGGGGAATCGCACCGGAAAGTCATTCAGGCGCTCGCCGACCGGGACAGCGCCGCACTGTCCCGGCTGCTCGGCGAACACATCAGGCCGCTGCCGATTGCCTAGGCGAGTTCCAGCCACAGGTGCATAACGTTGACGCAGGCGCCGCGGTAGACGTCGGAATACTGCACCAGCAGCCGCTCCCTGCCTTCGGCATTCCGGAGCAGCAGATTGTTCGAATAATAGCAGCAGCCTTTCTCCGACTCGAACAGGTAGCCGCCATCCCACTCGAGGCCGTCGGCCGAAGTATAGAAGACAAACCCCTTGCCGTCGGCCGCCCGGCCGTGCAGGATGTAAGTTCCGCCGAGAATGGCGGTCTGCGGGTTGCGGATTCCCAGCGCGACCTTGCCGGCGGGAAGCCGGGTCCAGCTCCGCCCCTCGTCGGTGCTGATGGAAGTATCCATATGGCGTTCATCGTTGATATTGTATGCGTAAACCACCAAACTTCCGTCCGGGCGGAACAGCATGGAGCCGTAACCGCGCCCCATCCCGTCGAGATCCACCGGCCCCACCTCCCGGAACGATTCGCCGCAGTCGTCGCTTCTGAAGATGCGGTAGACATGTTCCGGCAGGTTCCCGGTGAAAGTGACTTCGGCGTCGTTGCAGAACTCCAGCACATAGATGACGTTCCGGTGGCAGACCGCATCATAAACGCGCCCCCGGTACGGGGTCAGTTCGCGCGCCTCGTTCCAGGTCTGCCCGCCGTCCCGGCTTCGCACGTACATCGGCGTCAGCCAGGGTTCGCAGCAAACCTCACGGTACGGGGAGTTCCGCAGGCAGACAGCCACGATGGTTCCGTCGTCGCAGGTGACCGCCTTCTCCACCGAGACCGTAAAATTCCCGTCCAGAAACGCCTTTTTGGCGAACGGCAGCTCGCAGACTTCGCCCCAGGTGTTGCCGCCGTCGGCAGAGCGGCGGTATTCGACCCAGCCGAACGCACTGTGGCCATTCAAACGCCGGGGCGAGCAGTTGGAATTGAAATCAAGAACCTTCCCCGGCGCATATTCCGTCAGCGCATGCGTCATGTGCCCGCTGCGGTCCCGCGCCTCGTTGTTCACATACATCTCCGGCTCACTGATCGTAATATCGCCGGACACCCCTCGAATTGTTCTTTTCATGGCAAGCTCCATCTGTTTGAAAAACTTTGTTCAACAAAGATACCATAATATGATAAACAAAAAAAGCAAGAACCGTCCCGTGAAAAAAATGAAAAAAATCCGCAGGCGGGCGGTTGTTTCAAAGGTTTTCCCGGTCGATCTTGATTTTTCAGGAAACAGTGTTATATTTTATCACAGTTTTTAAGGTTTTCAGCAACAGGACGAATGGCAATGCGATTTTCGAGACCGGTTCCGATGAAGCGGATGACTCCGATTATGATCGGCATTAGCAGGGGTCATACTGGTATTTCTACCGGTATGGCCCGTTCGACCCGTCCGGGAGTTGCCGTTTAGTCGCGCTTTTCAGCCGACGATTTTCCGACCATGCCTCTCCCGTCCGGACTCTTCAGGCATGGTCGTTTTGTATCGTGAACACAATCCGAAAGTGGATCTCAGATGAAAACCAGACAGAAGACCGATCAATACGTGGAAGTCATGGACACCACGCTGCGCGACGGGGAGCAGACCCCCGGCGTCGCCTTCACCCCCGCCGAAAAACTGGAGCTGGCCAAACTGCTCGTCAACCGCGTCAAGGTGGACCGGCTCGAAATCGGTTCGGCCCGCGTCTCCGAGGGGGAACGCGACGCGGTGATCGGCATCCTCAAGTGGGCCGAGCACCGCAGCTGCCTCGAAGCAATGGAAATCCTCGGCTTCGTGGACGGCGGCAAGTCGGTGGACTGGATCGTGGGGACCGGCGGCAAGGTGATCAACCTGCTGACCAAAGGCTCCGAACACCACTGCCGCGTCCAGCTCCGCAAGTCGCCCGCCCGGCATTTCGAAGAGGTGACCGCCGAAATCCTCTACGCCCAGAAGCAGGGGCTCAAGGTCAACGTCTATCTCGAAGACTGGTCGAACGGGATGCGCCACAGCTTCAACTACGTCCACGAATTCCTCTGCCAGCTGCGTGAGCTGCCGGTCGAACGGGTCATGCTGCCCGACACGCTCGGCGTGCTTGAACCGTCTGAAGCGACGATGTTCTTCGACTGGGTCACCCGGGCGTTTCCGGAGTTGCGGCTCGATTTTCACGGCCACAACGACTACGGCATGGTGACCGCCAACAGCATCGCGGCCGTCCGGGCCGGAATCAGCGGAATCCACACCACCATCAACGGCCTCGGCGAACGCACCGGCAACCAGCCGCTCGCCCAGCTCGTGGTCGCGGTCAACGACATGACCTGCCGCAAAATCCGCGTGGTGGAGAAAGAGTTGCAGCACGCGTCGGAACTGGTGCAGACCATCTCCGGCAAGCGCTGCGCGTGGAATTACCCGGTGGTCGGCTCCGACGTTTTCACCCAGACCTGCGGCGTCCACGCCGACGGCGACAAGAAGGGGAATCTCTACGCGAATTTGCTGCTCCCCGAGCGGTTCGGGCGGCGGCGCAACTACGCGCTCGGCAAGCTGTCGGGCAAGGCGTCGATCGACCAGAACCTCGAAGAGCTGAACCTCGAACTCTCGCCGGAGATGCGGCAAAAGGTGCTTCAGGAGGTGATCCGGCTCGGCGACCGCAAGAAGAGCGTTTCGCCCTCCGATTTGCCGTTTATCATCGCCGAGGTGCTGAGTTCGCCGCTGGAATCCCGGCTCAAAATCGTCGATTA
>CAYSZM010000161.1:0-7330 GCA_964435365.1 uncultured Victivallis sp. | reverse complement strand
GGCTCGAACTACGGCCGCAAGCCGGGGCTGATTCTTTGCAGTTCGGTCAAGGGGATCGAATTCATTCTCTGGGGCATCCTGGTGCCGCTCAACGGAATTCTCGATACGGTCGGCATCTGGCTGGCGAACCGGGTCGCCGCGCTGTGGGGCGGAGCGCCGGTCGAACTTCCGCCCGGCGTCTTCGGGGCGCTGCCGGTGTTCCTGCTCGGCGGCTTCGTCAACATGGGAATCGCCTCGGCGCAGTCGTCACTGCTCACCTCGCTCGGAAACAAACGGATTCAAAGCATTGCGATCGGCCTGTTCTTCTCCATCGTCGGGCTCTGCGGCGTGCTCACCGGGTCGGTGTCGGGATATCTCTACAACTACCTCGATGCGCTGCCTTCGGTGCAGAATTCGCCGCTCAACCCGTTCAACGTGCTGGCGCTCTTCTCGTCGTTCGGTTTTTTCAGCAGCATTCTCCTGCTGCGCGGATTCCATGAGGACGGCGCGGCGCCGACCGGGGACATGGTCCGCACGCTGCTTTCGCAAAATCCGATCCGCGCGGTCTACCAGGCGAATCTGCTTTCGCAGCCGATGAGCGAAGACAACCGGACCGTGACGCTCAACCGCACCACCGGCAACCTGGTGGCGGGCGAAGTGCTCCAGTCGCTCTGGAGTCCCTCGAGCCGGGTGCGCGACGGGGCGCTGCTGTCGCTTTCGCGCAACAGCGAGAAGAGTCCCGACCCGGCATTGATCGCCGAGGTGATCCGCCTGCTCGACGTGCCGGAACTCGGGATGCAGGCGATGGCGGCGCGCACCCTCGGGCGGCTGGGCTGCGCCGAAGCGGTCCAGCCGCTGATCGGCAAGCTGAACAGCGAAGACTTAACGCTGGCCCAGGCATCGATCTTCGCCCTCGGGCTGATCGGCGGGAGCGAGGCGGCGGAACCGCTTCGCGCGCTGCTCGACGACCCGCGCCGCCGCGAACTCTGGCCGCCCGCCGCCGAGGCGCTGAGCAAGACCGGCAGCCGCGCCGACGCGCCGCTTCTGCTCGCGGTATTCGAACAGGAGACCTTCCCGATCACCCGGCTGCAATGTCTGGTTTCGCTGGCGCGGCTGCTCTCGACGGACTCCCGCAAAGCGTATCCGAGCTTCGAAACCGAGGAGAAATTCCCGGGGTCCGAACTGGAAAGGCACCTGAAACCGATCACCGCCTCGCAGCTGTGGCCGGCCGGAGCCGGGTGGAAGCCGGGATTCGACCGCATCATGGAACTGTGCGACCACAACCAGTTCCTCGAAGCGTCGGAGCTGCTGCTGGCCGCCGGGCTGAAGCTCTATTTGATCATTCCGGAGGAGAGCAACCAGCCGGATGCGGAGCTGGTTGCGGAGCGATTCACACCGGGCGGACGGATGCGCGACGCGATCCTGAACGGGAACGACGAGTTCGCCGTGCTGCTGACGACCATGCTGAAACTCTGGGCGCAGCTCAAATACAATGCGTTCGAAGGGGAGCCGCGGATGATTTTCCTCGCTATCGTGATCCTGTTCCAGACGCTGCAGGAGAAGACCCGCGGCGACGGCGGCATTCCCGGACGGCTAGCGTGAGGAAGCCGGTCCGTCTGCCCCCTTACCCGGCACCGGCACCCTGCCGGTGCCGAATACTTGTCAGTCGCGCTCCGGCAGCGTCGCCGCGATCACCGCCTGGCCGTGGCGTTTGAACGCCTCGTCCGGAATGTGGAAGGTCACCCCGAGTCCGGGGAACTCCCGTCTCAGCACTTCCCGCGCTTTGTCGAGAATGATCGAACCGCCCTCCCCCGACGAAACCCGCCCCAACAGCAGCAGGTTTTCCAGCGGGTAGAATGAAGCGTAGTGTCCGACCGCGTACCCGAGGTAACAGCCGACCGTCCGATAGACCTTCGCCGCGCGTTCGTCGCCCTCGGCCATCGCCTTCTGGACCAGCTTGAGCTGCTCCGGCAGCGGCGTCCCGGCGGCAAACTGGAATCCGGCCCGGCCCGCGACACGCCCCACCGCCTGCTGCGAGAGGTAGAGCGCCCCCACCCCCGCGTCGCCGGACCACTCGTCAACCGGAACGTCCGTCTCGCGGTAATCCACCGGCGCAAACGCCAACTCGTTCAGGTGGTCAGTAAGCGTCCCCTCCGGCGTCACAAAGCCCACCGCTTCGCTGGTGCCCATGGCCAGCCCGAGCAGCGCGTTCTTCTCCAGGCTGATCGCCCCGGCCAGCGCGGTCACTTCGCCGTCGTTGAGCACGATGAAAGGCACGCCCGGAAACTGTTTGGCGATTTCCAAGAAAATCGGCCGCACCTTCGATTCGAATTCATTCTCCGGAATCCCGCGGAACAGCGACGCGAGACGCGGCTGGTTATCGACATAAACCCCCGCCGCGCTGCCGCCGATCGCATCGATGCGCGGCAGTTTGGCCGCCGCCCGCTTCAGCGAGTCGACGATGCCTTCGATGTGGTAATTGATGTCCTTCTGGAAATAGGGGTCCCAGACCACCTCTTCGCTGTGGACGGTCTTGCCGTCGATCACCGCCGCACACTTGCGGTCGGAGCCGCCGAGGTCGAACCCGATCCGGCAGCCGTCGAAATGTCCGCCGAGCTTGAGCCCGATCTCTTTCGCCGCCGGAGCCTCCGCATAAGAGCAGCCGACCACGGTGAACGGATGATCGTAGATTTTTTTGCCGATCACGGCGTAATCGAATTTCCGCGCGCCGTCGGGCGAGTAGATCTTCGCCAGCTCGTCGACCAGCTCCGGTGCTCCCCCCACGGTCAGCTTCCAGCCGCCGCGCGCCCAGAGCAGGAACTTGACGATCCGCTCGACATAACGCAGCGTAAGCGCCGCATAGTCCGGCGTGTCGGGCAGAATCCGGGTGTCGAACCGCGACACGCAGCCGTTGGCCCGCTCCACGCAGAGCGCCAGGTCGCGGCTCCCGGTTACCGTCGCGGCCAGCCGGGCGTATTCCCGGTTCCAGAGCGCCGCCGGGACGAATCCCGGGTCGAGCTCCGGCACGCATTTCATCACAACATCAATCATGAGAACGTCCTCCTCACTTGCCGGACGGCTTTTAACGGTACGGTTCCCACTCGGGTTCATTCGCAAACACCCAGTTGTAATATTCCTTCTGCGTCAGCTCCGACGCGGCCGCCTCATCGAGGATCACCACGGTATTCGGGTGCAGCTGAAGCGCGCTGCCGGTGACCATCGACGTGACCGGCCCCTCGATCGCCTTGGCGGTGATCGCCGCCTTTTTCTTCCCGGTGATCAGCATCACGATGCGGGCGGCGTCGAGAATGGTGCCGACACCCATGGTGAAGGCGCGCTTCGGCATCGATTCGGGCGGGTTGAAGTAGACGGAGTTCTGCACGTACGTCGCCGGAGTCAGCGCCTTGGACCGGGTGCGGCTGCCGAGCGACGAAATCGGTTCGTTGAACCCGATGTGGCCGTCGTTGCCGATGCCGAGCAGCTGAAGGTCGATGCCGCCCGCGTCGCGGATTGCCTTCTCGTAACGCGCCCCTTCGGCGAGTTCGTCGGCGGCCATGCCGTTCGGCAGATTGGTGTTCGCCGGGTCGATGTTGATCCGGCTGAACAAATGATGGTTCATGTAATAGCGGTAGGAATTTTTGTCTTCCGGCGGCAGGCCGATGTACTCGTCGAGGTTGAAGGTGATGACCCGCGAGAAATCAACTTCTTTCGCCTTGTTCATCGCGGCAAGCTCGGCGTAGACCGCCTCCATCGTCGCCCCGGTCGCCAGCCCGAGCTTGAAGAACGGCTTCTTGCAGATTGCGGCGGATATCAGTCGGGCAGTCAGCCGAACGGCCTCTTCCGTAGTAGGACGAATAATCACTTCCATGACAGGAACCTCCTATTAAAATGGTTTACTTGCGATAACATACATCGCCCGTATCGATTTCGGAATGGAGGATTGCTGAAATTATATGGACTTTTCAGCAAAAAACGAAATTTCGCGTTCAGCGGCCCCAATTGCGGTAAGGATTCCGGCTCAGGGAGCCGTTGCCGTAGCGGCGGTCGTCGGTGACCTCTTTTCCCAGCCAGGGCGGGATGGGGAATTGCGTGTTCTCGTCGTCGAGTTCGAGTTCGGCGGTGAAGAGCCCGGCGTTGTCGCCGAAATATTCATCGACCTCCCAGACGAATCCTTCGAAGGGAACCAGGAAACGGATCTTTTCGACGAATCTGCCCTCGCAGAATTCACGCAGCATCGCATTGGCGTCAGCCACCGGAATCTCGTATTCGAACTCGCTGCGGGAGAAATTCCGGAGCTGGCCCTTGACAGTCAGGAACGCCCGTTTCCCGGCGATCCGGACCCGCAGCGAAGGACCGCCCGACGACTGAACGAAATACCCCTGAAGCATCCGGGTTCCGGGCTGCGCCGCGGCGCGCCACGCATCCGATGCCAGCAGGAATTTCCGTTCGATTTCGACTGCCATCTTACTTCTCCACCACGCCGAACTGGTAGACGGTCGTCTGCTTCCAGGCGTGGCCGGGGTCCAGCCGGGCGCTGGGGAAATCCGGCTGATTGACCGCATCCGGCCAAAGCTGGGTTTCCAGACAGAACGCGCCGAACTGCGGATAGCCCTTGCCGTTCTTGCCGATCGAGTTGCCGTCGAGGAAGAAGCCCATGTAGAACTGCACGCCGGGCGCGGAAGTCGAAACCCGCATGGCGATTCCGGTCGACTCCGACACCACCGTGGCCACATCGCGGCGCATCACGCCGTTCACATCTCCGAGTACGAAATTATCGTCGCATCCGCGCGGCAGCCCGGCAAAGATTTCGCGGAAGGTCTTGAAGGCATTCAAATCGTAGGGAGTCCCCGCCACTTCCGGATTCTTCCCGGTCGGCGCCAGAAACTCATCCACCTCGGTGCGGCGGTCGGCCGCAATCCGGATGCGGTGGTCCAGGCAACTGCCCGTCGCCTCGCCGCCCAGGTTGAAATAGGCGTGGTTGGTCAGGCTGACCACGGTCGAGCGGTCGGTCGTCGCGGTGTAGTCGAGAATCAGCTCGTTCGCCTCGGTCACCATATAGACCAGCGTCGCCTCGACGGTGCCGGGGAATCCGGCGTCGCCGTCGGGGCTGGTGAGATGGAGCGCCAGCGTCGAATCGTCGATCACCTCGGCCCTCCACATCCGGCGGCCCCAGCATTTACCGCCGTGCAATGTATTCTTCCCGTTGCTGTCGTTGAGCGGGAGCTCATACTCCTTGTCGTCGAGAATGAAGCGGCCGCCCGAAATCCGGTTCGCCACCCGGCCGATCACCGCACCGAAAAACGGACCGTTCGCAATGTAATCGGCCGGATTGCCGAACCCGAGCAGCACATCGGTCGGCCGCCCCTCGCGGTCCGGCGTGCGGATCGCCACCAGCGCGCCGCCGAAATCGGTGATTTCCACCTCGAAACCGGAACGGTTGGCAAGACAGTAAAGTTTCGCGCATTCGCCATCCGGAGTCCGGAAAAATTCTTTGATTTTCATAACGAATCCTCTCCGACCGGAGTGCCGGTCAATTCATTCCAGGTTTTAAAGTGCGTCTTCGCACAGCGCTCGAATACCGACGCGCCGAATTTCTCCATCAGCTGCCGTCCGGCGATCTTCACCTGCGGCCCGCCGCCGCGCGGCAGCTCGACGCCGAGTTCGCCGCTCAGCTTCGCCATTCCGCGCAGGAACTGCTCGCGGGAGAGAATACTCGCGGCGGCCACCGCCACATCGCTTTCCGCCTTGGTCCGCTGATCCATCTGAATATTCCGGCCGCGCGTCTGGAGCGCGCGCTGGATCAATCGCTCGTCGCCGAACTTGTCCGACAGCATGCGCGGGCAGGACGGCACTTTTTCCAGCAGATTCTCGATCGCCCGGGCGTGTCCCCAGGCGAGCAGCCGGTTCAGGTTGCCGAACTGGTTGTAGAGCCGGTTGTAGGCCTCGGGGTTGAGCACGACCACGGTCCAGCCGTTCCCGGCGATTTCGCGGATTTTCACAGACAGCTCGAAAATTTTCTTCGAACTCTTGATGAGCTTCGAGTCGCAGCAGCCGATCTCCCTCAGTTTCGGGCCGGTGACTGCGTCGGCGTAGACTCCGGCGATGCAGAGCGGGCCGAAAAAGTCGCCCTTGCCGCTCTCGTCGATACCGCCGTGCGGATCGACCGCCTCCTCGGCTTCCGGCTCCTCCTCGTACCCGAAGGTGAACGTGTGGAGAATCTCCGGCTCCAGGAGAAACGTCACGAACTCCCCGGTTCCGCCGCCCTGGACGGTCAGTTTGCCGGAGTTGTAGGCGACGACATTGGTTTTGTCCCGCGCCGCCTTCCAGCGCGCGTAGGGCTGTTCGGAAAAATTCCAGCCGCGATCGTCGAGGAGAACCCGGAGCGTTTCCGCCTGCTCCTCCGTCACGGTACAGACATAGCTGGTGACCTTCTTCTCCGCCATGGTTACTTCACCTCGATGCGGCCGCTGAGCGCCGCGGTAATCGTTGCACCGTCGGCGAAAGAGAGATTCGCCCCGGCCGGGAGCCCCAATGCGGGCTGGGTGATCTTCACCGGCGTCTCCTTGAGCAGCCCGGCGATGTAGATCGCGGTCGCCCTGCCCTCGACATCGCTGCTCAGGGCCAGGATCACCTCGCGCACTTCGCCGGACTTCGCCCGTTCGAGCAGCGCCGGGAGATTCAGACCTTCGCCGTTTTCGGCGTCCATCGGAGAGATCCGGCCGCCGAGCACATGGTAACGCCCTGAATAATTTCCGCTCGACTCGATCGCCATCATCTGGGCCATCGTCTCGACCACGCAGACCAGCCCGGCGTCACGCTGCGGACGGCTGCAGATGGTGCAGAGTTTCCCGGCGTCGGCCAGAGCGCCGCAGACCGGGCAGTGTTCCACCGTCTGCGGCAGCGTCGCCAGGAGACGGCCGAGGAATTCGAGTTTCTCCGGCTCCCACTCCAGAAGCGACAGCGCCAGGCGCTCCGCTCCGCGCCGGCCGATGCCGGGGAGCTGCTTCAGGGCCGCAATCAGCCCCTCCATCGCGTCTGGATAGCGCATCATCGCTTTCTTTTACTCCGGTTCAGAAAATCCCGGGCAGATCGACGCCGAGGCCGCCGGTGATTTCGTTCATCTTTTCCTGCGCGGAAGCCTTCGCCGCCGCCATCGCCGAATTGACGGCGAGCTGGATCTGCTCCTCAAGCTGGACGCGATCCTTCATCGCCTCCTCGGAGACTTCGACCTCCTTCACCCGGAAGTCGCCGGTCACCGTCACCTTGACCTGGCAGCCGGGGCTCGACGCCGAAAATTCCATCGTCGGCATCTCTTCCTTGAATTTTTTCAGATTCGCCTGGATGTCCTTGG
>CAYSZM010000160.1:0-7462 GCA_964435365.1 uncultured Victivallis sp. | reverse complement strand
TGAAGACCGGCAAGGGCAGCCGCGAACGCTACGGGCAGGACGACGTCGATGACGACGTCAAGCTGGTTCCGCAGGGGATCGAAGGCATGGTGCCGTTCCGCGGCCCGGTCGCCAACGTGATCATCCAGTTCACCGGCGGTCTGCGCTACTCGTTCGGTTACTGCGGCGCCCGCACGGTGGAGGAGTTCCAGAACAACGCGAAGATGGTCCGGGTCACCGCGGCGGGACTGCGCGAGGCGCATCCGCACGACGTCACCATGACCAAGGATGCGCCCAACTACTCGGGGAACTGAAGTCATGAAGCGGCGCGGGTTCGGTGGAATTCTTCTGGCGGCGCTCCTGCTCGGCATGGTCTCCATCGGAGTGCAGGCGGCGACCCCTCAGCCCCAGCGTTTCGCGGTGGTCAACCTCGAACGGGTGTTCCGCGAATACCGCCGCAGCCGGATCGCCGAAGACTCGATCAAGCAGCAGGCTGAAATCTACCGTCTTTACATGGTCAAGCAGGGCGGGCTGCTCGCCCGGCTCAAGAAAGAGGCCGAAGACGTCCGCATCCAGGCGACCAACCCCGCGCTGGCGCAGGACGAGCGGACCCGTCTCGGCGCCGAAGCCGTCATGAAGGCGAAAGAGGTGGCGGCGAAGGAGTCCGAGCTCCAGCTCTACGTCTCCGAGCGCGCCCGCACCATGCGTGAGATCGAAGAGAAGAAGCGCGAGGAGATCATGGTCGACATCTACAAGGAGATCGACCGGCGCGCTGTGGCGGAGGGATTCGACTTCGTGCTGGATTCCTCCGGCAAGACGATGAACGAGCAGCCGACCGTGCTGCGCTTCCCCGTCTCCTGCGATCTGACCGAGGCGGTGATCCGCGAACTGAACCGCGCCATGACGGAAGAGAAGAAACCGGCTGCCGCCGAACCGGCCAAATAACGGAAAATCGCAACATTGCATAGTTTTGGGAATCAGGGAGAGAAACATGAAGCAAATGTCAGTCACCGCCGCGGAAATCGCCGAAATGATCAAGGGAAAACTCATCGGCGATCCCGCCCGGGTCATCCGCAGCGTCGCCGGAATCAAAGAGGCGAAGCCTGATCAACTCTCCTTTGTCGGCAGCAAGCGCTACGAACACCAGTTCGAGACGACCGAAGCGGGCGTCATCCTGGTCTGCCCCGACCTCGAGTCGGCGGCGAGCGACAAACATACGCTGATTGTGACCGAACATGTCGATTACGCCTTTGCCAAAGTCGTGGCGATCTTCGCCGAAGAGCCGCCGAAGGCCGTCCCGGGCATCCACCCCTCGGCGGTGGTCGCCACGGATGCGACGATCGGCGAAGGCGTTTCGATCGGAGCCAACGCGGTGGTCGAATCCGGCGTCGAAATCGGCGATGGTGCGACGATCGGCGCGGGCTGCTACCTCGGCCAGCAGGTGAAGATCGGCGCAGGCACGATCCTCTATCCGAACGTGACGGTCATGTACCGCTGCACGGTCGGCCGCAAATGTATTTTCCACTCCGGCGTGGTGATTGGCGCGGACGGGTTCGGTTTCGTGCCGGGTCCGCAGGGGCTGGTCAAGGTGCCGCAGACCGGAATCGTCCAGATCGACGACGATGTCGAGCTCGGTGCGAATACCACGGTCGACCGCGCCCGTTTCGGCCGCACCTGGATCAAGAGCAACGTCAAGGTCGATGACCAGGTGATGATCGCCCACAACGTGGTGATCGGCGAAAGCTCCATCCTCGTTGCCCAGTGCGGCATCGCGGGCAGCTCCGAGCTCGGCCGCGGCGTGGTTCTCGGCGCGAAGGCGGGCATCAACGGCCACATCACCATCGGCGACGGCGTCCAGGTCGCCGGCACCAGCGGCGTGGTGAAGAGCCTGCCCGCCGGTGCGATCGCTCTCGGCACCCCGGCGGAGTCGCAGCGCGAATTCATGGCGCGTCACACGCTGCCCAGCCGCTTCGAGAAACTCCAGAAGAAATTCGAGGCGCTCAAGGCCGAGGTCGAGGCGCTCAAAAACGCCGCGAAGTAAGCGAAGCGTCCGGCGAAGGACAGCGGAATGAAGAAAATGCGGAACACGGTTTCGGCGTTGCTTCTTCCGCTGTTTTTTCTTGCCGTCGTTCCGGCGGGCGCCGGGGAGGCCGATTCGGCCCCGGACCCGCTTCGCGACGCGGCGGTCGCCGGCGACGCTGCGGCGCAGCTTAAACTCGCCTCGGAATTTTTCTTCGGCGCCGAATCGCGCCCGCGCAACCCGGTGCTGGCGGTCTACTGGTTCCGCAAGGCGGCCGAACAGGGGAGCGCCGAAGCGGCCTACAACCTGGGCGTCTGCTATGAGAAGGGGTGGGGCGTCGAACACGCCAGCGCGGTTCTCGCCTATCGCAACTACGAGACGGCGGCTGCGAAGGGACTTCCCGAAGCGAAACTCCGCAAAGCCCTGCTGTTGGCCGCCGGAATTCCGGATGAAGCGCTCGAGAAAGGCAAACTGCCGGGAATCCCGGTCGACCGGGCGGAGTCGCTGCGGCTGCTGCGCGAACTCGTCAAAGCCGGTTATCTGCCGGCGGAACGCGAATTGGGGCGGATGATTCTGCTTGATCCCCTGCTGCGCCGGGGAAACGGTGCGGAAGCGCGCGCCTCCCTCCTTCGCGCCGCCGATGCCGGAGACATCGACTCCCTGCTGCTGCTGGCCGAATGCTATGACGACGGCGTCGGCGGTTCCGGCGACGCGGCGAAAGCGGTGGAGTGTTACGAACGGGCGGCGAAACTCGGCAGCGCCGACGCGAAGGTTCTGCTCGCGGCGGCTTATGAGTTCGGGCTCGGCGTCAAACCCGACCCGAAGCGCGCGTTTGCTCTGGTCCGCGAAGCGGCGGATTCCGGCAATTTGCGCGCCATGACGCGATTGGGGGATTACTATCTCAACGGGGATTTTGTCGCGCAGTCGAGTTCCGAAGCGCTGGCGCTCTATCGCCGCGCCTTTGACGCGGGCTATCTCTCCGCCGCGGTCAAGCTGGGGCGCTGCGCCGAACTGGGGCTTGCCGGCCAGCCCGATCCGGTCCGCGCCGCCGAACTGTACGGCATCGCCGCGCGGGCGGGCGATCCCGAGGGACAGTACGCTTTCGGCCGCTGTCACCTCAAGGGGATCGGCATGGACAAAGACACCGCCGGCGCGGTGTTCTGGTTCAAGACCGCCACCGCCGCCGGACAGCTCGACGCCGTTCGCGAGCTCGGAATCTGTTACCTCACCGGAACCGGCGTCGAAAAGGACGAGGCGGAAGGCGGCCGCCTGCTCGAAGCCGCCGCCGGCGCCGGCGACTCCCAGGCGATGATGCTGATCAACAACTAGCCTTCAGCAGGCCGCGGTCAGTCCTGCTCTTCGAGCTCGAGGTCCGAAAAGTAAATGCTGCCGGTCGAATTCTGGAGACCGATCTGGATCATCACCGATTTCGCATCCGGCGGAATCGTCGCCACGGTCTTGAGTTCGCGCCAGTCGAAGCTGCCGGTGATCCGGGCGGTGTCGGGGTAGTTGATTTTGCCGTCCGCCCCGGTGATGACGAGCATCATCTTGATGCCGAGGTAGGATTTGTCCGGCTTGGAGATGTTTTCGCCCTTGACCTTGGCCGACAGGATGATGGTTTTGCCGCGCACCTTGTCGATCGGGACAACGAAGGAGGCCATCACCGGTTTGGTCGCGTCGGCCGCGGTGATTTTGACCGCGCTCTCGCCCTTCTCCGGGCCGCCGTCGGGCAGGAACGTCATGAGCGAGGCATTGCGCCACGCCTTGAGTGAGTCCGCCTTGTCGATCAGATCGTCACAGAGGTCGCCGGCGGCGACGGCGAAAGCGCCGAGCAGCACGGCTCCGAAAGCCACACTCCTGAAAAGTTTCATATTCCCCTCCTGTTGTGTTTGGGATAACACATAAACTAGACCGTTTTCCGGGAAAGTCAAATACGGAGTTGAAAAAGCCCGCCCGAGCGTGTATCTTTTCCATCTGACTTTACTACAGGGAGGCGGAATCGTGAAATTGTCGATCGTGACCATCGTGCGCAACAATGCCGCGCAGATTGCGGAGACCATGGATTCCGTGCTGGGCCAGAACTGTCCCGGGCTCGAATACATCGTCATCGACGGCGCGTCCAACGACGGCACCGTGGAGATCGTGAACTCATACCGCGACCGGCTGGCCGCTTTCGTCAGCGAACCCGACAAGGGCATCTACGACGCGATGAACAAAGGCATCGCCCGCGCCACCGGCGACGTGATCGGGCTGCTCAACAGCGGCGACCGCTACCTGCCCGGAGCGTTCGAGCTGGTGGAGAGGAGTTTCCGCGGCCGCGACCTCGGCAATTCGATCTTCTGGGGCGACGTGATCTACGAGAAACAGGGGCAGGTCAAGGGGTTCCGGCCGCACAACCTGCTGCGCGGAGCCTTTGCGCCGCACCCGTCGATGTTCACGCCGCGCCGGGTTTACGAACGGATCGGCGCCTATGATTCCACGCTGCGTTTTCTCGGCGACTACGACTTCATGTACCGCGCCGTCAACGTCCATCATCTCGACGTGATCTACGTGCCGGAGCCGGTCGCCTTCTACCGCGAAGGCGGATTTTCCGACCGCAACATCGTCAACTGTCTGCGCGACGAACTGACCGTAAAACTTCGTTACGGGCAGCCTCCGGTCAAGGCGAAAACCGAATATTTTCTGAAGTTAATCAAGAATCTGCCGCGAATCCTGCTTGCAAAATAGGGAAACGCGGGTATATTAACCGGATGTATGTAATTGAAACAACGGATTTACGGAAACGATCGATAAGGAGTACTGATAAGATGTATGCGATCATCAAAACCGGCGGCAAGCAACTGAAAGTCAAAACCGGCGACCTCGTGGATATTGAGAAGCTCGACCTCGAAGTCGGCGGCAAGGTCACCTTCGGCGAAGTCCTCGCCATCGGCGAAGAGGGCGGCAAGCTCAATGTCGGAACCCCGATGCTCGAAGGCGCCACCGTCGCCGCCGAGGTCAAGGACCAGTTCCGCGGCAAGAAAGTCATCGCCTTCAAGATGAAGCGCCGCAAGAGCTATCGCCGTACCCACGGCCATCGCCAGGACCTCACCCGCGTCGAAATCGGTGAAATCAAGGCGTAAGCACGACCATGCAGTACGACGCGAACGGAGCGTTGCTCACAACTGAAATCCCCGGGGTCAAGCTCGTCAACCGCGGCAAAGTCCGCGACGTGTACGACCTCGGCGACGCACTGCTCTTCGTCGCTTCCGACCGGATCAGCGCGTTCGACGTGGTCATGCCGTGCGGTGTTCCCCGCAAGGGCGAAGTTCTGACTCAGATTTCGCTCTTCTGGTTCGAACTGATGCGCGACATTCCGAATCACCTGATCTCGGCCGACGTCACCACCCGCCCGGAACTCGCGGCTTACGCGAAGGACCTCCAGGGCCGTTCTATGATCGTCCGCAAGGCGAAAGTCATGCCGGTGGAGTGCATCGTCCGCGGTTACCTCGTCGGCAGCGGCTGGAAGGATTACCGGAAGACCGGCATGGTCTCCGGAATCAAGCTGCGCGCCGGCTATCAGCAGGCGTCGAAGCTCGACGAGCCGCTCTTCACCCCCTCGACCAAGGCCGAAATCGGCGCTCATGACGAAGCGATTTCGTTCGAGCAGGTCGCGGAACTGATCGGCGCCGGCAAGGCCGCCGCGCTGCGCGATCTTTCGCTCAAAATCTATACCACCGCCCGGGATTACGCTGAAAAACGCGGCATCATCGTGGCGGATACCAAGTTCGAGTTCGGCGAAATCGACGGCAAGATCATTCTCGTCGACGAGGTGCTGACTCCCGATTCGAGCCGTTTCTGGCCCGCCGACCAGTATCAGGTCGGAACCAGCCCGGTCAGTCTCGACAAGCAGTATGTCCGCGACTACCTCGAAACGCTCGATTGGAACAAGACCGCCCCCGGCCCGGAACTTCCGGCCGACGTGGTCAAGAGAACCTCCGAGAAATACCTCGAAGCGTATCGGATGCTCACCGGCAAGTCCCTGTAATTCGGGATCGATGGCGGGCATATTGGGAAAAGCGGTGTAACAGCCGCTTTTTTCGTTTATAAACAAACAGCTCCGGATTTTTGCCATGTTACTTGAGCTCTTCGGCGACATGAACACGCTTCAGATCGCCGTCCTGATGGTCAGCGCCGTCCTCATCGGAATCAACAAGACCGCGCTCCCCGGGATCGGCGTGCTGCCGGTCATCCTGCTGACGTTGGTGTTTCCCGGCGGAACTTCCACCGGGCTCCAGCTCATCATGCTGGTCATGGCCGACCTTATCGCCGTCGCCTGGTACCGGCGCAAAGGCGACTGGCACATCATCTGGCGGCTGCTGCCGTGGGCTTGGGCGGGCGTCGCCGCAGGCGTGCTGACCCTCGAACTCATTCCGCCGGGGAACGACCGCGCCATGCGCATGATTATCGGCGGGATCGTTCTCGGCCTCGCCGTCCTGAACTTCGTCCGCGCCCGCGTCTCCCCGGACAAGATTCCGACCGGCAAAGTCGCCGCGGGCTGTTACGGCACACTGGTCGGCTTTACCTCGCACCTCGCCAATGCCGCCGGTCCGGTCGCCGCCATCTACTTTCTCGCCATGAAACTGCCCAAGCAGAAGTATATGGGGTGCAACGCCTGGTTCTTCATGATCCTCAACTGGACGAAAATGCCGCTTTTTATCCGGGACGGCCGCGTCACTGCCGACGCATTGCCTGTCGCGCTCTCCATGATTCCCTGTCTTCTGGTCGGCGGCGCGCTCGGCATCCTGATCCTCTCCAAAATGCCGCAGAAGATTTTTGAGACCGCCATCCAGATTCTTGTCGTGCTCTGCGCCGTCAAGCTCTTCTTCTGAGCCGGACGTTCCGCGGATGCACCGGCGGACCGGAGCGCGGGAGAGACTGGACGAAAAAAGTCCTCCGCTTCGCTTGTAAATTGTTCTCCCCTGTGATATAGTAAATAGATTGTTGGTCATAATCAAACCGGCATTTTCGTGAAACCTCGATCCGTTTGGGGATCGAACGCGGCCGAACCCGTAATCGGGCGGCGGCTGCCGACCGTGGGGTTTTCGAATGACGCGGACCGCTGCGGCCGTCCCGTCTTTCTGCTTCCCCGGTGGGTTTCCGGACTGCCAAAAAATGGAAAGTCCAAATGGAAGAGGCAAAGCACATTTGCGTATACTCCGGGAGCGCACACCCGGAGCTGGCGCAGCAGATCGCGAATTATCTCGGGATCAGTCTTGGCAAGGTGCATCTCACTCATTTCCCCGACGGGGAATACTTCGTCCAGTTCGAGGAGAACGTCCGCCGCGCCGACGCATTTCTGATTCAGCCTACCTGCAAGCCGCCCAATGACAATCTGATGGAACTCCTGATCATGATCGACGCTGCGCGCCGCGCGAGCGCCGCCCGGATCACCGCCGTGCTGCCCTACTTCGGCTACGCCCG
>CAYSZM010000159.1:0-7695 GCA_964435365.1 uncultured Victivallis sp. | reverse complement strand
CAGGAGGAGCTGCGCAAGGAGCTCGGCTTCGGCAGCGCGACGATCGCGGCGGCGCTTCACGAGCTCCGGGCGGACCGGGTGCTCGAGGTGCGCGACAAGATCGGCGTCTTCGTGGTCAACCCTGACGCCGACGGCCATGCCGGGCGTGAAATCGGGCTGGCGATCAACGCGCTCGAGGTGAGCGCCTTCCGCAGCAGCCTGGCCAATCTGATTCAGATCCGGCTGGCGGAACGCGGCTGGCGGGCGATCCCGTTCTTCTGCATGGAACCGACGCTGAGCGGAAAGCTGGAGCTCTCCGCCTTCCCCGGACTGCGCCGGACGATCGAGCAGAAGGGAATCGAAGCGCTGGTGACGCTGGGGGATTTCTCGGAGTCCTCGCTCAAATTCTTCCGCGCAAAGAAACTCCCGGTGGTCTTCGTCGGTTCGCTTGAGACCGATTCGGCGCGGGTGGTGATCGACATGCCGGGCTTCCTGCATTCAGCGATGGCCGAGCTGCGCAAAGGAGGCTGCCGCCATCCGGGAATCCTGATTTCCGAAGCGCTGAAACCGCGGCTGGCCCCGGAATTCGCGGCGGCGGGAGGCACGCCGGAACTGCTGTTCACCGGCAATTACGTTCCCGACGGCGCAGCGGCGGCGCGGCTGATTCAGGAACTCCCGGAAACGGCGCGTCCCGACGGCATGGTGATTTTCGACGACACGCTGGCGAGCAGTTTCGCCGCCGAACTCTACCGGCAGCGGGCGGTAAAACGCCCCCGGCTGGCGATCCTGCGCAACCGCCAGAACCCGATGGACTTCGCCGACGACGACCCTCTTTTCTTCGAAGTGGACCTGAACGAGCTGGCCGACATGACGGCAAAACTGCTTCAGCAGGAATTCAACGGCGACTCGGCCACAAACGAACTCAAATACACCCCCAAAACAAGATAGGAAGCCATGAAAAATGAAAAAGAGATTCACACTAATCGAATTATTGGTCGTGATCGCAATCATTGCGATTCTTGCTTCGATGCTGCTGCCGGCCCTGAGTAAAGCCCGTGACAAATCGAAGGACATTTCATGCAAAAGCAATCTCAAGCAAATCGAGCAGGCCTGTGCAATGTATTCGAGCGATTTTTCGGAATGGCTGGTGGGTTCCCATCTCTACTACCAGGGAGCCGTCAAAAACTGGTCGCACCTGATCAAGGAGAAGTATATCGGCAGTTGGAAACCGTTCCTGTGTCCGATCGATCCGCAATGTTACATCAAAGCGGAAGCTGATCAGGCAAGCCAGCACAGCGCGATCGGCTATGGGATCAATTATTTTACGTTCGGCTGGACGCCGTATGATACCGAAAGACGTTCCATCAACCTGGGCATGCTCTCAAGAATACGCCGGGGGCCGATCGTGCATTTGGGTGACACATCGCCGACGGCGGGCGCAAGCATGCAGGTGACCCATCCGAGACTTTTCGGGGACCCTTCGGCAAATGCGAATATGCCTTATGCTCGTCACTCCAACAGGGTAAATTTCTCATTCAGTGATGGACATGTCGAAGGAAAAAGCAGACTGGAGATTTATACGGATTATCTCTCCTTCTGCCGCCCTGTCCAGTCGGGAGGATACTATAAATGGAAATATGATTCCTTCTAAAACCCGGAGTCTCACTTTACCCCGATCATATTGCAACACAAGCGGCCGACTCCATGGGAAGTCATAATGCCAAGAGGATTTTTTAATATGACAGTGCTCCGAATCCGCATATTTTCAATCGCCACGCTGATCGCAGTCGTCGGCATCCGGCTGTTCGCCGGAGAAGTGCATTTTGAACAAGGAAAAAGCCCTTCAAGCACAGGCAATATTGGCTTCTGGAGCGACAAACCGGGAGCAAAAATCGAACAGATCCGGGACAGCGGCGGAAATGCTGTAAGCATTCTCAGCGGCGGTGATGATAAACACCATCTCACCCCGATGATCAATCTGAAACCGATTACGATAAGCGGCAATACCGTGCTGGAATTCCACATGAAGTGTCCGGTCGGCGGAATTTATAAACTGAATCTGACCAACGGCACTGAAAATTCCTGGTATCATCTGCGTTTCACGGCCAGCGCGAATGAATGGGTGCACTTCCGCCAATACATTGCCGGGGCTTCGCCGGGGCGTCGACTGTCCAAAGAACGCATTATTCAAGACGGTTTTCTCGGTGATCCGTTGATTCGGGTTCAGATTGACGCCAAGGGTGACACCGTCCAGATCAAGGATATCAAGATTTATGAAAGCGGCACTGTGCTGCCCGAACTGCCCGAGGTCAAACCGCTGGCCCGGGACGGCTATCAATTGCGGGAATATCCGCGGTATGATCGCGAAGGTCTGTTCCCTTTCGGCGTGATCTCCACGGTAAATGCCAATATCAAAACCGGCGAACAATTTGGACAGAGCGGAGAAGAGCGTCGAGAACTCGATGCATTGACCTGCCGCCGTTTGAATTTCAATACCTATTGCAATTTCATGGATGAATCCCTGGATGTCGCCGGACGGCTTAAACTCATGGAGAAATACGATCTTTATCTCATTGAAACCGCTTCAGCCTATCTGGATTATCTGAATGCCGGCGACCGTCTGACCAAGCTTGTGGCGGAATATGACAAGTCTCCGCGGCTGATTTGCTGGTATGGCCGGGATGAACCTCAAAATCTGGAACGCTATCTCGACTGGAAACTCATGGTTAACCAACATTCTCCGGATATTCCGTTTGCCAGCGCTCTGGATAATCCCTATAAAATTAAACTGCTCGCGCCGTTGATGGAAATCACCATGCCAGACGTTTATCCGCTGGGCACTGGAAATACAGATAAGGCGGCACTCGATATCATCACGAAAACCGGCGCCCAGATCAACTTGTCGCGGCAACTCGGCGGGCGCGGCAAAGTCTGGAGCATCAATCAGGCTTACAGCCTGCGCCGTCACTTTGATGACAATCACTGGTTCCTTCTGCGTTATCCGAGTCCGGCGGAGATTCGATTCGATTTCTTCAACTCGCTGACCGCCGGCGCCGAAGGCGTGATCTACTTCATTTTAAATGACGAAGCCCCTTTCCTGGATGGCAAAACGAGGTGGGAAGAGTTCGATAAAACGCTGCTTGACCCGTGGTACAACCCCAATTCCACCACGGAAGAACTGGCGCGCCTCGGCACTGAAGCCGTACCGGCAGCGGCGTTTGTGATGGGCGCCGAAGATATTGTCCCCTATCAATACAACCCCGAAAGTAAAACCGTCAACCGCGTCAGCCGCAACGCATATGGCCGATATCATTTTGTTGCAAACGCCGATTTGAATCATTCCAAAACGATTGACGTTGCCTTGAAACTCGAACCGGGAGAAGAGTGTGTCGAGCTTATTTCCGGAACCCGCCCCAGTCATGGAAAGTATACTCTCACCCCGGGTTACGGCGCCGTTTTCATGGTCGGAAAACCGGAAAAAACCAAGCTGATTCTTGACAAAATCGCTTCCCGCAAACTCTCCGCCGCACTGGCTCTCGCGGAAATTGAAAACAGAATTCTGCGTCAGGCCGGACAAGCTCCTCCCGGGCTGGACAGCGCCGCCATTCGCAATGCGCTTGAACGCGGGGACTGGGAAACCGCACGCAGACAACTGAATGAATTCAACCGGAACCTTTCCGCCGTCAACAACGGCAGCTCCGAATATGCGCAGACCGGGCTGGCGTTGCGGCAAATCCGTCAATCATTCGGCAAGCTTTACGATGCGCTGATCACCCCGGAACAGATCGAAAACTATGACGGCAAGGCAGATGCGGCCTATGAAAAGCTGTTCGACCGGATTCGCAGTCTTAGCCGGGAATATTTCACTCAGTTGCGCCAATGGCGGAATACGGGTAAATGCGATCTTGAACAGCTTGAGAAGCTGCGCCGTGAAGTCACCACACTGAAGTTGCCCGCAACGGGTATGAGTGCAACCGGAAATTGAGCCCGGATCGTTCTGAGGCCAGGCGATCCGCTCCATGCAGACATTTCCACCTTTTCCATTGTCCGGGCGAATAATGAACCGTATACAGTCAAGGCGCCATCGCCGCTTTTTTGCGGAATCGAACGAGGATAAGTTGACAAACGGGGTTTGCGGCGGTATTTTTTTAGAGCTTCCGAATCAAAACAAACTCCGGACCGGAAAGAGATCATGAACATCAATGAGCTGCGTTCTTTCGCCTACGTTTCCGACGAATCCCTCGGGGGAGAAATCAAAGCCGTCTGCCTGAACTTCCCCGGCCTCGGCGGCATGGAGATGAGATCCTCGCTCGACGGCGGCGACGTCAAGCTCGCCCATCGCGGCATGCTCTTCGTCTACCCCTTCGTCAATCCGTGGAACTGGATGAATCAGCCCACCGTCGAATTCGCCGACGAGGTGATGACCGCGGTGAAAACAAAATTCTCCATCGCCGATGACTGCCCGCTCGTCCTCCGCGGCGGCAGCATGGGCGGGTATTCGGTGCTCACCTACGCGATGTTCTCCCGCCACCGGGTGGACGGAATTTTCGCCCTCTGCCCGGTGACCGACCTCTTTTTCCACCTCACCGAACGCCCCGACCTGCCGCGGACCATTCACAATGCCATGGGCGATTACGGCGATATCTCCGAACTCCTCCGCCGGCGCAGCCCCAACCACCACCCGGAGAAACTCCCGGCGGCGTGCCGTTACCTCATCATCCACGGCTGTCAGGACGACCGGGTGAACAAGGCGGCGCACTCCGACAAGCTGGTCTCCCTGATGCGGCAGCACAAGCTGGAGGTGACCTATCTCGAAGACCCGACGATGAGGCATTGCGGCCCCATGAACTACCCCTCCGTCGCCGCCGTCGACGGCTTCATGGACAGCTTCCTGCCCCCGGAAATCGCCGATTCGAAGGTTACTTCTCGCGTGTGATGAGGTAATCCACCAATTCCAGCAGGCATTTGCGATAGACGTTCGCGGGGAATTCCTTCAGAATCGCCTTGGCGCGGTCGGCCAACTCCGTCTCTTCCGTCTCAATCGCCGCCGCGGCGCCGCAGTCGATCATGATCTTGCGCACAGCGTCCAGATCGTGATGCGTGTACTCCCGGTGGCCGAGCAGCCGGAGCAGCCGCTGGCGCTCGTGGGCCGAAGCCATCCGCAGCGCGGTCAGCAGGAGAATCGTCGCCTTGCCTTCGCGCAGGTCGCCGCCGATCGCCTTGCCCAGCTGTTCGACCTTCCCGAAAATGCCGAGATAGTCGTCGCGCAACTGAAAGGCGATCCCGGCGGCGTCGGCGAAATCGCCGAGCTTGCGCACTTCCGGCGTCTCCGGGTCGTCGGTTTCGAGCGCGATCATCGCGCCCGTTTCGGCGCAGAAGCGCAGCAGCGCGCCGGTCTTGCCGGCCAGCATCGCCCGCACTTCGTCCAGCCCGATCGTCTCCAGCCGCCGCAGCGCGAATTCGACATCGAGCGCCTCGCCGCAGATCAGCTCCCGGTTGGCCAGCTCCTGAAACCGGCGCATGACTCCCACCGTGACTTTCGCGGAAACACCGTGCTCGGCAGCGCGCAGCATCAGGTGGTTCGCCCACCCCTGCTGGAGGTCTCCGGCCAGAATCGCGAAATCGCGCCCGGTGCGCGCCGACGCCTCGGCCTCGAGCCCGAACCGGCTGCGCGCCTCGTTCGCCAGCGCGACGTGACAGGTGGGGCGGTTGCGCCGCACCGCGTCCTGGTCGATAATGTCGTCGTGCACCAGCGTCCAGTTATGGAAAACCTCGGATGCCGCCGCCGGATAGAGCGCCGCCGATTCCTTGCCGCCGAGCAGACGGCAGCTCCAGATGAGAATCGCCGGGCGGAGCCGCTTGCCGCCGTTCTGCGGATAGTCGAGAACCGCGGTGCGGAGATATTCGGGCTGAACGGTTTCCGGGTAGCGGTCCGACGCGAGCAGCCGGTCGATCGCCGCCGATACTTTCTTCAGATGTTCCTGCATGTTTTTGTTTTTCCGGGAGGTTAGAAACAGGTGCTGGCCCGGACACTGGTCCAGAGCTGGCTGGAGAGATCGATCTTCTTGCGCTGGCGCGTCGCCAGCGAAATCGGCACGTGGGTGAAGTTGTCCCCCCAGTGGCCGATCACCATGTCGGTCCGGCCAGCCATGGCGGCGTGCACCGCGTTCTGGGCCAGCATCGCGCAGAAGACGGCGTCGGCGCCGTGGCACGGGCCGCTCCGCACCGCGTAGGAGGTGTCGAAATATTTGACGTTGACCTCGACCCCGATCTTCTTGAAGTATTCGCGGATCTTGTCGCGGAGGAGAATGCCGATGTCGTTGTGGAGCAGATTCCCGGAAGCGTCGTGCATCTCGGGCAGTTTGTCGAAGAGGTCCTGACCGGCGCCTTCCGCCACGATGATGACCGCGTGGTGCTTGCGCTGCATCCGTTCGGCGAGGTGCGGCAGCAGGGCGTCGGGCCCTTCGCCGTCCAGCGTGAACTTGCGCTCGGGAACCAGACAGTAGTTGATATACGAGTTGGCCAGCGCCGCATACGCCGCGATGAAGCCGGAGTCGCGCCCCATCACCCGCACCAGGCCGATGCCGTTGTAGGCGCCCTTCGCCTCGCTGTTCGCGCCGGAGGCGAAAAAGCCGCAGACGGCGACCGCGGTTTCGAATCCGAACGACTTGTCGATGAAGCTGATGTCGTTGTCGATGGTTTTCGGAATCGCGATGACGCTGAGCGAAAGTCCGCGCTTCTTCGCCTCGAGCGCGATGTCGTGCGCACAGCGCGAGGTGCCGTCGCCGCCGATGCAGAACAGGAGATTGATGTTCATGCGCATCAGCGTGTCGACCATGACCACGGTATCCTCCACTCCGCGCGAGGAGCCGAGGATGGTGCCGCCCTGTTCGTGGATGTCGTCGGTATTTTCCTCGGTCAGCAGGATGGGCGCCAGCTGGTTGGCCGGATTCAGCCCGCGGCAGCCGTAACGGATGCCGTAGACGATCGGCACCTTGTACTGTCCGCGCAGCGTGCTGGTCAGGAACTTGATCACGTCGTTGAGTCCGGGGCAGAGTCCGCCGGCGGTCAGGATCGCCGCCTTGCTCCAGGCCGGATCATGATAGATTTTCGCGCGCGGACCGGCCAATTCGAAGGCCGGGATCGGCTTGTCGTCGCGCACATATGCGGCCAGCGTCGCGGCGTCGCAATCGTAGGCGACGCTGGCGTCGTCGGCGATAAACGCAGTGGAGGGATCAAGAGGGGAATCGAGTTGCGCGCGGCCGAGGCGCGGAATCTGAAAATCGTTGCTGTCCATACTTGTACGGTCTCCTCATGGAATATATCTGGTCTACTCCGAGTACCATAAGATAGACCTTTCCCCGGAAATAGCAACCCGGAAGACTGGATTTTTTCACGGATTCACAGTATATTCAAGAGAAAATAACCAAAAACACCACGGAGCGCCGATGAAAAAAAGAAAGAGCCCACCTTCTGCTTCCGGGCGGGAACTTTCTCCGGCGATGCGGCTGGCGGAGCATGTCGCGCGAACCGTCTTCGGCGCGGTCCTGCCCGGAGTGTTCCTGGGCGCGATGCTTTCCGGTGCGCTGGTGAAGTTCCACGGCGGCGGACTTTTCGCCGTTCCCGGCGTTCCGGTCGCCGTCGCGGCGCTGGAAGCCATTTTCGGCGCGGTCCTGGTCGGCAACTGGCGCGAACGCCACGGACTGCGGGGAATCC
>CAYSZM010000158.1:0-7721 GCA_964435365.1 uncultured Victivallis sp. | reverse complement strand
ACGATCTTCGCGGCCAGCGTCATGCGGCGCAGCGCCGCCTTGATCTGGTCGTGGTTCGGAACTTCGTCGGCCAGGTAGAGCTCCATGATCTCGTCATCGACTTCGGCGAGACATTCGACCATGTGCTTGTAGGCGGCTTCGCGGCGATCCTTGAGTTCGCCGGTCGGCTCCTCTTCGAACATGGTGACGCCCTTGTCTTCTTCGCTGAAGTAGACGCACTTGTTTTCGAGAACGTCGATGACGCCCTTGAAATCGGCCTCGCGGCCGATCGGCAGCATCAGCGGAACCGGAGTCGCGCCGAGCTTGGTGTGGATCTCATGCACCACGCCGTCAAAATCGGCGCCGGTACGGTCCATCTTGTTGACCAACGCGACGATCGGAACGTGATACTTCTGCGCCTGACGCCAGACGGTTTCACTCTGGGGCTGAACTTTGCCGACCGAGCAGAACACGGCGACCGCACCGTCGAGAACGCGCAACGAACGCTCCACTTCGGCAGTGAAGTCCACGTGTCCGGGAGTGTCGATGATATTGATACGATGGTTCTTCCAGTAACAGGTGGTGGCGGCGCTGGTGATCGTGATGCCGCGTTCCCGTTCCTGTTCCATCCAGTCCATGGTGGCGCCGCCCTCGTGGACTTCGCCCAGCTTGTAGTTCACGCCGGTGTAGAAGAGAATGCGTTCACTCAGCGTGGTCTTGCCGGCGTCGATGTGCGCCATGATACCAATGTTGCGATAATCCTTCAGCGCGGTCTTGCGATCCGGAGACTCATGATACTCTTTTTTTTCTTGCTCGGTCATCATAATTCAGTGTTCCCGGCGCATTACCAGCGGTAATGGGCGAACGCCTTGTTCGCCTGCGCCATTTTAAAGGTGTCTTCTTTCTTCTTGATCGAGGAACCGGTGTTCTCGAACGCATCGAGCAATTCGCCGGCGAGAGACTCGGTCATCGACTTGCCTTTGCGCCCGCGGGAGTAGGAGGTGATCCAGCGCATGGCCAGCGCGACCTGACGCTCCGGATCGACTTCGATCGGAACCTGATAGGTCGCACCGCCGACGCGGCGGCTCTTCACTTCGAGCTTCGGCTTGACATTTTCGAGCGCCTGGAGGAACACGTCGATGGCCTGCATCTCCGGCTTCTTGGACTGAATGACGTCGAACGCGCCATAAACGATCTGCTGCGCGGTGGACTTCTTGCCGCGGGTCATGATCGTATTGATCAGACGGGCGACCAGCTCGCTGTTGAACTTGACGTCGGGAATCAGCTCCCGCTTCACGACTCTGCGTCTTCTCATCTTCTTCGCACCCTATTGTGTGAGTTCAGTACTCGATCGATTACTTCTTCTTGCCCTTGGCGGCAGCGGCTTCCTGGCCCGGCTTCGGACGCTTGGCGCCGTACTTCGAACGGCTCTGACGGCGCTTGTCGACGCCGAGGCTGTCCAGCGCGCCGCGAACGATGTGGTAACGGACGCCCGGAAGGTCGCGGACACGTCCGCCCTTCACCAGAACCACCGAGTGCTCCTGGAGGTTGTGGCCTTCGCCGCCGATGTAGGCGGTCACTTCCTGACCGTTGGTCAGGCGGACACGGGCGATCTTGCGCAACGCCGAGTTCGGTTTCTTCGGGGTGCGGGTGGTGACTTGGAGGCAGACGCCGCGGCGCTGCGGACAGGCGCTCAGCGCCTTGGATTTACTTTTCTTCGCTTTCTCTTCGCGTCCGAAACGCACGAGCTGGTTGATTGTCGGCATAACAAATTCCTGCTTTTTTATATTTTCATCGAAATAAAATTCAATTAACGTATATCAAAGATTTATAAAATAATACCGCAAACCGTGTTTTGCAAATCACTTAACGGTCTTTTTGGCATTTTTTCTTTTCCCGCGGATTTTCTCCCGCGGCTCCGGATCTCTCCGACCCGGAGCTGCGGAAGCGTTTCCGGTTATTCTTCCTCTTCGTCGAATTCGGCGTCGAGTTCGTCGTCGCCCAGCTCGGAAAAGGCATCGTCGTCGAAATCGGCGACCATTTCACGCGCTTCGTCAGGCAGCGAATCCTCGTCGTCTTCGCCGTCGTCGCCGAAGATGGCCGCATCGCTCTTGCTCTCGGATTCGCGCCACGCGGCGGCGATCTCCTCGACCGAGCGCTCGGACTCCTGCACCGCCAGTTCCGGCTCGATCTCGGTACCGAGATACTTGAGCCGGATCGACTGCATCACTTCCGTGCCGGTACCGGCCGGAATCAGATGCCCGGTGATCACGTTCTCCTTGAACCCGTTCAGGTTGTCCACCTTGCCCACCGTGGCCGCCTCGGTCAGGATACGGGTGGTATCCTGGAACGACGCCGCCGAAATGAAGCTTTCGGTTTCCAGAGCCGCCTTGGTAATACCGAGCAGGATCGGTTCGGCTTCCGCCGGCTTGCCGCCCTTCTCAATCATCTCGCGGTTGACGCGGTCGAACTCGGTCCGGTCGAGCTGTTCGCCCGGCAGATAGTCGGTCGAACCGGAGTCGGTGATCCGCACCTTCTGCATCATCTGACGGATGATGATCTCGACGTGCTTGTCGTTGATTTCCACGCCCTGGGCGCGGTACACCAGCTGAATCGCGTCCACCAGGTGGCGCTGAAGCTCGTGCACACCGCAGATCTCGAGCAGCGTATGCGGCACAATCGAACCTTCGGTCAGCTTCTGGCCCTTGCGGACGAAGTCGCCCTTGCTCACCGTCAGGTGCTTGTGCGCCGGAATGTTGTTGTGCTCTTCGACCATCCCCGATTCCGGGTCGCGGATCAGGAGTTGCCGCTTGCCGCGGTTCATCTTGTCCACTTCGACATAGCCGTCGATACGGGCGATCTCGGCGACGTCCTTCGGAACGCGCGCTTCAAAGAGCTCCGCGATTCGCGGCAGACCGCCGGTGATGTCCTTGTTCTTGGCCGACTGCCGCGGCACACGCGCCACCACCATACCCGGGGAAACCTTTGCACCCGACTTGGTCATCAACACCGCGCCGGCCGGCAGCGGATAGTTCGCCAGGAACTGCCCGTCGGGGCTGTTGATCACGATCTGCGGATGCAGGTCTTCGCGGTGTTCCATCACCGTCGCCTGGTCGGAACCGCCGCGCTTCTGCTTCTGCAGCGTGACGCCTTCCACCAGGTCGTGCAGTTCGACGACACCGGCCTCTTCGATGATGATCGGCACGTGGTTCGCTTCCCACTGCACGAACACTTCGTTGGCCTTGACGCTTTCGCCGTCGTTCTTGTCGAGCACCGAACCGGCCTCGAGTTCATAACGGTCGAGTTCGGCTTCCTTGAGCGCATCGCCCCAGAAGTCGTAGTCTTTGTTGTAGACGGTGCCGAGCGCCTCGGCCTCGATCTGGGCGCGTTCGCGCGCCGACTTTTCAGCCGCCTGAGCCGTCTTCGGATCGTAGACGATCACATAGCCGTTCTTGTTGACGACGACCGTCTTGCCCTTCTGGTTCTTGATCGTGCGGACGTTGAACAGCTTGATGACGCCGTCGTGACGCGACGCGATCACCGGCTGCTTGTAGGCGCTCGACGCGGTACCGCCGATGTGGAACGTACGCATCGTCAGCTGGGTGCCCGGCTCGCCGATCGACTGGGCGGCGATAATGCCGAGCGCGTCGCCTTCCTTCGCCAGACGGTCGCTGGCCAGGTTCCGGCCGTAGCACTTGATGCAGACGCCGCGGAGCGTTTCGCAGGTCAGCGTCGAACGGATCAGCACGCGCTGAATGCCGCGCTTGTCGATCAGCTCAACCACTTCCGGCGTGAATTCATCGCCGGCCTTGACGATCAACCGACCGTCGGCGTAGGCGGGGTCGCGGATGTCCTGACCGCTGAACCGGCCGAGGATACGGTCCTTCAGCGGCAGAATCACTTCGTCGCCTTCGATGATCGCGCTGGTCCAGATGCCCTTCGAGGTTCCGCAGTCCGGCTCGCGGCAGATGATATCCTGCGCCACGTCGACCAGGCGGCGGGTCATGTAACCCGAGTCCGCCGTTTTGAGCGCGGTGTCGGCCAGACCCTTACGGGCGCCGTGGGTCGAAATGAAGTATTCGAGCACCGTCAGGCCTTCACGGAAGTTCGAGATGATCGGCCGTTCGATGATGTCGCCCGACGGTTTCGCCATCAGACCGCGCATACCGGCCAGCTGACGGATCTGGTCCTTGCTGCCTCGCGCGCCGGAGTCGAGCATCGCGTACACCGGGTTGATCTCGCCGCGGCGCGAAGCCGCTTCCAGCCGGGCGAACAGCTCGGTCGCCACCGCGTTGGACGCCTGCGTCCAGATGTCGATGACCTTGTTGTGACGTTCGCCTTCGGTCAGGAGACCGTTGTTGTACTGGTCGAGCACGCTGTCGATCTGACCGCGGGCGGCTTCGATGATCTCTTCCTTCTTCTCGGGGACCTGGAGGTCGGCGATCGAAATCGAGAGACCGGCCAGCGTCGCATGACGGTAGCCGAGATCCTTGAGGTCGTCCAGCAGCCGGATGGTGGCGTCGTGCCCGGAAATATTGTACGAATCGCTGATCAGCCGGCCGAGATCCTTCTTCTTCGCAATCTGGTTGAAGAACCCGAGGCGCTTGTCCCAGATTTCATGGAACAGGCAGCGGCCCGGCGTGGTCAGGAGATAGCGGCTCTCCTTGTCGCCGTAAACCGTGTCCCGGCCGAAGTCGGGGTTCGGGATGCGGACCGCGTCGTGGATTTTGATGAATCCGGTCTGGAACGAATAGAACACCTCGAACATGTCGCGGTAGAGCTTCGCCTTCTCCTTGTTGCGCGGATCGCAGGTCAGGTAGTAGCTGCCCAGCGTGATGTCCTGCGTCGGGGAGACGATCGGCTTGCCGTTCGCGGGCGAGAAGATGTTGTTCGGAGCGAGCATCAGCAGCTTCGTCTCCATCTGCGCCTCGTTCGAAAGCGGCACGTGCACGGCCATCTGGTCGCCGTCGAAGTCCGCGTTGTACGCGGTACAGACCAGCGGGTGCAGACGGATCGCCGACCCTTCGATCAGCACCGGGTCGAACGCCTGGATCGACAGACGGTGCAGCGTCGGGGCGCGGTTGAGCATCACCGGGTGGCCCTGGGTCACCTCTTCGAGGATGTCCCACACTTCCGGCTCGCCGCGCTCGATCATCTTCTTGGCGCCACGCACGGTGTGGGCGAAGCCGCGTCCCTTGAGGTGACGGATGATGAACGGCTCGAAGAGGATCATCGCCATCTTCTTCGGCAGTCCGCACTGGTGAATCTTCAGCTCGGGGCCGACCACGATGACCGAACGGCCGGAGTAGTCGACGCGCTTGCCGAGCAGGTTCTGACGGAAGCGGCCCTGCTTGCCTTTGAGCATGTCCGAAAGACTCTTCAACGCGCGGTTGCCGGCGCCGGTGACGGCGCGGCCGTGACGGCCGTTGTCCATCAGGGAGTCGACCGCCTCCTGCAGCATCCGTTTTTCGTTCCGGATGATGACTTCCGGCGTGCGGAGCTGAAGCAGGTTCTTCAGGCGGTTGTTGCGGTTGATGACGCGCCGGTAGAGGTCGTTGAGGTCGCTCGTCGCAAACCGGCCGCCTTCCAGCGGAACCAGCGGACGCAGGTCCGGCGGGATCACCGGCAGCACGGTCAGGATCATCCACTCCGGACGCGAGTTGCTGTTCATGAAGCCTTCCACCAGACGCAACCTCTTGGCCAGCTTCTTGCGGATCGCCTTGTTGCGGGTGCCTTCGAGGCTGACTTCCAGCTCGGCCTTGAGCATCGGCAGGTCGACGCGCTCGAGCAGCGTCTTGATCGCCGGAGCGCCCATGTCGGCGGTGAAAGCGTCGCCGTAGTCGTCCACCGCCTGGCGGTATTCGATCTCGTTCATGGTCTGGCCGACCTTGAGCGGAGTGTCGCCCGGATCGGTCACCACGTACTCTTCATAGTAGATCACGTGCTCAAGCGACTTCGCGGTCATGTCGAGCACGAGACCGATGCGGCTGGGCATACACTTGAAGAACCAGATGTGCGAAACCGGCACCGCCAGCTCAATGTGGCCCATGCGCTCGCGGCGCACCTTGGCCTGGGTGACTTCGACGCCGCAGCGGTCGCAGACGATCCCCTTGTGTTTCACGCGCTTGTATTTGCCGCAGTTGCACTCCCAGTCGCGGGTCGGTCCGAAAATGCGCTCGCAGAAGAGACCGCCCTTTTCCGGCTTGAAGCTCCGGTAGTTGATGGTCTCGGGATTCTTGACCTCGCCGAACGACCACGAACGGATCACTTCCGGCGACGCCACATTGATCGAAACCGCACCGAATGAAGACGCCGCGCTTTTGCCCAGCAGCTCCCGGTAAGCATAAGTATTGTCAATCAAGGTAAATTCCTCCTCGAATTAATGTTCGCCCGTCTTCTTCACGGTACGGATGTCGAGCCCGAGGCTCTGCATTTCCTTCAACAGCACGTTGAAGGATTCCGGCCGACCGGCTTCCAGAATGTTCTGGCCCTTGACGATCGACTCGTAGATCCGGGCGCGTCCGGCGACGTCGTCCGACTTCACCGTCAGCATTTCCTGGAGGTTGTACGCCGCGCCGTAGGCTTCGAGCGCCCAGACTTCCATTTCGCCGAAACGCTGGCCGCCGTGCTGCGCCTTGCCGCCCAGCGGCTGCTGGGTGACCAGCGAGTACGGACCGACCGCACGGGCATGGATCTTGTTCGCCACCAGGTGGTCGAGCTTCAGCATATACACGTAACCGACCGTTACGCGCTGGTCGAACTTGTCGCCGGTACGGCCGTCGTAGACGTCGGCCTTGCCGTCATAGTTCCACTTGCCGTCCTCGTCCTGGCGGAAGCCCCAGTGGTAGTCGTGGCCTTCCTTGGCGGTGAAAGCGTCGTTGCCTTCCTTCATGAGGTCGACGATCTTCCCTTCCGGGATACCGTCGAAGACCGGCGTCGCCACCTTGATTCCGAGCATCCTGGCCGCCCATCCGAGATGGGTTTCCAGCACCTGCCCGATGTTCATGCGGCTCGGCACGCCGAGCGGGTTCAGGATGATGTCCACCGGGGTGCCGTCCTCGAGGAACGGCATGTCTTCGACCGGAACGATCCGGGAGACGATACCCTTGTTGCCGTGACGGCCGGCCATCTTGTCGCCGACCTGCAGCTTGCGCTTGCAGCCGACATAGACCTTGACCCGCTTGATCACGCCGGAATCCGCGTCGGCGTATTCCATGTTGTCGCCCAGACGGCGGCGGCGCTCCTCGTTCTCTTCGAACTGCGGCGCGAAGGTGTCGATGATTCCGGTAATGGTCTTCTTGAGTTCGCAGTCTTCCATGCCCCAGCAGTCGTAATGGGCCGCGAGTTTCTGGATCGAGCTCTTGGTGACCTTGCGGTTCGAGCTGATCAGCACCGCGTTTTCCCGCGCCGGAGACATGTCGAAGATCGGATACGGCAGCTTGACGCCGAGCATCACGTCCGACAGCCGGGCGGTCAGATCGTCGATCAGGCCGTTGTAAATGTCCCGGTAGTCGTTCTTCATCATCTTTTCCTGGCGCTTGGCCTCGGTGCGGGTCATCGACGCGCGGGCCGGGTCCTTGGCGTACTCGATGCGGATGTCCATGACAATGCCGCCCTTGCCGCTGGAGACGGTCAGGCTCGAATCCTTCACGTCGGCCGCCTTTTCCCCGAAGATCGCGCGAAGCAGACGCTCTTCCGGCGCCAGCTCGGTTTCGCTCTTCGGCGTGATCTTGCCGACCAGG
>CAYSZM010000157.1:0-7774 GCA_964435365.1 uncultured Victivallis sp. | reverse complement strand
AGCAGCGTCACGACGAGCGCGGCGCCCCATCCGGCGGCATGCTGTTCCTCGAACGGGGAATTCGTCGCATATTCGGTGACGAGCACGGGCAGGTTCGCGGTCGGCTCGGTGAAGTAGTGTTTGGGCCAGGCGTCGCTCCAGAGCGCGGTGAAGAGGAGCGGGGCGGTTTCGCCCGAGACGCGGGCGACGGCGAGCATGATGCCGGTGACCAGCCCGCTGCGGGCGCTGCGGCAGATGATGCGCACGGCGGTGCGGGCGCGGCTGCAGCCGAGGGCCAGCGCCGATTCGCGCAGTGCGTCCGGCACCATGAGCAGCATATCCTCGGTGGTGCGCAGCACGACCGGGAACATCAGCACGGCCAGCGCCACCGAACCGGCGAGGCCGGAGAAGCCGCCCATCGGAACCACCAGAATCGCGTAGATGAAGAGACCGACCACGACCGACGGCATTCCCATCATGACGTTGGCAGAGAAGCGGATCGCGTTTCCGAATTTGGTCCCCTTGCCGAATTCGGCCAGGTAGATCCCCCCGAGCAGGGCAGGGGGGACGCCGAGCAGCGTCGCGCCCAGCGTGATCTCCACCGTGCCGAGCAGCGCGTTGGCGATGCCGCCGTCGGGGGCGCCGTAAGGTTTCGAGGGCTCCGTGAAGAAGGATAATGAGATCACCGAAGCGCCGCGCGCCAGGACGACCCAGAGAATCCAGATCATTCCGGCCACGGCGATGAACAGCGCGAGGATGGAGAGGAGTCCGACGGTGCGGTCCACCAGTTTGCGGCCGAGGAGGCCGCGTCGTTTTTCCGGTGCGATGGCGGTCATGTTATTTCTCTCCTCTCGCGGCTCCGGTCATGGCGAGATAATACTGGGCGAGCACCTGTACCCCGAGCGAGAGGAGCAGCAGGATCAGACCCAGAGCGAACAGCACGGAGCGCATGAGGCCGTTCGCCTCCGCAAAGTTGTTGGCGAGCGTCGCGGCGATGGTGGTGCCGCTCGCATAAAGATTGTTCGGCAGTTCCATGACGTTGCCGATGACGAAGAGGACGGCCATGGTTTCGCCGAGGGCGCGGCCGAGTCCGATGAAAATGCCGCCCAGGAGTCCGCGGATGCCGTACCGCATCACGATGTCTTTGGCGGTCTCCCAGCGGGTGCAGCCGATGCCGAACGCGGATTCGCGCAGCATGGAGGGCGTCATCCGGAAGACGTTGCGCATGACCGCCGACATGTAGGGCAGGATCATCAGCGCGAGAATCAGACTGGCGGTGAGGAAGCCGAAGCCGTTGCCGTACTCGCCGAAGAACGGGATTTTCCCGAGCTTGAGCGTTTCCGAGAGGAACGGCTGGACGTAATCCTGCATGAGCGGCACGAGGACGAAGAGTCCCCACATGCCGTAGATCACGCTGGGGATCGCGGCCAGCAGGTCGAGCGCCTGGCTCAGAATCTCGCCGATTCCGGGGGGCGCGTCGACCAGCCAGAGCGCGGTGACGAAGGCCGGGGGGATCGCCAGGATCAGCGCGATCGCGGTGGTCAGCAGCGTGCCGACAATGGCGGGCAGCGCGCCGTAGACGTTCGCAACCGGGTCCCACCCGGTTCCGATCAGGAATCCGAACCCGAACTCCCGCCAGGCGGGAGCCGAGCCGATGCCGAGCTGGACCAGCAGCCCGGCGAGAAGCGCGAGCACGAGGAACGCGCTTCCGGCCGCGGCGATCCGGAACAGCCGGTCGGAACCGGCCGGATTGATGATGGATTTACGAGGAATGGTGGTCATAATCGTTTCGGATTTCCGCCGTCAGTACTTGACCGGGGCGCCTCCCGAAGAGACTTCCTTCTCCCACGCCGTGCGGACCTGCTTGACGACTTCGTCGGCCAGCGGCACGTAGTGGAGTTTGAGGGCCGCGGTGGCGCCGGTGGTGTAGCACCAGTTGAAATACTTGAGCATTCCGGCCGCCTTGTTGGCGTCGAGCTGGTTCTTGTAGATCAGAATGTAGGTAAGACCGGTGATCGGCCAGCTGTCGTCGCCGGGCTGGTCGGTGAGCACCATGTAGAATCCGGGGGCGTTCTTCCAGTCGGCATGGGCTCCGGAAGCGCTGAACGTCTCCGGCGTCGGTTTGACGAATTTGCCCACCTGGTTCTTGAGCGAAACCATCGAGATCTTGCCTTCCACCGCGTAGGTGTACTCGGTGTAGCCGATCGAGCCGTTGATGCGCGCGACGTTGTTGCAGACGCCGGGGTTCTTCTGCCCGCCGATGCCGACCGGCCAGTTTACCGCCGGACCGAAACCGACCTTGTCGGCCCACTCCTTGGAGATTTTGGCGAGGTAGTTGGTGAAGATGAAGCTGGTGCCCGAGCTGTCGGAGCGATGGACGACGGTGATGCGGATGTTCGGCAGCTTGGCATCGGGGTTGAGCGCCTGAATCGCCGGGTCGTTCCAGGTGGTGATCTTGCCGAGGAAGATACCGGCCAGCGTCGGCTGGTCAAGCTTGAGCGAGTTCGGTTCGACGCCGCGGAGGTTGGCCACCACGACCACGCCGCCGGTGAGCATCGGGAATTGGATCAGGCCGAACTTGTCGAGCTCTTCCTTGGTCAGCGGATTGTCGGAACCGGCGAAATCGACGGTCTTGTCCTTGATCTGGTTGATGCCGGCGCCGGAGCCGATGCTCTGGTAGGCGACTTCGATTTTCTTGCCGGTCGATTCGCCGTAGTTGTAGGTCCACACCCGGTAGACCGGGGCGGGGAACGAGGCTCCCGCGCCGCTGAGCGTAAGGTCGGCGGCGGAAGCGACGAGCGGCAGCGACAGCGACAGGGCTGCGAGCGTTCGGAACAGATTCTTCTTCATATTCACTCCATGGTTTTGTATTGCCCCGGAGAACCACCGAATATTCATCCCCGGGCTTCATGCATATAAAGGTAACCCCGAACTGTTAGCGTTGTGTTAGGGCAAAGTTAGAAGCTCTTCAAAAAACGCCGAAACGCCGCGAACGATGAATTTTAGCGGGCGAAAGACCGATCGGCAGCGTCAGGGGGCAAGCTGCGGGGAGTCCGCTGAAATGGCGTTCTCTCTTTCGCTCCGGCCGTGAACGAAGGAAACAGTAAAACAGATGCGATTTTTTTCGATGCAATGCACAAGAAATGATTTTGAAAAGAAAGTTTCCGGAGTATTGTATGATTGAGAGTGGAACATATTGCGGAAAAATGGAAGAAGGATAATTTCTGAAATGAGTTTGATCAGCACAGGGAAAAAGATCGTTTGCCTTGTTTTCGTCGTCATTACTGCCTCTGCTTATGGGAATGGTTCCGACGACATTCGCAACTTGCTGCTGGCAGCCAATGCCTATAGCAAAAAAGCGACGTTGACGACGGAGAAGTGGCAGTCCCTGGGCAGTCGTTTCGATCGACTCTATATGGCTCCGGTCGGTGACGAGATGTTCGTCCGGGCGGAAAGCCCTCTGCCGGGAAACCTGACCAAGGTGATTTTGTATCGCTCCGGGTCCGGCATTTTTCAATGGGCGGAAAACGCTCGGCACGAAGTGATCGGGAATCGGGTTTTTCATGTGAACGAAGATTACGGGTTCACCATGAACAACGACTTGCTGGATCAATTCTGCAATTATTCCGGAACCGTATATTCCCTGAGCTCCACGTCCAGCCAGGGGATCGCCTGTTACAAAGCGGTTGTCAAAATTCCGGGAACGGACCGGGATATTGCGGCTTTTACCGGTTGTCCCCTGGAGCGGGTTACCGGAAGAGAGGATGATTTTTTGACCGCGATGGAGATGTGGTTTATCAAAGACCCCGATCGTCCTTTCATTTTTTTCACTAAAAAATACAATCGGCAGGGAAAGGAGGTCGGCTACGGCAATTGGGGCAATGTTTCTTTGAAAGAAAAACTGGACCCGCAAATTTTTAAATTGCCCGACTGCAAAGTGAAAACGTTATCCGAATATGGCATATTGCAGATTGAATTCGGTAAGACCATATTTGAACAGGGGCGGAGTGCACACCGGGGAGTTGCGGAATTCCTGTCGGACAACACGGATCTCTTCCTTGTGTGGGGAAGCCGGATTGCTCTCTGGATTGCCATTCTTGCAGTCGTCCTGGTCGTGATTATGAAGAAATGGATGTCTTCCCGCGTCCATATCATTGGGTTGTCTTTCTTCGTGTGGGGGATGATGCTTCCGGTTCGGGCCGGCTTGCCGGAAGATGTGGAAAGACTGCGCGAAGCTTACACGGCGACGAATCATGCTGATTTTATCGCAGTGCAGAATAATAAAGTGGTCCGTTTTCAATGGAACGATTCCGCGAACGGTTTTGTTTTTCGGCGGCAGGATGTTTTGAAAGTCGGTCGTTCGGATTTTGACAACCCGGAAGCCATTGATCAAAGCAGCCGATGGAACCCCAAAGGATTCTTTGTTATCGTCGGGAAAAGAGCTGTTCGCAGTCCGATCTCCGGTCTGGATTGGCTGCCCAAATATGATTTCAGCTGGATCACGCACATCAGTATTAAGAATCGCGATTTCAACAAGACGCCTTGCGCGGAATTTCGCGTTGAAGTGAAATTGCCGCCCGACAACAAGATCACTGTCAGCTATTGGATCGATCGGGATCGACCGTTCATCCGAGGGTATGAAGTTTTTAATGATCAGAATGAATCCGTGGAGAAATTCGATTTCGGTTCTGTTGATTTCAAGCCGTCGTTGAGTGTGGATGCCTTTCAGCTGCCCTCCGGCGTCTTTTCCGAAGAGCGAAAGCTTGACTGTTCCCTGGAGCGGCAGGTATCCCGGGCCAATGATACTGCGGCGATTCGCCGGCTGCAGAGTGCGTTGGACCATACCGTGACGTCGTCGTTCACCGCCTCGCTGAAAGCCGTTCAGGGAGAATTCAAATCCCATTATCAGGTGTATCAGCAATCTGTTGCAGGGCGCAGGCTTCCGCTCAGCCGGCTCGATAAAATCAGGAGCAGGGAGCATCCGGAAGTCATTTTCTCTCAGCTTGTCAACCGGGAGGGCTCGTTTTGGATTTACGGATCGCATGCCGTAAAGAACACGTTTCCGTGGTTCGGGATTCCTCCTTACCTTGTTCTCGACGCAGAGCCCGGGCTGACGGTGACGGAAAGCAAATCACCGGATGGAAATATCGTATCTACATTGCGCTTTTCATCGGTCCCTCCGGGAATCGACCGCAAAGAGTTTCTTGCGGTGCGAAAATATTATGTCCGTCCCGACCGGTTCATCTATGCCTGGGAGGCGTTCACTCCGGATGGCAAAATGGCATATCGCTATGAGTTTGAAGATATTCAATTTGAATCGAATTTTCCAGCCGGAATCTTCGATTTGCCCCGAAGAGTGAAAATGCATGAAAAGAAAGAGCTGGAACAAGTGCGCGCCCGGTATTTTGAAGATAATATTCCCGCCGGTCCCGGCTGGTTTCAACGGCAGGGAGACCGCATCGGATCATTTTTCGAGCGCAATATCGATTCGATTCTCACCTGGGACGGAAAAATCACGTTCTGCCTGGCGATTGCCGCCGCGGTTCTGGCGATTATATTGAAAATTCGCGCCAAAAGACGGAATCCGTAAGCGATGCGGGTGGGATGGCAGGGGAATTGGATTCAGGCATCCGGTTGTCGTCTTCGGCGTGACGCGGCAGCCGGAGATTGCGCGGCCGATTTCTGGAACCGAAGCGGCGGACTGCCCCTGACGCTTCGCAATTTCAGAAAGAGACGTTATATCTCCGATATGTATCATGATCTGGGAAACGTGCGATTCCTGTTCGCCTTTCTTCTCCGAACATCTGCGCGACTTTTCTGGTCGTTACCGCGCTGCTGACGGTTGGGGCGTTCCTTCCGAAGATCGCGGCCGGGGTCTTCGGCGTCGCCGTCCTGCTCCAGTTCCTCATGATCGCCGTAATGAATTCTAATAAAAATTCCATATTTGATTAATTTATCTGTTTTTTTGAAATTTTAACTTGCAATTTCTGTAAAGTTAGGTATGATTAAATATAAGTAGAAAAATGGTAATTCCGCCTGCATGTGGCATACGGACAGGCATTAGGGGTCGCAAATAGAAACAGGAACGTCGAGGCATCGCATTTTTTCTCGCCGAGATGAATAGCTTATTGCCAAAACGTTTTAAGCGGACAACCGAAGCAGTACTGTACTAGGCTTATGTATGCGATGAAAAAGCATATGCCTGTGTTGGCGATGAAACACACTACTGCCGCACTAATCAGTTTTCCTGCGGAACTAATTTCAACTGTAATCCGGTCGCAAACAATACATCTCACGACGGTTGCATTCCTGCTCACAGCGTGACAGAATGAAAATCGGTTTACAGGCAGCGTTCAAATAGAAACTGCCTGTAAATTGAATAATTTATTACCTGATTTATCACTATCTAATCTTGAAGACCTAGGCCTATATGATATATAGTATATCAATCACGAATATTACTTGAAGACAACGGGCTGAAAAGTACAATCAATATGAAATGAAGGCTGGAAATGTTATCGATTAATCGTTTACATATTCTTGGATTATGTTATTTTTTCTGCGCGCAAATATCCACTTACGGAGCAACGACGGATCAGATAAAGTCATTTCTCCGCAAGGCAATCGATTACTCGCTTCATGCGAATTTTCAAAGTCGCGGACCTTCATCGAATGGCGTGGAAAATAAGGACGTGTCCATTTATTCCGGAAATGGGAATGTTCGAATAGACACCAGTGTCGATCAGCGCAGGCGCAATCAGGCGATTCTCATTTCTGCGCCTCCGGAAATCAAAGAACAGGTCTGGTTGACGGAAGATGGCAAAGTCGTCGATAATCTTGTCATCGAAAGACATTACCCCACAGATTGGAGCTGGTGGCCTGTCATCTATGCGATGACAGATCCCTCTCGTATTGACAAAGGGACTTATCTGCTCTCCTCGGATCGGTATCGCGGAATACCATGCTATAAAATATCCGTCAGATACCGAAGTGACGATGATACCATTGCCAATGCTCCTCCGTGGCATTTTCAATGGAAAAAACTTCGTGGAATATTTGGAAAAGATTCCGATATCCACTGCCGTAAATTGACCAGAGAAGAATTTGATCAGAACATTCTCGCATTGAAATCCGCCTATTTCGCTGCCATCGAATTTTGGGTTGACCAAAACCCACAACGTCCGTTCATCTACGGGTACCGGGCGTCGGGAAGCGATGGGAAACTGCTCTCTTCCGAGGATTGGGGAATCGTAACTTTTCCGGAAAAAAAAGATGAATCACGGCTATTACCCCCTGTTGGCGCAAAAGTGAAGAGCGTGAAGAACAATCAGGAGTACAGTAATGCTTACATTGATAATCTTACCGCAGGAAATATCGAACCTCCCTCCATGTGGACCTCCATTTGGAAATGGATTGCGGAGAAGGTTGAAAATCTATGGTTGAACCTTCTCCAATATGGCGGAACTATTGCTTTTTGGCTAGCTGTGGCTTTAATCGCAATCATTGTTGGGCTGAAAATCAAACAGAAAATGGCACACTGATTATTGAAGGAGAAGGATTTGAATGGGCATTGGAATGGGGCAAATTATTCTTGTTTTCCTGTTGGCTCTGCTGTTTTTCGGCGCGAAGCGGCTGCCGGAGATTGCGCGGACGAAAGGAAAAACGTTATATTTCTGATATGTATCACTTATCTTGGAAATGCGCGGCTCCAGTTCGCGTTTCTTCTCCGAACGTGCGCGGCTTTTCTGGTCGTCACCGCGCTGCTGACGGCCGGGGCGTTCCTGCTTCCGGTCAA
>CAYSZM010000156.1:0-7789 GCA_964435365.1 uncultured Victivallis sp. | reverse complement strand
ATTCCAGAAGGAGTTGTTCCGAACCATGAACGATCTCAAGAACTCATCCGGCTTCATGTGCCATCTTCACCCCTCGGCCACGCTCGCCATCACGGCGATGGCCAAAGAGATGAAAAGCCAGGGGCACGACGTCTGCAGCATGTGCGCCGGAGAGCCGGATTTCGACACGCCGCAGCCGATCAAGGACGCTTGCATCGAGGCCCTCCAGGCCGGCAAGGTCACCTACACCCCCGCCAGCGGCGCGCCCGAGCTGCGCAAGCTCATCGCGGCGAAGTTCCAGAACGAAAACCACATTCCCTGCGCATGGGATGAAATCGTGGTCGCCCCCGGCGCGAAATTCTCCTGCTTCACGGCGATCGCGGCGCTCTGCGGCCCCGGCGACGAGGTGATCATCCCCGCGCCGTACTGGCTGAGCTACCCCGAAATGGTCACCGCGGTCGGCGCCAAGGTCGTCGAAGTGCAGACTCGCATGGAGAACAATTACGAAATCGACCCGGCCGACCTCGAAGCGGCGATCACCGAGAACACCCGGTTGTTGATCCTCAACACGCCGTCGAACCCGACCGGCGCGGTCTACCGTCGCGAGACGCTGGAGAAGATCGCCGAAATCGCCATCCGGCGCAACATCATGATCCTCTCCGACGAAATCTACGAGAAGCTGACCTACGACGCGGACAAGCCGCACATCAGCATCGCCTCGCTGTCGGAAGAGATCAACGAGCTGACGATCACCGTCAACGGGTTCTCCAAGACCTACGCGATGACCGGCTGGCGTCTCGGCTACCTGCGCGCTTCGCGCTGGCTGGCGCGGCGGATCATCGCCTTCCAGAGCCACACGACCAGCAACGCGACCACCTTCGCCCAGTACGGCGCGATGGCCGCCCTCGAAGGCAAGGCGGAGAAGGAAGTGGAACACATGTGCGCGGAATTCGCCAAACGCCGCGACCTGGTTTTCCAGTTGATTTCGGCGATTCCGGGCGTCAAGTGCATCCGTCCGCAGGGAGCGTTCTATCTGCTCTGCGACGTGAGCTCGTTTGGAATGAGCTCCGAAGAGTTCTGCAACCGGCTGCTGGCCGAGAACAAGCTCGCGGCGATCCCGTGCTGCTCGTTCGGAGCGGAAGGGCAGATCCGGCTTTCCTATGCGTGTTCCGAAGCGACGATCCGCGAAGCCGCCCGGCGGCTCGAGGCGTTCTGCAAAGAACACGGAAACTGATCGACCGAATGAAGAAAGAGGAGGAGCGAGAAAATGATGAAACAATTCGGACTGATGCTGGCGGCCGCGTTTGCCGCCGGAGCTCTGCTTCCCGGCTGCGCGCTCTTTGAACCCAAAGCGGCCGCGCAATCGTCGATGGAACCGATGACGGCAAACGAACGGGATGCCGGCGGACTCAAGGTGGCGAAGGAGTACATGGACAACTTCGTCGCCGCCTTCCGCGACAAGGACATCGAAAAATTCAAGTCGGTCATCTCCGAAGACCGGCGCAAGAAGCTGACGCCCGAAATTTTCAATGAAATTCTCGCTGCTCAGAAACGCGAGCAGGGCGACTTCGTCAACATGGAGCTCCTGGCCGTGCTCGACCAGGTCGTCTATCAGACTTATCTGTGGAAAATGACCTACGAAAAGAAGGACGCCGAAGGCAAACCGGTCAAGCGGGACTTTCTCTATTTCGTCAGCATCGGCAAAATCGGCGACAACGATTACGCGGTGGGAGCGGCCGGATACCGGCTTTGAAGGGATATCCACGCATTTACGACCGGACCCAACCCAGAGGGGGGAGTTAGAACAATGAAGACATTGACGGACAAACAGAAGAACATTCTCGAATTCATCGAGGAGTTTCTCGACCGCGAAGGAATGGCTCCGACGGTGTATGAAATCGCCGATCATTTCGGGATCAAGACTTCGACGGTGTTCGCGCATCTGCGGGCGCTCCAGCGCAAAAAGCAGCTCTCGCGCAGCTCGAAGGCGCGCAGCATCAGCCTGGCGAACCGTTCGCACGGACGCGCCCGGGTGCCGCAGGGAGCGCTGCTCATTCCCCTGCTCGGCCGGGTCAATGCCGGAGCTCCTTCGGAAAGCCTCGAATACAAAGAGGGCGAAGTCTGCGTCAACAGCGCGCTCGTTCCCGACTGCCCGCCGGAAAGCCTCTTTGCTCTCCGCGTGCAGGGCGAGAGCATGCGCGACCTCGGCATCTTCGACGGCGACGTCGTGGTTGTGGCACAGACGACCGCGAAGCCGCGCAGCGGGGATATCGTCGTCGCGCTGCTTCAGGGCGGGGAAGTGACCATCAAGAGCTTCTTCCCGAAAACGCAGGGACGCATCGAACTGCGTCCGGCCAACCCGGAGTACAACGTACAGACCTATCCCGCCTCGGAAGTGACGATCCAGGGCCGGGTCATCGAGCTTCAGCGCCGATACTGAAGAACGAACATTCAAAAAAATCGCCGTTCCGCAAATCCGGGACGGCGATTTTTTTGTGTCGATTTCGGGACTATTTCACATGGGTCACCAAGCCGGAATCCTGCCGCTTCCGCCGTTCGTCCCAATCGGCTTCCATCGCAGCTCTCCAGGTCAGGGCGGCGGCGGTCAGCTCCGCGGCGATCTCCGGGTACTCGTCTTTCAGATTGATCTTTTCGCCCATATCCTCTTCCAGATTGGAGAGGTGAACCTCACAGGGCGGATTCGCGTGTTCGACCAGGCGGCCGTTGAGCACCAGTTTCCATTTGCCGCGACGGATGGAGGTCTGCTTGTCCATCTCCCAGCAGAGATCCCGTTCCGGCAGGGCGGCTCCCCGGCTCAGGAGCGGCAGAATGTCGCAGCCGTCCACGCCGTACGGTTCGGGGTCGCCGCCGGCGGCTTTCAGAAACGTCGGCATGATATCCATCGCCGCCACCGGCGTATCCAGCACCTGCCCGGACGGAATGACGCCGGGCCAGTTCATGATCCCCGGAACCCGGACTCCGCCTTCGTAGAGGCTGAACTTGTGTCCTTTCAGCGCTCCGGCGGAGCCGCCGTAGTAGAAATCCTGATTGCCGTCCAGCCAGTTGCGGGATTCCCGCGACGGGCCGTTGTCCGACATGAAAAACGTGCAGGTGTTATCCGCCAGCCCCTGTCGTTCCAGCTCGTTCATGATCTCGCCGACTCCGTCGTCGACGGCGCTGACCATCGCCGCCATCACCTGCCGGTCCCACGGCAGATTCGGAAAGCGGTCCATGTACTTCTGCGGCGCGTGCATCGGGTAATGGGGCGCATTGTAAGCGACGTACAGCAGGAACGGCTCGTCGCCTTTGCCCGCGTCCCGGATGTAGTCCACCGCCTTGCCGGTGATCGCCTCGGTGAAATATTTGCCGTTGTCCCAGATTTCCCGGTCGTCTTCCCAGAGGTCGTGGGTCGGATTCAATCCGGGTCCGGCATGGTTCATCCCCCAGTAAAAGATATGCGAGTAATAATCGATGCATCCGGCCAGGAAGCCGAACCAGTGGTCGAACCCGTGGGAATTGGGGCGGCTCGGCCCGTCCACCCCCAGATGCCACTTGCCGGACATATAGGTCCGGTACCCCTCCTGTTTCAGGGCCCTGGCCACGGTGGTCACATCCTGCGGCAAACCGGAGGCGGTGCGGTGTCCGGCCAGAATGGACCTGACTCCGGCCCGGGCCGGATATCGTCCGGTCAGCAACGCCGCCCGCGACGGGCTGCACACCGGGCAATTCGAATAGAAGTTGCTGAAGCGAACCCCGCCGGCGGCCAGCCGGTCGAGATTCGGAGTGCGGAAATCGGGCGCCCCCATGCACGACAGGTCTCCATAGCCCTGGTCGTCGGTGATGAAGATTACGAAATTCGGCTTTCTCATAACTGCTCTCCGATTTACGGTTTGTTGAACGTTGCAATCTTCGCGGCAGCTTCCGCGGCCGCCTGTTTGACCTGTTCCGCCAGTTTCTCCAGCTCCTCCGGCGTATGTTCACCCAGTACGGTGATCCCGATCGCCCCGGCGAAGGCGTCGCCGGAAAAGACCGGCGCCGCGATCCGGCAATAGTAATCGCGGTCGTCGTGCCGGTTGATGCACACCTTGTCCCGGCGGATGGTCTCCATTTCCTTCCGGTAGGAATCCCTCTCCCCGGGCGGGATGAACTGTTCGACCAGCTGATCCAGAACCTCGTCCGGCTGTCCCGCCGCCAGGACCTTGGCAAAGCCGTGAGAGCCGAAATTGAGATTGCAGTGTCCCGCCGGCATATAGAGAAACGCCTCGGGAATTTCATGCTTCACCACGAGCCGGTTGGTCCAGTCCTGCAATTCGAAGTAGGCCGCGGAGTGCCGGGTGGTTTCCGCCAGATTCCGCACCGCCGTCTTCAGCAGGTCCGTGCGGCCGGCGTGGTTGCAGAGAATTTCCCCCAGCAGCCGGGCGCGGGAACCGATACGGTAATTTTTCTCATCCTCCTTTTTCGCCAGCAGATTCTCCTCCAGCAAAGCCTTCAGCAGCCGGGACACGGTGGATGGCGGCGCATCCGGGAACAACGCCTTGATCTCATTGAACCCCATGCCGGAACTTCTCGGCGCCAGATACTCGAGCAGAAGGATTGTCCGCATCAACCCCGGTAAATTTCCCCGTTCTCCCATTTGCGCCCTCCATTAAGTATCGTTTACGCTACTTTAATATCGTCTATATAACATATCCCCACATTTTTACAGAATCAACCCCAGTGAGAAATTTTTACAAAAAAAACCGGAAGGATGCATTTGGAAGAGGAGGTTATCGAGCGATTCCGGGAAACTCCGGAAAAAGGGCAAAAAAAATGGAGCGAGTGACCGGAATCGAACCGGCGACAATCACGTTGGCAACGTGATGCTCTACCATCTGAGCTACACTCGCACCTGCACATGAAGCTGAGAAGAATTGGAGCGAGTGACCGGAATCGAACCGGCGACAATCACGTTGGCAACGTGATGCTCTACCATCTGAGCTACACTCGCATCTCTCATTTTCAATGTTTCTCAATATATTCCCGCTTGCGAAAAATGCAAGCTCAGGAAATCAGATTTTTTCAAAAAAGTCCTTAAAAACCGGATCTGGCCCCCTCGGATCGCCGGTTTTCACCCGGGCGGCTTCGCGGCAGCCGCCGGCGCATTCGGAGAGGAATTCGCACCCGGAACAACTTTCCGGACAGAGTTCGCCGAACAGCATCGCCCGCCAGTCCGGATTCTGCGCCAGCGACGCATGATCGCGCCAGGAACACAGTTCGACCGGGGAGTGGTTGCAGCCGCGCAGTTTTCCGCTCGGGCCGACCGTGAAAAAGTCGCGGGCGGCGGAACACCCGGTGCTCACTTTCAGCTGCCGGAATTCGCCGGGGTCGATCAGGCAGCGCGGCAGCTCGGTACCGAAATGCCCCACCCGGTTGGCCAGGGTCAGGACCTGCTCCGTCACCCGGGCGGCCTCCCGCACCTCTTCGGCCGTCAATTCCAGCTCGGGGTGGGAGAGGCCGCGGCCGCCGGGCAGAAAGCGGTTGAGCAAAATGGTGTCGGCCCCGGCCAGCAAAGCCGCCGCCACCGTCTCGTAGAGCTCCGGCAGATTGCGCCGGGTGACGGCGATTCCGGCGGTGGTGGAGACGCCGAATTGCTTGGCGCGGCCGAGCCACCCGAGCACCGTCTCCGGCCCGGTGTCGCTGCCGGTCAGCTCCGGGAACGTGCGCAGACCGGGCAAACTGAGCGAGAGATTCATCTCGTACTTCGCGCAGAGGTCGAGGATTCCGCTGTTCATCGCCCGGCCGTTCGACAGCAGGTTCATGTGAACGGGAATCCAATGCTCGACGAGAGAGCCGCCGACCGTCTCGACACAGCGCGCCCGGCAGGAACCGGCAAAACCGATCACGTCGGCAAGCCCCGGCTTGAGCAGCGCCTCGCCGCCGGTGAAGGTGAAATTCGCCACGCCGAGCCCGGCGTAGGTTTCAATCAATTCGCACCACTCGTCGGGCGTCATCTCCTCCTCCACCGGAATCATTCCGGCATACCAGGGGCAGGAGCAGAATTGGCAGCGGTGGTTGCACCGGTACGTCATTTCCAGCACGGCGCACTCGGGCAGGACCGAGCGGGAGGAACGGGCGGAACTCATTGGCTCTCCTTTCCAAGCAGCTTCCGCAGCCGCGGCAGATAACTCTTGAGCGGCAGTTCTCTGTCCTGGCCGAGCTTCACCCGGTCTTTGCCGGTCAGAAAGGCGGTCAGCAACGCCACATCGTTCTCCTCAAGCGGAGTCCGCCACTCGACGCCGTCGGCCTTCACAACCCACACCGCTTCGGGGAACTTGGGGAGCGAGCTGTCGTCCTTGGAAATCCGCTCGACCAGGCGGTCGATGCGGATGCGCGTCCACTCTTCCGGGTCGCCCGGATGACGCGGCACGACCTCGACCGGCGTACCCGGCGGCGGGAGCGCCAGCGACGGAAACGTCTCCCCCGGGCCGCAACGGACGTTACACCAGTCCAGAATTTTCCCGTCGACGATGAATTTGGAGGGGACCCACTGTTCCGGAATCCGCACCCAGCCGTCGAAACCGGAACGCCACTCCAATTCGAGACGGGAACCGCGAGGCAATCTCACCTCGTCTTTTGCCCAGGGCACATTCCAGCATCGAAAACCACGATCTTTGCTTTCGACGGTTTCGATGACCGGCTCAAAAAACCGCTTATCAGGCGCGCACCGGGAACAGAACGCCCGCATATCGAGCCGGATGTCCAGATCGAGTTTACGAAGTTCGGGAACCGCTTTCGCCGCGGATTCGGCAAGGGCGAAACAACTCCCGTAATGCCCGATATGATAGCAGGTGACTTCGCCGCATTCCGGGCACACGTACCGGTAACGGATCAGCCTCGGCATGGCCATCTTATAGCAGGTCGCGCCCGGCGACAGTTGCGTCGGAGCGGGAGAGTCGGCAAGGTCCTTCAATTTCCGCTCCAACTCGGGGCGGGTGAGGTCGGCGCCCTCGGCCAGCAAAGCCGCCAGCAAAGAACCGTAAAGCAGGCTATTTTTCCGCATCGTTCACATCCTTTCCTCCCACCAGCTCACGCAGCCGGGGCAAATTGAATAAGACGGACCCGATGCCGTCGATGTCAAAACTGGGCTTCCGGTTGAGAAAGGCCAGAAGAAGCAGGTGGTCATACTTCCGAATCGGGACTTTCCTGAGTTCGCCGTCGATCCGGATCAGCCAATACGCCCGGGGCACCCGGGCATTCGCGTCGGGGCAGCAGGTCCGGCAAAACTCGTGCCGGTCGAGCTCCACGCACAGGCCGGACTTTTGCAGCGCGGGCAATGCGCTGATGATTTCATCAGCCCAGAGGTACTGGTTATCATAAATATTGCACCAATGCGGCGTCAAGGTATGGCAATGAGGACAACGGTAAAAAAACAGGCTCCACCGGGGAGCCGGGCTGATTCCGCTCCCGAGAAACAGAATACAGGAAGGATTCGCCGCGGTCTCTTCGAGCATGCGGTCCAACTCGGCGCGGGTCAGCGGCGCGCCGCCCGCGATGGCGGCGGCCAGCAGGGCGCACGCAAGCAGCAGTTTTTTCATCGCCCGTTTCCTCTGGTGCAAGTTGCGAAAATACGGTTTCCGGACTATATTATACCATGTTCCTGTAATTTTCAAGTGAAGATGGAGCCGATGATCTATCTGGACTACAATGCGACCGCGCCCTGCGCGCCGGAGGTCGTCGAGGCGATGCTTCCCTGTTTCGGGACCGTGTTCGGCAATCCGGCGAGCCTCCACCCCTATGGCCGCAGTGCGGCGCTCGCCGTCCGGCGCGCCGC
>CAYSZM010000155.1:0-8020 GCA_964435365.1 uncultured Victivallis sp. | reverse complement strand
CCGGTTTCAGGACCAGGAAGTCGGCGAGGGATTCGCGGTCGGGGAAGACCATGAAACGATCGGGGCGGGTGCTGCGGCTTTTCCAGTCGGCGGCGACCTCTTCCGCGGTCGGCTTGAAGTTCGATGTTCCGCCCGCGTAGAAGGGGGGTAGCAGGATGAACCGGTCTTTCTTTCCCAGAAAGAGTTCGAGATATTCGAAGAGCTGGTTCTGCATGAATCCGAACGGTTTGTAGCCATGTGGCTGGAACACGGCGTAGAGGTTGCCCGGGGCGATTTCGCGCATCGCCTTGAGGCAGGAGAGAATCTTCTCCGGATTGTGCGCGTAGTCGTCGTAGACCACCGCGCCGCGGGTGGTGACTCCGGCGAAGTCGTTGCGCCGCCAGACGCCGTCGAAGCGTTCGAGGGAGTCGAGGAGCGCGTCTTCATCATCGGTCACGTTCAGCATCTCAAGAAGGGCCAGCACCGCCAGCGCGTTGAGCGCGGTGTGGAAGCCGGGTTGCGGCAGGATGATGCGCCGTTCGCCGGTGAATTCGGCGAGGAAGGCGGTCGATTCGATGCGGAAGTCTTCGGTACGCATGCCGTAGATCGAGAGCATATTGGTCGAGCCGACGTAATCATCGGCGGCGCGGTCGCCGCCGGGGGCGATGTCGGCGCGATGCCCGCGCGTGTAGATGAGTTCGGCGCGGTTGACCTTGCGGTACTGGGTGACGGCGTATTGTGAATCCTTGCGCGGCTTGGCGTCGAAAATGCTGATTTTGAGATCCGGGCGGAGGGAGGACTTCACCGCCTCGTAGACTTCGCGCTCAAGGACGGCGCCCTTTTTCACCTGCCCGAGGAAGGTGGAGAAGACGCGGACCAGCTCCTCTCGGTCGTAGTGGTCGGTGCCGAGGTTGAGGACGATCGCGTAGTCGGGCGAATAGCGCAGCAGGCTTTTGTCGCTCTCGTCGGCTTCGAAGACGAAGAAATCCTTCTCGCCGGGGCGGTAGTTCCCGGCGAATTTCCCGGTGTGGAAACGCTTGGAGAGCCCGCCGTTGAGACAGCAGGGATCGGTCCCGAGGTTGGTCAGCGCTTCGGCGGCGTAGGCGGTGACGGTGCTTTTGCCGCAGCTGCCGGTGACGGCGACGGTGGCGCCGAAACCGGATTCCGCGACCAGTTTCGACAGCAGTTCGGCGCGGTGGAGCCGGGGAACGCCCGCTCCGGCGACAAAATCGGGGTTGTCCTCTTCGATCGCGGTGGAGTAGACGAGGTAGTCCGGTTTGCCGCTCTTCTCAAGATAGGAGCCGTCCTGCGGATAGATGGCGACGCCCTGGTTGCAGAGCGCGTCGATGATGCGGGCGTTTTCGGGGAGGTCCGCGCCGCGGTCGCTGCCGGAGACGGTCATGCCCTGGTCGCGGCACATGGCGGCGAGGCCGCTCATGCCGATTCCGCCGATTCCGATGAAGTGGAGATGGTTCATTCTTCCGCCGTTTTTTTCGGGTTTTCCGGGAGCAGAGCGGGGTCGGGCGGAATGTTCATGTGACGGAGCACCCGTATCGCCACCCGCTTGAAAGTCGGCGCCGCCACGGTGGCGGCGTAATAGGCTCCGGTCGGTTCGTCCATGGTCACCAGCATCACGAAAGCCGGATCGTGCGCCGGAACGAAGCCGATGAAGCTTGAAAAGTATTTGCCGGGGACGTAGCCGCGGCCGGTGACATATTTGCGGCTGGTTCCGGTTTTGCCGGCCACTTCATAGCCTGGAATCGCCGCCTTGAAGGCGGTGCCGCCCTCCTGGGTGACCCGGATCATCATGTCGATCAACTGCCGGTGCGCCTCGGGGTGGTCGAAGAGCTGGACCGGTTCGGGGGAGGGGATGCGTTCGACGACTCCGGTGGAGGGATCTTCGACGCGGTCCACCAGCCGGAGCTGCGGCATCTTGCCGTTGTTGGCCAGCGCGCAGTAGGCGCGCAGCATCTGGAGCGGAGTCACCCGGATGCCGTAACCGATCGGGAAACGGGTGACCGAGAGGCCGTCCCATTTGGAAAGTCCCGGCAGGTAGCCGCTGGTTTCGGTGCGGAACGGCAGGTCGGTCTTGGTGCCGAGCCCGAAGAGCCGCAGCGCCCGGAGCACGCGCTCCGGCCCGAGCATCAGCGCGACTTTGGCGGTTCCGATGTTGCTCGATTTCTGGATGACGCCGGAAACGGTCAGTGCGTCGTAGGGATGCGAGTCGCGCAGCGGCTTGCCGAGGTAAATCCAGGTGCCGTGTTCACAGTCGATGGAGGTGTTCGGCGTCACCACGCCCCAGTCGAGCGCCTTGCCGATGGAGATCGGTTTGGCGATGGAGCCGGGCTCGAAGCTGTCTTCGGCGATCCGGGTGCGGCCCGCCTCGTCGGAATAAGTCGAGCGCTCGTTGGGGTTGAAAGTCGGACGCTGGGCCATCGCCAGCACGTTTCCGGTCTTGGGGTCGACGATGGCGGCGTAGAGCGTCACCGGCTTCCACTGTGCGAAGGAGGCGTCGAGCTCTTCCTCAAGGATCGACTGGATCGGTTCGCTGATGGTCAAATAGATGTTGCGCCCGTCGCGCGCTTCTTCGGAGATGTGGGTGCCGTAAAGCAGCGGACGCCCGGCGCGGGCGCGTTCGTAGGTCTCGCGGCCCAGCCGGGCGGTCATCTGGCTGTCGAAGTATTTCTCCAGCCCGGCCTGGGCGACGTCGTCGTCGCCGACCACGTTGGTGAAACCGAGCACGTTGGACATCAGCGGACCTTTCGGATAGGTGCGCTGGTAGATGTCCTGATAGAACAACCCGGGCAGTTTGCTGCGCTCGGTGACGGCGCGCAGCTGGGCGGCGGTCTCCAGCGAAGCGGCGCGGGCGATCACGGTGTAGCGGTTCTGGAGGACTTCCGGCTTGCCCTCCTTGTCGAGCACGACGTTGCCTTTGTCATCCCTCTTGACCCGGCTCGGGGTGAGCTGGTCGTAGTACTGTTTGTAATTCTTCTCCGGAAGCAGCAGCGCGAGGAGATGGGCCATCCGCTGCCGCAGATCGTCGGTCTTGAGGTGGGTCGGGTCGGCGGTGATGCGGATGCACGGCGCGTTGCTGACCAGGAGATTGCCGTGAACGTCGAAGATTTCGCCGCGCTTGCCGGTGGTGATCCGCGTCGTGGTGTAGCGGGCGCGCGCCTTCTCCAGATAATGCTCGTGGTTGGCCACCTGGACGAAGTAAAGCCGGACCGCCAGCGCGATCACCACCGGGAGGAGGGCGATTGCGATCAGGCGGATCCGAATCCGGATTTTGTCATTGGTGCTCTGCATGCGACTCCTCCGGGAGGAGCATTAATTGCGTCCGACCGTGCGTGTCCGGTGGACGGTGGCGACCGCTTCGAGCGGAATGAGTTCCGCCTGCCGCGGCGAAAGCAGCGCCATGCGGCCGACCTGGCCCGGCGCGGGTTCGCGCAAGCCGAGGTTGAACTGGACGATCTTGGGCCGGATATGTTCCCAACTCGAAAGCTCCTCGCGGCGGATTCGGAGCTGGGCGATTTCACGTTCGGTCCAGTCGATCTGGCTGCCGGTCTTTCGGATGGCGAGCTCGGTTTCCGAAATCTTCTGGTTGAGATAGATGTAGATGTTGAGGAACGCCGCGATGACCCCGAGAAACAGCGCGAATTTGATCACCGCTCCCAGACGTGCTCCGAGTGAAGAGGCGGCGTGCTGGCTGCTTCTGCGCTGTTTTTTCAGTTTTCCCGGTTGGATGTTCATGACTGTTCCCCCGTTCCTGTCTCTATCGGTAAATTTTGTTCCATGGTTTCAATGATTTTTTCCGCCGCCCTCAATTTCGCCGGGGCGCTCCGGCGGTTGCTCTCCAGTTCATCCGGCCGGGCGGAGAGCGCTTTTTTCGTCAGGACCCGGACCGAGGCGACTTTGCCGCAGATGCAGACCGGCAGCCCCGGCGGGCAGGTGCACGTCGCCGCTTCGTTCCGGAAGAAGTTCTTCACGATCCGGTCTTCCAGCGAGTGGAAGCTGATGACCGCGATCCGTCCTCCCTTGCCCAGCAGCTTCAGCGCTTCCGGCAGCGTTCGCTCCAGCTCGCCGAGCTCGTCGTTCACTGCGATGCGCAGCGACTGGAACACCAGCGTCGGGGCCGGGAGCTGCCCCGACCGCGTCCGGCCGAGGACTTCGTCGCAGACATCGACCAAGTCCGCCGTCGTGGCGAACGGCTTCGCATCGCGGTGGCGGACGATTGCCGCCGCCAGCCGGCGCGACTTGGCGACTTCGCCGTATTCGCGCAGAATCCGTTCGAGCTCCCGTTCCGGGGCCGTATTCAAAAGCCGGCTGGCCGTGAGGCCGCTCCGCCGGTCCATCCGCATATCGAGCGGGCCTTCCGCCCGCCACGAGAACCCGCGTTCGGCGCGGTCGAGCTGAGGCGATGAAACACCGATGTCAAGCAGGATTCCGTCGACTTGGTTCCAACCGGCCTCCGCCGCCAGGCGCTTCATCTCCGAGTAGCTGCCGCGGATAAGGCGGACCCGCTCCTTCGCAAACGCGAGCGTCTCCGCCGCCTTGGCGAGCGCGTCGTCGTCGCGGTCGATCCCCAGGAGTTCGAGCCCGGGATATTTCGCCAGCAGCAGCGCGCTGTGGCCGCCGCCGCCGACGGTTCCGTCGATCAGGCGGGCCGGACGCCCTTCCGGGAAGGTCAGATATTCCACGACCTCTCTTCCGAGTACCGGAATATGTTCGAACGCCGCTGCCACTTACTGTTCTTCTTTCTCTTTTTTGCCGATCGCTTCGGCCAGCAGCGAGGCGATGCCGTCGCCTTCGTCGCTTACTTTCTGGATTTCGTCCAGATACATGTTCAACGTGTCCTCATCGTCCGGAATCTGCCAGTTTTCCGGGGCCGAGAGGCGGATATGGGTCACCGCGCCGATGAGTTTCAACTGGGTCTTCACCTCGATCTCGTCGAGCATCTTGCGGTCCAGCGCGATTCGCCCCTGCTTGTCGCAGCGGCACTGACGCGACCTCGAACCGAGGAACGCCAGCGCCATCTGCATCTTGGGGTTGGCGATCGCCAGCTTGGTGGCCTTCTTCACGAAGTCCAGAAACGTCTGGATCGGCAGCAGCACGAGCGCTTTTCCGCGCGCGGGAATCATCACCAGTTCCGTCGTTCCCTCCGGATTTCTCCATTCGCTCGGGAACGTGACACGGCACTGGGCGTCCAACGCATGGTCGTACTCGCCCAGATACAGCCCCGAAAAAAGACTGATTCCCGCCGTTGCCATCCTAAATGCCCCTATTTAACCCTATCTACACCTATTTTACTACAAAATTCCCTTTTTTCAACCTGAATGATGGTTATTTTGCATTTTTTTTGAAAGAAAAAGCATTTGAAGACGTTGTACTTGTGTTGGAAAATCATCGGGAGCGATGCTATTGTCTCAAAAACGGGAATGAAAGGGCGGTATGCGACAGGAAACAGTTCGGGCGAGGTATTGGCTGCGGCGGGTGCTCCCGCTGGTGTTGTTGGGAGTTCTGCTGGCCGGATATACCTGGCTTTTGCTGACCTATTTCATTCCGGTGACCGGCGGCGTGGACCAGAACGGCTACCATGTCAGCGCGCGGATGTTCAACCTTGACGGCGTGTTTTACCGCAAAACGGTGGACGATCTCCAGCACGTCGGCCACATGTGGGTGGTCAACGAGCGCGGCGAATTCTACCCCAAATATCCGCCGTTCTATCCGTTGCTGGCGGCGGGGATGAACCGGCTGCTCGGGCCGGGCGGCGGCTTTTACGCGACCGTGTGGGGCGCGATCCTGGCGGTGGCCGGAATGTACCTGGTGGCGCGGTTCTGGATGGGCCGCTTCTACGCGCTGGCGGCGGCGCTGCTGCTGGCGCTCTCCCCGGTGATTTTCGGGCTGGCGCTGGCCAAGAATTCGCACACGCCGAGCCTGGCGTTCTTCCTCTGGGGGATGGCGGCGTTTCTCTTTGCCGCGCACCGCAAGTGCTCGTATCGCAAGCTTCCCTTCGCCTTCCTCGGCGGAATGCTGGTCGGGTACACGGTCGGAATCCGTTACACCGATCTCCTGCTGATCCTCGTTCCGCTCGCCTATGCGTTTTTCCTCGCGCCGAAGCCGTGGCGGTGGAGGCTGCTGGCGGCGACCGCGTTCGGCGCGGCGGTGCCCTATGCGGCGCTGGCGCTGTTCCACTGGCAGGCCTACGGCGCGCCGTGGCGGAGCGGATACTCGCTGACGTCGGAGTCGAGCGCGTTCTCCTGGCGGTTTATCTGGCAGAACCTCCAGATCTATGTGCCGGAGTTTTTCACGCTGATGATCGGTCCGGCGGGAGTCATTGCGCTGTTGGACTGGCGGGCCCGCCGCCGCCCGGCGCTGTTCTGGTGTCTCTGGCTGCTGCCGACCTTCGTCTTGTACCTGATGTACTACTGGGCGCCGGACGGGGAGTCGATCGGCGCGCTGCGGTTTCTTACGCCGCTGCTTCCGGCGGTGATCCTGCTGGCGCTGCTGTCGCTGCGGCGGCTGGTCCGGGCGGTCCATCGCGGGATTCCGCTTTTGCTGACGGTCGGGCTGCTGCTGACCGTGCAGGGATTCTGGGCCTGGACGTGGATCACCCGGCTGGGCGAACAGCGTTTCGCCTCCGACCTTCAGAAAGAGGTGCTGGTCGAAACGCTCCGGCAGCATATTCCGGCCGGGGCGGTCATCATCTCTGACATCAGCTTCCTCAACGAGCTTGATTTCGAACAGCGCTGGCTGCTCTACCCCTCCGCCATCCTGAACCCGACGGAAATCCAGAAGATCGTCGAGCGGTCGCTGGGCGCCCAAGCGGCCGGACTTCAGAAAGTCCGCGCCGAAACGCTGCAGAAAACCCTCGGTTCCTTCAAGCACAACGAACTTTACGCCTGGCTGCGCGACTTCTTCGAAAAGAAACGGCAGGAGGGGCACCCGGTCTATTTTCTCGGCCGTACGTGGGAGACCAACCGCTTCCGGCGCGCCTACTACCGCCAGTTCGCGGTCGAGGAGTTCGGCATGGTCACCGGCACCCGCCCCGCCTGGCTGCTGCGCGACATCAAGCCGAACGCCAGCCGGTACCGGCCTCAGGATGAGCCGGTTCCGCTGACCGCCTACGAGCTGGTCCGTCTCGGCGAACGTCGTGAAAAAGTGCTGCCGCCCGATGCGGGGCAGTCTCTGCTTTCCGCCGAGCGCGACGACATTCTGAGCCGGATCAACCCGGAGAACGATCAGGAGCTCCTGCGCGACCTCAACCGGCTGGAATCGATCCGGGACGACATTCTCGGGCTGCGCCGCGCCGTCTCCGACGCCAAAACGCGGGAGGATATCCAGAACCTGCGCCGCGAACGGGACCGCGCCAGAGCCGACAGTGCGAAACTCCGCAAGGAAATCGAGGCGCCGAAGAAGCCCAAAAGCGCGCCGCCGAAGAAATAACGCATTGTATTTCAGGCGTTCCGGGTGTATATTGTACGATTGCCTTTTTGAATTCTACAATTGAGTACGATATGCATGATTATTCCGGGATTGTCAGCCGCTACGAAGACGAGCTGCTGAACCGTGTCGCTCCGTTCTGGATGGAGCGTGCCGCAGACCGTGAGAACGGCGGATTTTTCAACTCCCTCGACCGCGAAGGAAACTGCTTCGATTTCGTAAAAAACATGGCGATGCAGTGGCGCAATGTCTATATGTTCGCCGCGCTCTACAACTCGGAGTATTCGAAAGAGGTCTACCTCGAATTCGCCCGGTTCGGATTCGATTTCTGCTGGAAAACCCGCACCCCCGACGGCTACCCCGCCTCGGTCGACGCGACCGGCGAGCCGCTGATGCGGGGCAAGGGGTTCATGGAGACGATGACCTTCATCTACGCCGGATGTGCCTGCGCCGAACTCTTCCGGGCCACCGGCGAAGAACGTTTCCGCGAAGAGGCGCAAAGCTGTTTCACGCACTATCTGGCCGGGCTCAAGGAGTCCGAGCATTTTTCGCGCTCGGCGTTTTTTCCGCCGGTCCGCCGCCGCGGCTGCTACATGCATTT
>CAYSZM010000154.1:0-8098 GCA_964435365.1 uncultured Victivallis sp. | reverse complement strand
GCCACCGTGTTCGGAACGGAACCCGACAAGAAGCACGGCTACCCCGGCCACGAGGAGCTCGAACTCGCCCTCTGCAAGCTGGCCGACGCCACCGGGGAAGCGAAATACCTCGAACTCGCCCGCTATTTCGTGGACGAACGCGGCAAAGAGCCGTTCTTTTTCCTGGAAGAAAAGAAGAAGTTCCGGACCAACGCCGAACCGTGGAACCTCGACAACCGTCAGGCCCACAAGCCGGTCCGCGAGCAGACCGACGCGGTCGGCCACTCGGTGCGCGCGCTCTATCTTTACATCGGGATGGCCGACGTGGCGATGCGTACCGGCGACAAGTCACTCCTCGACGCCTGCCGGACGCTCTTCGACAGCGTCGCTAATAAACGCATGTACCTGACCGGAGGATGCGGGTCGACCCGGATCGGGGAAGCCTTCACCGTCGATTACGACCTGCCCAACGAAACCGCCTATGCCGAGAGCTGCGCCGCGATGGCGCTGGTTCAGTTCGCCCGCCGCATGGCCGACGCCACCGGAGAAACGTATTATGCCGACGTGATGGAGCAGGCGCTTTACAACAACGCGCTCTCCGGAATCTCCATGGACGGGAGCAAGTTCTTCTATGCAAACCCATTGACCATCGACGACACGCTGTTCGTCGCCGGACACATCAGTCCGGTGCGCCAGCCTTGGTTCAACTGCTCGTGCTGCCCGACCAGCTACTGCCGCTTCCTGCCGCAGCTGGCGGGATTGGGCTGGTCGAAACGCGAAGGGGAATTGCGCTGCAATATTCCGGCGGCGGGAACCGTGAAGTCGGACGGGATCGAAATCGAAGTTTCCGGCCGTTATCCGTATGAAGGAAACGTCGGGTTCCGGATCGTTTCGGGAGGAAGTTTCACTCTCAGCGTCCGCATTCCCACCTGGTGCCGCAACTGGAGCGCTTTGCTCAACGGCAAGAAGCTGGAGGCGAAGGTGGAAGGCGGCTATCTCGTCCTCTCCCGCGAATGGGCGGCGGGCGACCGGCTGGAGCTGGAGCTTGAACTCTCCATCGACGTGGTCCGCGCCAACGCCAAAGTGACCGCCGACGCAGGGAAGATCGCCCTGATGCGCGGACCGGTCGTCTATGCGCTCGAAAGCGTGGACAACGGCCCCGGCGTCAACAATCTGCTGATTCCGGCGGACCAGGAGTTCCGCCTGGGCGAAGCGGCGGGTCTCCCCGGCGTTCCGGCGGTCTGCGGCGACGCGCTCCGCGAATCGGACGAATCGGCGGGCGCGCTCTATTTCCGCAACCGCGCTCCGAAGCGGGAAAAGGTCGCCTTCACCGCCATCCCCTACGCCCTCTGGCAGAACCGCGGCGATGGTGAACTGGCGACCTGGCTCCGGAGCAATTAATTGACGCGCCGCACCGCGATCGAGTCGATCAGCATTCCGTCGAAGGCGGTCGTGTTGCGGATGATCAGGTTCAAGGTTCCGTTCACCGGGGCCTTGAACCGTTTGCGGACCTCCTGCCATCCGGCGGAGGGCGCAAGTTTCATATAGCTCTGGCTCTTGTTGCCCCATTTGTCGGCGCAGACGCCGATCACGCCGTTCGCGTTTTCCGGAACATTCTTCACCCGGGCGGTGATTTCGTACTCCGCGCCGGGAACCAGATTGAGTTCGGCGACGCAGATGGCGAAGTGGTTCGGCTTGCTCCCGACTTTGTTGTCGAGCCGCAACGCCTTGCCGTCCGCCGCCTCCGGCGTTTCCACGACCCGGATCGAATTTTCCGGGAGCTGATTGCGGTGATAGAGCCACTTGAGCGGAGCCTTCCCGGCCGCATCGGCGGAAAAGGCGTCTTCAAACACCGTGCCGTCGTCCACCGCCTGCGGCGGCTCGCCGCCCAGCGTCACCCGGGCAAACGACTCGACATGCTTGCCGTGGACAATACTCCCCTCAAAGCGTTCGAGGAAGCGGCGCGGCATGATCGCGTCGTCGTCATTGATCGCGATGCCGTAGAGGAATTCGCGCTTTTTGACCGCGTCTTTGAGTTTCCCCGGGAAAGCGCTCCACGGAATCGCCGCCTCGTACCAGATTTTCCCGTCGCGGTAGGCGGCGGAAAGGCTCGCGCCGGAGAACCCGCGCCCGCCCCAGATCTGTGGCCCCTGCGGAGTCAGCGCCAGCGTGAGTTCGAACGGCTTTTCGTCCGCGGCGGCGGCGAAGATGATCTGGATGCTGTCCTGCTGCCAGGTCGAGTCGCCGGCGAGCTGCTGGTTGAAGGTCTGGTCGGTCACCGCGGCGGCGAAGTAGAGGAAACGGTCGTCCCACATCAGATAGGAGACCGCGCTGCAGTCCTCCGGCGTCCAGCCGTCGCCGTAGGAGCCGCGGGTGTACTCCGCCTTATTGATTTTCAATGGCAGCGCCCGCGTCCACTCGTCGAGCTTCGCATCGATCTTCGGCGTCGCCGCGGCAGCGGTGGCGTGAACGAAATCGATGTCGGCCGGAACGCTGAATTCACGCCCGTCGTCGAGCTTGAAGCGGACGGAAACGCGCCACTCCTTTTCCATCTCCGGCGTCACCTTGGCAAGTTTCACCGGAATTGTCGCGTCCTTGTACGGCGCAAGCTGCGGCAGGCGGAAACGGGCCAGCTCCAGATTGCCGTCCGGCGTACAGACCACCGCTTCGCCCGAGACTGCGGCGTTCTCGCGGTTGCGCACTACCAGCGCAAGCGGCGTCTCCGGCAGCGCTCCCGCCACCGGCTCGGCCTCGACCGTCACCGCCGGAACAATTTCCAGATCGTTGAATCCGGTCACCGAAGAAACACGCCCCGGCAGTTCGACCGAGAGTTTCAGGAGGTTCCGTTCGGCGGGGCGGACCGGGCACTCGATCTGGAAGTCGGCAAACACCGCTTCGCCCGGAACGACTTCGATATTGCGGCTCTCCGGAATCGCCTTCCAGCCTTCCGGCAGCAGCGGACGGACCGTCGCCTCCGCCTTTTCCGGTGCGTAGGAGACCACCCGGGCGCGGGTCGCGGTCTGGCGGCCCGGCACAAAGACCAGACGCTCGCGGATCGCGTCGCCCTGACGCATATAGAGATTCGCAAACACCGCGTACTGAATGCGATATCCGTCCCGCGCAAAGCGGTCGGCAAGATCGTAGACCAATTTCGCCAGGGCGTTGACCGAATTGACCGGATGTTGCATCAGGGCGGACTCCGCTTCCAGCTTCGCCCCGAGGTTCAGCAGATAGCGGACGCTCGGGATGTCCTCCTGATTCGCGTTGGCCGCAATCACCTTCGATTCCAACACCTTGCGCCTCTCCGCAAACCCGTCTTTCGACATCGCCGGAAGCGTCCCGGCAAGGCGCGCCTGCGCCATCGCCAGATCGAGCCTGCGGGCGGTCACCGCCTGTTCCGCCAGAGAAACCGGACCGGAAGCGCGGCTCCATGACTCCAACGCCTTCAGGCTGTCCCCGGCGGGCTTGCCGGAGAGTTTCTCCAGCCGCTCTTTCGCCAGCTTCACGGTGTTGGCGCTGGCGCGGTCGAGCACACTTTTTTCGACATTGCGGACATAGACCGGACTTTGCGAAATCTTCACCTCGCCCGCCTTCCGCGGATTGCCGAACAAGTCGAAATATGCGCCGCCGCGCACCGGATTCGGGCGGCTCCCGGATTCCGGAGTCCAGACCATCGCAGTCCCGTCGCCGTCGCGTTCATAGACAATGACATAGACCTCTCCCTCGCGGTAGAATCCGGACAGTCTCCGCCCCTGCCGCATCCGGGCGAAGGTTTGAATCGCGACCCCCGCGGGACGGTTCACGATGCCGTAATCCCGATCCCAGGTGTAGAGGCCGTTGTACTCAAGCCCGGCCATCTCGCCGACGGCCATTTCGCGGACATAGAGATCGGCGCGGTCGTGTTCGCCTTTTTCCCCGCCGAGGTTCGGCCAGCCGAACTCGGTGCTCCAGAGCTGTTTCATGCCGCCTGCCGTGTCGACCACATCGGCGAGCCGGGTGAGCAGTTCGTAGACCTTGCCCTTCTCGGGACCGACTTCCTGCGACGGCGTCGAATTGTTGGTGTAGGGGTGGACGCAGAGTGCGTCGAGCAGCTCAAGCAGTCCGCGCTGGCGCTGGAACTCCAGCCAGCCGATGTCCACAAATGCGGTGCCGCTGTTGGCGAGAACCGCGAGCGGCTGCCTCGAGCGGATTCCGGCGGCGCCGTTGCGGGCGACTTCGGTGTAGAGAAACTTGGTGTGGCCGTTGTCCTCGTTGCCGAGCTCGAAGTAGCGGGTCATCCCGTCGAGCGCGGCGGCGGCGTGCTGAAAATAGCGGCCGTAACCGAGCGCAAAGGCGTTGGGATCGGTGTATTCCGGAAAATTCGGGTAGTGGTAAAGACACTGGAGGACCACCGGGCGGACGTTCGCCTCGATGAACGGCTTCATCTTCGCCTTCATCTCCGCGAAATCATAGACGCCGGGAGCCGTTTCGTTGTTGCGCCAGCTCGGATGTTCGAAGCGAATCCAGCTCGCGCCATAGACGTTGGCGTCCTGCGGCGAAAGCGAACCGAATACGCCGCCGAGCGGGGAATACTCGTACTCCCAGGCGCGGACCGCCGGGTCGTCCGGCAATCCCTCCGGCATGAAGTTGGCGAAACCGCCCTTGAACACGATGGGGCGGATTTCTCCGCGCGTCACCGCGAATTCGAGTTGAATCTGACCGTAAGGGACGTCGAGCGGAATCTCCTCCGGGAACTGCGTCATTCCGGCAAAGGAGCCGCTTTTCTCCAGCACGGTTTTGCCGGAGTAGAGATCGGTCGCCTTGAGCGTCCAGCCGTAATCCCAGAGCGGGAAGCGGTTGCGACTCTTGAGATTGAGTTTCAGCACCGGTTTGCGCCCGTCGGCGAAATACCGATCCACCGAAGGATAACCGAGAATTTCCACCGGTTCGAGGTCGGTTTTCACTTTGATTCCGCCGAGGTCGACGGTTCCGGCGACCGCGTCCGGCATGTCAACGAGGATTCCGGCCAGGCGCACCGGAAGGTCCGGTTTGCCGTTGCCGTCGCCGCTCTTCCACGCCGGGGCGCGCATCATCGGAACGTTGACCGTCTGCCACCCCTTCCCTTTCAGGGAGAAGCGCATCAGGTAGACTTCACCGGTGCGGTCGTAAACCACCACCGCCAGCGGCAGTTCGCGGTCCGGCGCGTCGGAGCGGAGATCGAGAGAGAACGCCTGCGGCATTCCCACCAGCTCGCGCCCCAATTCGACCCGGGCGAAGCTGTTGCGCCGGTCCGGGCAGCGGGTGAAATCATAGGCGAGCGAAACGACTCCCTTTCGCCCGTCCACCGTTCCATTCGTCACCTTGGCCGCGACTTCGCCGCGGCCGCGTACCGGCCAGGCGCCGCCGGTAGGCACCGTCATTTCGGTCAGTTCGGGAGCCGCCGCGAGAGTAAGGGACGCGGCGGCGGCCAGCAGTGCAAACCATTGCTTCATCAGAAGATCCTTTTTCAGTAGCTGCGGGTCGGGTCGAGGGTGAGATTGTATTTCGAATAGCCCGAATCCGAGCTGCCGTAGGGGCCGGTGCCGAGGAATTCGCGCAGCATCTTGTCCGTCGCATGCCCGTCGGCCATCACCATGTTGATGACTCCGGACTGCACGTTCGGAGCGAAGTGTGCGAATTTCGCAATCTGCTGCAGCGTGGCGTTCTGATAGTTGTGGAACAGATAGTAGGCGCTGTCCATCACCATGGCCGAACGCGACGGATGCTTGAATTTGACGATCTTGTTCCCGCTGAACCGGTGGTTGTAGCCATAGCTCCCGTAGAGATCGGAAGCGCCGTCGCCACCGTCGAACGATCCGTTGTTGATCGGGCAGATCAGGAACGAATAGACGTTGCTCTGGGTTCCGCTGCTGTAGGTGATCCCTTTCATGGATTTGGTACCGTACGCGAGCACGACATCGTACCACTCCACTTTATAAGGCGAAGTCTTGTCCATATTGGTCAGGCTGGTCGGGGTGGGGCTGTCGGCCTTGGTCGGCGGGCAATAATCCTGATTGTCCGCTTCGTATTGAAGGATCGACGTGCCGGTATCCTTGAGAATTCCGAGGCATTTGTTCGAACGGGCCCGGTCGCGCGCCTTGTTGAGCGCGGGCAGCAGCATAGCCGCCAGAATGGCAATGATCGCAATCACAACTAAAAGTTCGATCAATGTAAAATTCCACCGCTTTTTCATTTCGATTCCTCCCTGTTCCTGTTACTTGAGGTCCGCTACGGACTTACGAATCACCATCTGAAACTTCAAATTGATCGCGCCGGAAGGAAGCGGCCGCTTTTCCAGCTTGGCGATCAACAGATTCACCGTATGTTCCACCACCGTTTCGAGCGGAAAACGCGCCGTGGTCAGCGGCGGAATGATCGTCGCCGCCTGAGGCACATCGTCATAACCGATCACCGAGAGATCGTCCGGCACGGAGAGGCCGTGCTCATAGGCCCAACGATAGACGCCGAACGCCATCTGGTCGTTTCCGGTGAAAACCGCGGTGACTTTACGATGCTGGTAGATCGCTTCCATGCCCGATATGCCGGATTCGATCGAGTCGTCGCCGAGCATGATCAGACCGGGATCGAACTCAACGCCGTGTTCTTCCAGAAACTTCCGCATCACTCCGAGGGTCGTATCCGTGCTGGTATAGGTGCGTGTCCGGGAGGTGATGTAGCCGATGTCGCGGTGTCCGTTCTTCCACAGATTTTCCAAGATATCCCGGGTGAGCTGGTCGTAGTCGAGGTGAACCGGGAACGCGGGTTCGCGCAAGTTGGTCACCACCGGAATCGCGCCGCAGAGTTTCTCCGCCTCTTCCGGTTCGATCTGGGGAAGGAGATTGATGATGCCGTCCACCATGCCGGTGGAGAGGCGGCGCAGCATCTCCTCGCCCTTCTCGTGATTCAACCCGGTGATGGCGACCACCGGCTTGTAGGAGTATTTTTCCAGCTTCTCGGCCAGGCAGTCGAGAAACGAAGCGGCGCTCGGATTGCGGCACTCGTTGACCACCACGCCGATCAGCCGGGTCGAATTGTTCTTCAACGCCTGCGCATAGAAGCTCGGACGGTAGTCCAGCTCCCGGATCTTCTTGAAAATCCGCTCTTTCACCGGGCCGCTGATTTCGCGCTTCCCGCTGATCGCGTGAGATACTGTGCTCGGGGAGACCCCCACCGCACGCGCCACATCGACAATCGTCGCCGTTTTCTTAGCCATCGCACCCTTCCTTCCAAAATCAACCCGGAGAATCAAATCGTTTTGAGAATCCGGAATAAAAAAAATCAAATCGTTTTGATCTGTTTTGCTTATATTATGACCGAGAGAAATCCGATTGTCAAGAGCAAAATCGGAAAAAAGTCAAAAAAAGGGTCAAATCGGAAATCAAACGTACGCGGCATCCGGTCGCGGCGACAGCGCCGTTTGCGGCGCCGGAAGGAAGCGACTGTCAACCGAATAAAGTAACTTTTGCGCCGGAACTCTTGACTTTGAATGCGAATCCATTATATTGATACAGTGTACCGCGTACCGCTTGTGGATCGAAGCGAAGGGACTAGAGGGAATATGTCGCCTTGTCTGGAAAAACGCCGGGAGCTGGGAATCTGGCTGAAAGTGATGCTGACCAAATACGGGATTCGGCAGACACAGATCGCCATGCGCCTGGGCATCACCCGGCAATACGTCTGCCAGATCTGCGGCGGCAAGAGTCCGCTCGGCCCCGATCACTTCAAGACCATCTACGACATGCTGTTGGAAACCGGGGCGGCGGAGTCGGACCTCAAGCGCTTCGTCCAGCTTCATGTGGATTCGAAAGTCGCCATTCCCTACCTGGTCGGCGCCACCCTCTCCGATCCGGAGCTGGCATTGCTCCGCATGTTCCGGCAGCTCCCGGCCGAGAACCAGAAACGGGTCATCCTGTTCATCGAAACGATCGAATGACCGCGTCCCTCCTCTTCCGTTATTGTCCCTTTTCAAGCAGTCGCGGCGCGACGGTGATGCCGAAGGGTTGGACCTGGTATTCGTAGCTGAACATGTCGCCCTCGGTGCGCCATGCCTGCGGCCCCGCCCAGCGGATGCGGAAGGTGAGGTGCACCGTTCCGGCGCTGT
>CAYSZM010000153.1:0-8129 GCA_964435365.1 uncultured Victivallis sp. | reverse complement strand
GGTGGAACGTCCGGTTCACCACGTCGAGCTGCTGCTCGCGGGTCAGCCGGATGAAGTTCACCGCGTAGCCGGAGACGCGCACCGTCAGCTGCGGATACTTCTCGGGGTGCTCCATCGCATCGAGCAGCGTTTCGCGCCGCAACACGTTGACGTTGAGGTGGTGTCCGCGCTCTGAGAAGTAGCCGTCCAGCAGCGAAATCAGGTTGTCCCGCTTCTCCTTCTCCGTCCTGCCGAGCGAATCCGGCACAATCGAGAAGGTGTAGCTGATGCCGTCTTCGGCGCTGTCGTAGGGGAGCTTCGCCACCGATTTGAGCGAGGCCACCGCGCCGTTGACGTCGCGGCCGTGCATCGGATTCGCGCCGGGGGCGAAGGGTTCGCCCGCCTTGCGCCCGTCCGGCGTCGAAGCGGTCTTCTTGCCGTACATGACGTTGCTGGTAATGGTCAGCACCGAGAGCGTCGGCTTCGAGCCGCGATAGGTGCGGTGGCGCGAGAGTTTCCGCTCGAACGAGCGCACGATCTCCGCCGCGATCGCATCGACACGGTCGTCGTTGTTGCCGAACTTCGGGAAGTCACCTTCGGTGACGAACTCCGAGACCAGCCCGGCTTCATTCAGCACCGGGCGCACCTTGGCGTAACGGATCGCCGAAAGACTGTCCGCCAGCACCGAGAGCCCGGCGATTCCACCCGCCATGGTACGGACGATGCTCTCATCGTGCAGCGCCATTTCGATCCGCTCGTAGCAGTATTTGTCGTGCATGAAGTGGATGACGTTCAAGGTGTCGACATAGAGCTTCGACAGCCAGTCGGTCACTTCGTCGAAATTGCGCATGACCTCTTCGTAATCAAGAAATTCCCCTCCCCCGAGGAACGGAATCGCCGGGCCGACCTGCGCATTGTCGCACTTGACATCGCGCCCGCCGTTGATCGCATAAAGCAGCGCCTTGGCCAGGTTGCAGCGCGCGCCGAAGAACTGCATCTGCTTGCCGATCCGCATCGCGGAGACACAGCAGGCGATGCCGTAATCGTCGCCGAACTTCACCTGCATCAGGTCGTCATTCTCGTACTGGATCGACGAGGTTTCGATCGAGATTTCGGCGCAGAAGCGCTTGAAGTTCTCCGGCAGCCGCGTGCTCCAGAGCACGGTGAGGTTCGGCTCCGGCGCCGGGCCGAGGTTGACCAGCGTGTGGAGGAAACGGTAGCTCATTTTGGTCACCATGTGCCGCCCGTCGAGCGACATGCCGCCGAGCGACTCGGTCACCCAGGTGGGGTCGCCGGAGAACAGCTCGTCGTAGGCCGGAGTCCGCAGGAACCGGACGATCCGCAGCTTCATGATGAAGTGATCGACGAACTCCTGGATCTCCTCCTCGGTGTATTTGCCCGCTTCGAGGTCGCGCTCGGCGTAGCAGTCGAGGAAGGTGGAAATCCGGCCGATCGACATCGCCGCGCCGTTCTGCTCTTTGACCGCGGCGAGGTAGGCGAAGTAGAGCCACTGGATCGCCTCTTTGGTGTCCGTCGCCGGGCGGGAGAGGTCGAAGCCGTAGGCGGCCGCCATCGTCTTGAGTTCGGCGAGCGCCCGAATCTGCTCGGAGAGCTCCTCGCGGTCGCGGATCACATTCTCGTCCATCACGTCGGAGAGCGTCTCCCGTTTGGCCCGCTTCTTCTCTTCGATCAGAAAGTCCACGCCGTAGAGCGGCACCCGGCGGTAATCGCCGATGATCCGCCCCCGCCCGTAGTTGTCGGGGAGTCCGGTGATCACGCCCGCGTGGCGGACTTTTTTCATCTCTTCGGTGTAACAGTCGAACACGCCGTCATTGTGGGTCTTGCGGTACTGGAAGACGTGTTCGACGGCGGGGTCCAGCTTCCGCCCGTAGGTTTCGAGCTGGGTCTGCACCAGGCGGAATCCGCCGAACGGCATGATCGCGCGCTTGAGCGGAGCGTCGGTCTGGAGGCCGACGATCTGTTCGAGCTCGCGGTCGATGTATCCGGGAGCATGCGAGGTGATGGTTGAAATCGTCTTTTCGTCGATATCGTAAACGCCGCCGCGTTCGCGTTCGAGCTTCATCAATCCGCAAAGTTCGTTCCAGAGCCCGCGCGTCCGCTCCGTCGGCGGGGCGAGAAACTCCCGGTCCCCGTCGTACGGAACGTAGTTGAGCTGGATAAAATCTCTGACATTGATCTCGTTGCGCCAGGCGCCGTCCATGAAGTCCATCGAATTCCGTGTCTTTCTCATATTTGATAATTGTTATCTAATATACCACGGAATCCGCTCTTTTACAATCCGCCGCGGGCACTTTCAAGGAGGTATTTTAGTGCGCCGAGAGGAATCTCCTGAGACTGCGGAGCTTATGACGCGGCAGCGCGAAACGGACTCCGGCCAGTGCTCCGGCCAGATGCGCGGCGGCGACCGGCTCGAATCCGCCCGCGGCGACGAAAAGCGGCCGTCCGACGGTCAGTTCGAAGAGCGCTTTGCCGATGATTCCGGCCAGGGTGAGGAAGGAAGCCGTGCGGAGCACGCCCTTACCGGAACGGATCAGGCTCACCGCCAGCGCCGCCACCAGCGCGGTCCCCACGCCCGAGGAGCCGCAGTAGACGTCGAACCCGCGCCCGGCGAAGGCCACGCCGAGGCCGACCCAGAGCAGCGAACCGAGAAAGAGGCGGCCGAAGAAGAGCTCCCCGCGCCGCAGAATCAACGCAGTCCCGATGGCGACGATCACCGCGCCGTCCCAGAGAAGATGATTCCAGCCGAAGTGGACGAAGTGGCAGGCCAGCAGCCGCCAGCCGTTCGGGTAGAGCGGTCCGGCAGGGTGGAACATCAGCGCTCCGCCGATCGACGGAAACGCCTGGAGAAGCGCCATCACGCCGACGATCGCCAGCGGCCACCGCGCGGCGGTGACGATGCGGCGGGCCAACTCTTCGTTGCACTCGAACCAGTAGACCAGGCCGCAGACCGCCGGCATGACGGTGAACGCCACGGCGAGCGGAGCGGCAGCCAGACAGGTCAGCGTCCACGCCGAACCGGAAGCGGCGACCGCCCATTCAACCGCCGCCAGCGCGATCCAGCCCGCTGCGACCGGCGCAAAGCGCGGGCCGGGGCGCAGTTCAGGGCGGCAGAAGAGCGTCAGCAAGAGCGACATCACGACCGCCGGGAGCGTCGCCGCCGCCAGCAGCACGAGTTCGAACCAATGGCCGGCGACGCCGTAGGGAACCGGCAGCAGGAACGAGGCCGCCGCCGCGAACGCGAGAAGAGTGAGATGCTTCTGTTTCATAGTGACAGCCTCCTGTTCCATAATTACCGTTTCTTTCCGAACGACAGACACCCGGCCGCGCCGAGAATCACCGCCAGCAGCGCCGGGACCGGCGGAATCGCGCCGCCGCCGAGCCGCGGGGCGGAGAGCTTGAAGAGATTGTTGTTCCCGCCTCTCGACTGGTAGTTGACCGGAGCCGGTGCCGTCGGAGCCGGTGCGTCGGCGCTGCTGCTGACCGGGGCCACCGCCGTCGGGGCCGGGACGTCGGCGCGGTAGTTGACCGCCGGGGCCTGGGCGCGGGCGGACTGCGCAACATGTTCCTTCTTGGAGCGTTCCGCATTGCGGCGCTCGATGCCGTATTCCCGGAAGGCGTCGTCGGAGAGGACGATCATCGAGGTTTCATCGGTCACCAGCTGGAAGTCGATGCCGAGCTGGCGGATCGCAACCTGCGCCTCGGTTTCCGGCAGTTCGCCTGAATTTTTGCGGTCTTCGATCCGCTCGATGCTGTCGAGCGCCCAGAGCCGTTCGATTTCGGGGTTGGCAGCGTCGGTCTCCGGCAGGCGGACGCGGCAGCGGTAAATCTCCTCGCGTCCGGAAATCTTCGTCTTCATCACGAACTCGGCGTCGCCGCCCTTCGTGTAGCGCCCGAAGGTCACAAACTGCTGGCCGCGATAGAGTTTCTTCCTCTCCGGCCGGTTCAGCTCGACCGCGCCGCTGCCCTTGACCGAGACGGCCACGTCGTGCATCGCCTCATAGGCGATCTTTCCTTTGGCGAGAGCGAGCTGGCCGATGATGTCGTCGGAGTTGGAGACCCCGGCATAGAATCCGCCGGAAACATCGCAGATGGTGCGCATCAGCGGCCAGTTGGCGCTGTTGCCGATGAGGAATCCGAAGACGCGGATATCCTTCTGCCGCATCAGATTGGCGAACGCCTCCGGGCGAACTTCGCCGGTGTTGGCCACGCCGTCGGTCACCAGCACCACGCTGGTCACGCGGTCGTCGTCCATGTTCCGCAGTGCGGCGCGGATGCCTTCGTCGAGATTGGTCGAACCGCCGGCCTGAAGTTTGCCGACACGTTCGCACCAGTCGCGGGCATGTTCCGGCGTGGCGGCGACCCAGCCGCCGGTCAGCTCGCGCGCGGTCTCGTTGAAGGTGACGATGCGGAAGCGGTCGTTCGGATTCATCGTGCCGATGCAGCGCGCCACGCCGTCGCAGAGCGTACTGATCTTGTTGCCGCCCATGCTGCCTGACACGTCGAGCACGAAGACATAGTCGGCGCCGCCGTCGAGCCGGCGCAGGTCGGTTCCGGGAGTCAGCACCAGCATGAAGGTGCCGGGCTTTCCTTCGGCGCGGTACGGGACGATCTCCAGCCGTCCGGGGAGTTCGGCGAGCTGGTAGTAGAAGACGAAATCCCGCCCGAGTTCGCTGCCGAGCTCATACCGGAATTCGCCGACGCCGGTATCCAGCGCGGCCTTTTCGGAGACGGGCTGCAGATTGGGCGTACGCACCGCGGCGAGCGGCCAGGCCGACTTCACGGTCATATGGAGCGTCGCCTTGGTTTCGACCCGGCTGTTGCCGCTCCAGAATCCGGCGGCGGCGGAGTCCTGCGTATTGCCTTCTTCGAGCGGATAGACGTAACGCACCACGCCGGTGTCGGCTTCGAGCGGCTGGTAGTAGACGAAGCGGATTTCCGCCTCCTCCTGCGGCTTCAGGTTGGCGACCGAGAAACGGAAGTCGAAATACCCGTCCTTCTCCGCCAGCGCCGCGTTGCTGCCCTTGTTCTTCTCTTCGCCGTAAATCCGTTTGGCCTCGGCTTTGGCCACCACTTCGCCGTTGATGGTCCGTTCGCCGATAAGGACGCTCACCTCGGAGAGGCTCGCCGACTTCGGCACTGGGAACGAGTAAATCGCCTCGACCGTCTCGGAATTCGGATTCCGGAAGCGCTGCGTCACCTCGGTCATGGCAAAACCGTTGTCGATGACGACGCGGACGTCGTGGCTGACGATGTCCGCCGGTTTCCGCCCGGTTCCGGTGGGGGTCAGCGTCCCCGCCGCCATCGCCGCCGTCGCATTCAACACCAGGAACGCCGCGAGCATTCCCAACCATCCGTATGTTCGTTTCATGATTCCCATCCTTTCGTGGGTTATTGGACCTGTCATTCTATTAGCAACCCCCGTGCCAAATCAAACAAAATGTTCACTATAAACATTTTGCAGAATAATACAAAAAACGCGATACGATTCTTCTGTTCATTCAAAGAACATCGCCTTGACATTTTATGTACATGGGTTATAGTATTCAAAAATGAGGGAGACGTGCGATGAAATTGTTCAGCGAGGCGGAAGCGCCGCTTTTGCGGGCGCTCGGGAAGCTCAACTACACCAACCCGTTTTCGCCGGAACGGCTGGAGCTGGAGGAGATCATCCTCGGCCGCCCGCCCGCGCCGGAGCGCCGGGTGTGGAACATGCACGACGGCGCGCGCGGCACCCGCGAGGACGTGGCGGAACTCGGCGCGCTCTCCGAACACTGGGCGCTGGAACTCCGCCGCCGCGCCGGAACGCCCGGCGTCGAACTCGACGCCCGCACCCGCGATGTGGCCGAGCCGGTCATCATCTACTACCTGTTCGAGAAATACCGGACGGAGATGACCGCGCAGATGCTGGAGAATCCGGGGGAGACCCGGTTCGATTGTTACGAGAGGTTCGCGGCGGACTTCGACTACTTTCTCTTCCGGCCGGGGCGGAAAGTGCCGTGCGGCTACCGCCCGGAGCTGACGTTCGCCATCTACTTTCAAATCCACCGCGCGTTCCACCACATCTTCGACTTCATCATCGGCGGAACGCTCGAAGCGGGCAAGCTCCGCGCCGAAATCTGGCAATCGCTCTTCACGGTCGATATCTACCGCTACCACCGCGCGCTCTACGACCGGATGCAGGAGATCAACACGCTGGTCACCGGCGAATCGGGGACCGGCAAAGAGCTGGTGGCGAGGGCGATCGCGCTTTCACAGTTCATCCCGTTCGACCCGAAGACCCGGCGGTTCCGCACCGCCTACCCGGAATGCTTCCGGCCGGTCCACCTCTCCGCCCTCCCCCAGACCATGCTGGAGTCGGAGCTCTTCGGCCACCGCAAGGGGGCCTACACCGGCGCGCTGTCCGACCGGATCGGCTACCTCGAAGCGTGCGATCCTTCCGACGCGGTGCTGCTCGACGAGATCGGCGAAATCAACGCCGAAGTGCAGGTGAAACTGCTGCGGGTGTTGCAGACGCGCCGCTTCCAGCGGTTAGGCGACAACGCCGAGCGCGAATTCTCCGGCAAGATCATCGCGGCGACCAACCGCGATCTCGCGCAGGCGTGCCGTGACGGAATGTTCCGGCACGACCTCTACTATCGGTTGTGCAGCGACGTGATCCGGACGGTGCCGCTTCGCGACCTCACCGGCGGCTCGGCGGCGGAGCTGGAGAAATTCGTCGGGATCATCGCCGAACGATTGCTCGGGGTGGACGAAGCGAAGCGCTTCCTCCCTGAAGCGATGGAGTGGATCGTCGGCAACCTCGGGAGCGATTACCCGTGGCCGGGCAACGTGCGCGAGCTGGAACAGTGCGTCCGCAACCTGGTGATCCGGGGAAGCTACACGCCGGGCGGGGAAGCGGCAAGCGCCGCGTCGGAGCTCGAACAGGCGCTGACCCATTGCAGCCTCACCGCCGAGGAGCTGATGCGCGCCTATGTGAAGACCGCATTCCTGCGCGCCGGGAGCCGCCTCAAAGCCGGGGAACAGCTGGGGCTCGACCGCCGCACCGTGGCGCGGTATCTTGAAGAAAAATGACAAAACAAAAAGGACCCAAACTTATTTGAGTCCTTTTCGTCCCTAGAGTCCGTCCGCTCTCTTCAGAAGTGGGTCAGCTTCCGCTTGCCGATCGGGTAGACGTTAAATCCAATCTCAAACAACGCCTTGTGATCGAGGATGTTGCGTCCGTCGAACAGGAACGCCGGCTTCTCCATCGAGTCGTAGATGCGCTGGTAGTCGAGTTCGCGGAAGCTCTTCCACTCGGTCACCACCGCGATGGCGTGCACCCCCTTCGCCGCCTCGTAGGGGTCTTCGAGGTAGCTGATATCGCCCGCCACGCCTTCCAGATCGAGCTTTGCATTGCCCAATGCCTTGGGGTCGTGGATGTTGAGCCGGGCACGCTCCTCCAGAAGCTGGAGGCAGACGGCGCAGGCGGGGGATTCGCGGGTGTCGCCGGTGTCCGCCTTGAAGGCGAAGCCGAAGATGGCGATCTTCTTATCCGCCACCGTGTTGAACATCGCGGCAAGCATATTGCCGACGAAGCGGCGCGCCTGGAAGTCGTTCATCTTGATCACCTGTTCCCAGTAGTCCGCCACTTCAGGCAGCCCGTAGTGGCCGCAGAGATAGACCAAATTGAGGATGTCCTTCTTGAAGCAGGAGCCGCCGAAGCCGATGCTCGCCTTGAGGAATTTCGGCCCGATCCGGCTGTCCTTCCCGGCGGCTCCGGTCACTTCGTCGATGTTCGCCTCGGTCTTCTCGCAGAGCGCCGAAATGCTGTTGACCGACGAAACCCGCTGCGCCAGAAGCGCGTTCGACACCAGCTTGGTGAGTTCGCTCGACCAGAGGTTGGTGGTGATGATCCGCTCGCGCGGCACCCAGTGCGCATAGATCGAAGCGAGCGTTTCGATGGCGGCCTCGCCTTCCGGCGTCTCCATGCCGCCGATCAGCACGCGGTCGGGGTTCTCGAGGTCGCGAATCGCGGTCCCTTCGGCGAGGAATTCCGGATTCGACAGAATCTGGAATTTCAGGTTCTTGGTGTTCGAGTGGAGAATGCGGCTCATCGCCTGGGCGGTGCGCACCGGCAGCGTGCTTTTCTC
>CAYSZM010000152.1:0-8129 GCA_964435365.1 uncultured Victivallis sp. | reverse complement strand
TACCAGTCGAAGATGAAAGCATCGATGCCGTGGTCGGCGGCCAGCTTGATTTGAACTGACATGTCTTTCGGATTCGCTTCGTCGTCGTAGCCGAGAAGCGGCACTTTCGGTTGTTCGTGGCCGGGAAAGCGCGGGGTGGCGTATTGGGCGGTGCGCCATTCGGTCCATCCCTTGCCGTGGATCGTTTCATTGCGCGGGTCCACGTGCCAGTTGGGGAAATAGTAGGCGCAGACAGTCGGACGGGAGTTCATGATGAGAGGTTCCTTGTGTTCGTTATTGACCGGCCCAGAAGAGTTTCTGGGCCGCATTCGCATAATAGCCGCCGAGCGGCATCTGTCCGCCGGAGGCCGGTTTCACGTGGCCGTCGAGCCAGAGCAGGTTAAGGTAGTTTCCGTTGCTGTGACGCATCTGCAGTTCGCTCTCCTGGTATGCCAGCGAAAAACTGCCCGCGGCGCTTCGCTCCCGGCTGTTGAGCAGCGACGACATGTAGCCGCGGTAGGAGATGAAGGCGGTGTTTCCCGTGTATTTTCCCGAGTCGGTTCCCCAGAGGATCTGTGACGGGCGGCGGAAACTGCCCGCTTTTTTCCTCTGGATGTTGCTTGCGGAAAACGACGCGGTCGCCGGATTCGCCAGCTGCAGGAAGCCGTTCATTCCGTAGGAGCAGCTCCCCGCCTGCCGGGTGGAATAGATGTCGGCCGGGCAGAAGAACACCGACCCCTTGTACGGTGCGGCGTTCTGCAGGTCGGTATCGCTGCGTCCGTCGTGGAGGACGGTTTTCCAGAGCAGATAGACCCAGGACCCGGCGAATACGGAGGTGTTCAGCCCGTCGTTTGCTCCGGCCAGCAGCAGAAAGCCGTTGTTTCCGTCGGCGTAAAACGCGGCGTAGGTGCCGATCTGTTTCAGGTTGTTGACGCACTGCGTGCTTTTGGCCCGGTCGCGCGCCTGGTTCAGTGCGGGCAGCAGCATCGAGGCGAGAATTGCGATGATTGCGATTACCACGAGCAATTCAATCAAAGTGAACTTCTGTTTCATCATCGATCCCTTTTTGTTGCATGGAGACTCTGTTGATGCGCGCTTTCTCTGTTAAAAATTATATCACGAAAAAAACTTTTAACTTGGTTGTTTTGCGATAAATCGGATCATTCTCGGAAAATCCGATGATTTACCAATCGCCGGAAGTGGAAAAGCGGATTTTACCGGGTTATGGTAAGAATATGGCGCAACTATCGGGAAAATTCTTCCGCACGGCGGACTATTTCAAGGACGAGCTGCCGATCGTCGTTCTGCACAATGTCCAGTCTCCGGCATCCTTCTTTCCGCCGGAATCGCTGAACCGGCGGCAGTTCTGGAAGATCCTCTACGTCGTCTCCGGCACCGGGGTGCTGAAGATCAATCACCGCGAATATCCCTTCGGCCCCGGCTTCGTCTGCCTCAACCACCCCGACGACCTGACCAACCTTGTCCTGGATGCGCCGATCGAATCGTACAGTCTGCTGTTTCTTCTGCGCCCGGTCGAAAGCGAGTTGGCGAAACTTTACAGCGGCAACCACTTCTTCTCGATTTTCCGCCCGGAATTCCGCCCGGAGCAGTCGATCAGCCACAATCTGCTGCATTTGATCGACTCCAACCGGAAACTCTATCTCGGAATCCGGCGCATCCACCACGAATGCACCCATGTCGATGCGAATTCGGTCGAAATGCTGCGCTACCTGCTGCTGGAACTTCTGGTCGAATTCTCACGGCAAAGTTCGCTCGTCTTCAGCCGCCGCCGCCGGCAGGACGCGGTGGGATATCTCGAAAAATTCCTGCGGGAACATTATGCCGAACGGTTCGACAGCGAGCGCGCCGCCCGTGAAGTCGGCATGTCGAAAAATTATCTCTTCGATTTCTACCGCCGCGCCACCGGCCGCACCATCGGGAACACGCTGCTGGCGATTCGCATCGAGGAGGTCAAGAAACTCATCGCCGGCGGCATGAGAATCGAAACGGCCTGTTATCGCTGCGGCTTCTCCGACCTCAGCAATTTTTATCGCGTCTTCCGCCGGGAGACCGGACTCCCTCCCGGAGCGTTCCGCCCCGGCGAACCGGAACCCGACGGGGCCACGCTGCCTCCTCCCATTCAGCGGTGATCGTGGAGGCGGCGGAAGAGTCCGGGCGCCATGCCGGTCTCCGCCTTGAAGTAGCGGTGGAAGTGGGAGAGGTCGCCCAATCCGCAGGCGGAGGCGATTTCATCCAGGTTCATCCCGGTCGTCCGCAGCATATTCGCGGCCGAGCGCAGTCTCTCTTTCCGCAGCAGCCGGGCGAAGGTGGAGCCGGTGAGCTCCTGCACCACATGGGCGCAGCGGCTGGGGCTCAAGCTGAGCGCCGCCGCCAGCTCCTCGATCCCGACCGGCTGCATATACCGGTTGCGGACGAAATCCTGAATGTCGCGCCGCCGCCGGTTGTCCGCGCCGCCGTCCCCGTCCGGCCGGCCTTCCCGGACCGCGTCGATCAGTTCGCCCAGCCGGGCCGCCAGCTGGCGCAGCGCTTCGAGCACGTATTGCGCCTCGGCGGCTCCGACTTCGGCCGGGCGGTTGGTGATTCTGTTCTTCTGCAGCGCCCGGGTTTGCGGCAGGTCGCGCTCGGCTTCCAGGTCCTTTCCCGGCAGGCGCTGCCCGGCGAACAGGATGGCTGAGACGCGGCCGCGGTGCATCACCGGCACCACCCACTCCACCAGCCCGGCGTGACAGATATGGATTTTCCCGCCGGAGAGCGTTTCTAGCTTCTTCCTCAGCTCGGTGACTTCGAGTCGGATGCAGCGCCGGTTGAATTCGCCCATCTTCACCACCCGGCACAGCGGGCTCGAATGCGCCGACCGCAGCGGAGGCAGAAACGGCCATGTGCAGTCGGACAGGTCATGCACCGTCACACTGAGGCCGGTGAAGTGTTCAAAGGCCCTTATCGCCTCTTCCATCCGGTGATATTGATCCATCGCTCTATTGCGCTCCGTAAAAATGGCGGTTCCGGCAACTCCGGTCAATATAGCATATTCCGCCATAAAGTCAACAGATGCGGCCGTTGCGCAAACCCGTTGCCGATGGTAAATTGATTCGCAGGTCATCCCCCCAACGCAACCCCGACAAAAGGAGCATCCGATGAAGACCCGTCATTTTGCCCGGAATCTCAGCGTGGACAACGAGTACGATCTGGTGGTCGCCGGCGGCGGCCCGGCCGGAACCGCCGCCGCCGTCTGCGCGGCCCGGCTGGGGGCTCGCGTTTTGCTGGTCGAGGCCACCGGCTGCCTCGGCGGAATGGGCACCTCCGGGCTGGTCTGCGCATTCGACCCGATGGCCGACGGCGAGAAGAATCTGGTCGGCGGCTTCCAGCTCGAAGTCGTCGAAAAACTTTATGAATCCGGCGGCCTCGGCCCTCAGGTGACGCCGGATTTCTGGCGGAAAAACTACCACTGCTGGACTCCCTTCCGGGCGGAGTCCCTGAAGAAACTGCTCGACGAACTCACCGTCGAAGCCGGGGTCGAAGTCCGCTTTTTTACCCGGGTGATCGACGCGGAACTCGCCCGGACCGGGAAGCGCGTGGAGGGCGTAATCCTGCACAACGTCGAAGGGCTCCGCTATGTGCCCGCCAGAGCGTTCATCGACTGCACCGGCGACGCGGTGCTGGCCGACTTGTGCGGCGTGGAGTGCCTGGGCAACCCGAATTTCATGCCGGGCACGCTCTGCTCGCTGCACGCCGGAATCGACTGGAGCCGGGCGTACGGCAAGCCGCACCAGCCCCTGATCGACGCCGCCGTCGCCGCCGGCTTTTTCTCCCAGCCGGACCGGCATGTGCCGGGGCTGTCGAGGGTGGGCGACACCCTCGGCTATCTCAACGCCGGGCACCTCTTCGGCAAAAGCGCGCTCAAATGCGCCGACGTCAGCAGCGCCATGATGCAGGGGCGGCGGCTGGTCCGGGAGTTTCTCGACTTTTACCGCAGGTATATGCCGGGATGCGAAAACATGGAGCTGGTCGCCACCGCCGCGCTGATGGGCGTCCGCGAAACCCGGCGGATCGTCGGCGAGATGCAGCTCACCTACGACGACTACATCGCCCGGCGGCAGTTCCCCGACCAGATCGGCGTGTTCAATAAATTCGTCGACATCCATGTGAAAGACTGTTCGCCCGGGGAGTATCAGCGGTTTGTCGAGGAGATGGAGAAGAGCGGCCGCCTCGGCCGGGGCGAATGCTTCGGCATCCCCTACGGCATTCTCGTCCCGCGCGGCTGGGAAAATCTCTGGGTGGCGGGCCGCTGCAACAGCTCCGACGAACGGGTGCACGGCTCGATCCGGGTCATGCCCGCGGCCTCGATGATGGGGCAGGCGGCGGGAGTTGCCGCCTGGCAGGCCTTGCAAACCGGCCGGACCGCGTGTACTTTGGATACGGAGCAGCTGGTGCAGACCCTGCGCGAGCAGAATGCGAACCTGCCGCAGGAAACGCTGTCCCGGCAGATCACCCGGCGAATCGTTTGAAATCAGACTATCAAAAAGGGTACAGAATGAAAATAGTGGTATTGGACGGGTTCACCTCGAATCCGGGAGACCTCGACTGGGACGGCCTCGGCCGTCTGGGGGAATTGACCGTGTACGAGCGGACGGCTCCGCAGGACGTCGTTCCCCGGTCCGTAGGAGCCGGGGCGATCATTACGAACAAGACCGTGATCTCCGCCGAGGTGATGGCGGCGCTGCCGGAGCTCCGCTATATCGGGCTCCTGTCGACCGGCATGAACGTGGTGGACCTGCCCGAGGCGGCCCGGCGCGGCATCGCGGTGACCAACGTCCCCGCCTACGGCACGATGAGCGTGGCCCAGACCGTGTTCGCCCTGCTCTTGGACCTGACCAACCGGACCGACCTGCACAGCCGGGCGGTGCACGACGGGGCTTGGACAAAGAGCCGGGATTTCTGCTTCATGCTGACCCCCCTGATCGAACTCGACGGGCTGACCTTCGGCGTCATGGGGCTGGGGGAAATCGGCCGGGCCGTCGCCGGGATCGCCGCGGCGTTCGGCATGAAGGTGATCGCGCACAGCCGCACCCCGAAACACCTCGCAGGGGTGCGGGAGGTGGGCGTCCCCGAGCTGTTCCGCGAATCCGACGTGCTCAGTTTGCACTGTCCGCTGACTCCGGAGACCGCCGAGATCGTCAACCGCGAAACCCTCGCATGGATGAAACCCGGCGCCTTCCTGATCAACACCGGCCGGGGCGGCCTGGTGAACGAGGCCGCGCTGGCCGAGGCGCTGAACGGAAAGCGTCTGGCCGGGGCGGGGCTCGACGTGCTCTCCTGCGAGCCGCCCGCCGCGGACAATCCGCTGCTTTGCGCGGCGAACTGCGTCATCACGCCGCATATCGCCTGGGCCACATATGCCGCGCGCAAGCGGCTCATCGCGACGGTGGAGAAGAACTTGAAAGCCTTCCTCGCCGGACACCCCGGACTGTAACAATCCCGAGCTAGAGTCCGGCTTCGGATTTGAGCTGGAGACACCAGCGTTCGATCCGGCCGGGCGTTTCGGCGGGTTCGTTGTCGTCGTCGAGGGCGAGGCCGACGAAGGAGTCGCCCTCCTCGGCGGTGGAGCCTGAGTGCGGGTACCCGGCGCTGCTCCAGCGGCCGACGATTTCGCCGCCGGACGCCTTGACTTTGTCGGCGAGTTCGCCCATCGCGTTGAGGTAGGTGTCGGCGAAGCCGGAAGCGTCGCCGAGGCCGAAGAGGGCCACTTTGCGTCCGGCGAGGTCGGCGGCGTCGAGTTTCGCCATGCCGTTCTGCCAGTCGTCCTGCATCTCCCCGTACCCCCAGGTGGAGGTGCCGAGGATCAGCAGGTCGGCGCTGAAGTCGTCCGCTTTGGCGTCGGTGATATTGACGGCGGAACCGCCGAGTCCGGCGGCGACCGCTTCGGCGGCGCGTTGGGTGTTCCCGGTGCTCGAACCGTAAATGACTTTGATCGACTTGCTCATGAATGATTCCTTTCGGTTTGAATTCCCCCGGTTCATGCGGCCGGGGGAAGGTTGTGAATTTTCTGCAGAACCGTTTCCAGCGGCGCGCCGCGGCCGAGCAGTTTCCTGACCATGGCTTCGGCGTGGCGGAAGCGGTCCATGATCTCCTGCGATTCGGCGGGGTCGCCCGCCACGCGCCAGAGGCCGCGGGGGAGGGCGAGGCATCCGGCCGGGTCTTCGATGTAGCCGCGCACGTCTTTGAGCGGATAGCCGAGGAAGACGCCGATCTCGTGGGGGAACTCCCGGTTTTCGCGGCAGCGTTTCTCCAGTTCGGCCAGCTCTTCGCCGCGGCGGTAGCCGAGACCGGCGAGGAAGGCGGCGCTGTCCGGCCCGGCGAGCGTGCGGGCCAGCGTCTCCGGCCGGAAGAAGAGCACCACCAGGTTTTCGCTGTTCCGTTTGAGAATCCGGCAGTCGAGCTCGAGCGCCGCCAGAATTTCGGGCTGGTGGAGGCAGAAGAGCTCGTGCCGCTTCTCCATCGCCGGAAGGCGGCAGCTGGTCAGCCGCAGCAGTCCGGCCGGTTTGACGCCGAGCAGCACCGGCGCCAGTTTCAGCATCAGGTGCCGGATCAGCCCGTAAGCCCCCGGACAGAACCGGAGAGACGATGCGTGTTTTAAATTATTAGTCATAGCTAATTCTCCGTACAAATAAAAAATTCCATCCACGCATCAATATAAATGCGGGATGGAATTTTTTCAAGCGCTGTTTGTTAGAAAAGGCTAATTTTGTCCGGCTCGACCCGGTGCAGGGTCGGCGGTTCGCTGGTGTATTCGTTGAGGCTCTCGGCGAAATCGAGATAGTGGCGGGTCAGTTTGTGGGACTCGAGCGCCTTGTCGCTTTCCCAGGTCTCGAGGACGAGGTAGCAGTTGTGGTGGAGGACGTCGGGGAGGAGGTCGTAGCTGATGCAGCCCTTCTCCTTGCGGGAGTTCTCGATCAGCGGTTTGACCATCTCTTCGAATTCGGCGGCCTTGTCGGCTTTGACCCGGATGATGACGACGAGTTTGAACATATTACCTTTTCTCCTTTGCTGGAATGACGGGACCGGCGGGGACGGGGCGGGAGGCGGGGGCCTCCTGCATATTCTCGATTCCCTGCTGCATCTGCAGCATGAACTGCGGCATGTTGTCGCGCATCTTCTTCTGCGTCATTTCGGCGGCGGCGACGGCGATCTTCGAGGCGGCGGCGGCCTTCTTGCGGCCGATCGGGGTCTGGTAGAAGCGGATCAGTTCGCGGATGTCGTCCGGCGTGTACACCGCGAGGTAGATTCTGGCCAGGTCCTCTTTCTGCGCCTCGTAGGAGATGGTGTCGCGCAGGTACGATTCGAACGCCTTGCGGAACGGCGCCAGCTCGGGCGACTCCTTCATCTGGGTGGCGAGCGTGGACTGGAGCGTCTGCTCCATCATCTGCGGGACGCCCTCGGCTTCGAGCAGCGACCACGCCAGCATCTTCTCTTCGAGTTTCGGCCCCGGCTGCGGTTCTGCCGCCGTTGCGGCGAAGGCGGCGAAGGCGACTGCGAGAGTCAGGATCATTGCGGAAATTTTCATGGACGCTCCTCCGTGGCGTTTGCTTCACCGGCGAGCCGGATGCCGTCGTCGGTGACGACGATCTTCCGCTCCTTGTACAACATGCCGATGAGCTGTTTGAACGTGCGTTTGCTGAAACTGAACGTGGACTGAATCTCTTCGACGCTGCTTTTTCCGTTGAGCGGCAGGAAGCCGCCCGCGTCTTCGAGCGCCTCGAGAATCACCGGCTTGCCCGCCGTGACGCCCTCGATGCCGTCGGCGCGGAAGCGGACGTCGGCCCGGTTCTCATCCTCGCGGACCGCGTGGATAAACCCGGTGAAGCGGTCGCCCGGCCTCACCGTGCGGCAGAGTTCGTTGTCGTAGACGATGCCCTGGTATTGGTTCTCAATGATGACCCGCCAGCCGAGCCGGACCTTTTCCCAGACGAGGAAGCGGACCTCCTGGCCGGCTTTCAGCTCTTTGGCGCTGCCTTTGCAGAACCGGCCGAGGCGGCGGGTGGCGGCGATGCGCCCGGTCTTCTCGTCGACGTAGATGCGGACGAGGTAGCTCTTTCCGGCTTCGACCCGCTCCGGCTGTTCGCGGAACGGCA
>CAYSZM010000151.1:0-8275 GCA_964435365.1 uncultured Victivallis sp. | reverse complement strand
CCTTCACCGACGACGACCTCAAGACGCTGCATGACTGGAACGTCAAACTGGTGCGCGCCCAGATCACCCGCAACTGGGGGAAATCCGGGACCGAGCGCGACCTCGCGGAATACGACAAGTGGCTGGACGGCAAGCTCGATCATCTCGAAGAGGTCTTCAAGAAGGCGCAGCAGTACGGAATCAGATTCGTCGTCGACCTGCATTCGCCTCCGGGGGGCCGCGACGAAACCCGTGACATGGCCATGTTCTACGAGAAGCAGTACGCCGATCATTTTGTCGATGCCTGGAAGAAGATCGCCGCCCGGTTCAAGGGGAACCCCTCGGTGTGGGCTTACGACCTGATCAACGAGCCGGTGCAGAACCGCCCCGCGCCCTACGACTACTGGAATCTCCAGCGGATGGCGGCGGAGGAGGTTCGCAAGATCGACCCCGACACGCCGATCATGATCGAGTCGAACCAGTGGGATTCGGCCCCGGCCTACGCCTACCTTTCGCCGCTGGCCATGGACAACGTGATCTATCAGGTGCACATGTATGCGCCGGGGCAGTTCACCCACCAGTTCGTCCACAACACCTTCGGCGAGCAGGGGAAGACGCAGTTCATCACCTACCCGGGGATGATCGGCAACGAGAAGTGGGACAAGGAGATGATCAAGAAACATCTCCAGCCGGTGAGGGATTTCCAGCTCAAACACAACGCCCGGATTTACGTCGGAGAGTTCTCGGCGATCGCCTGGGCGCCGGGTGCGGAGAAGTATCTGAAGGACTGCATCGACGTTTTCGAAGAGTACGGCTGGGACTGGACCTACCACGCCTTCCGGGAGTGGAACGGCTGGAGCGTCGAGCACGAAAGCACGACTCCCGGCAAGCTGACGCCGTCGAAGGACAACCCCCGCAAGCAGGTTCTGCTCGAAGGCTTCCGCCGTGAGAAGCCCGTTCAGGGAGCTGAAAAAAACTGATATCCCATCGCTTGGGGAAATCAGTTCAATCATGAGAGGACAGGGAAGCCAATTGCAAAGAATTTTGTACCGGCTTATCTTGTTTGCCGTGCTGATGTTTTTCAGCACGGCGCAATTGCTTTTCGCCGAAGAGGTCCGCCGTACGTCGCCTCCGCTGAGAACCATCATTACCGGAGACGACCGGATCGCGGTTTTGGTGATGGAAAAGTTGGCGGAAGACACCCGCTTCGTTTTTGTGGAACGCGACGAGATCCAAATTTCCACACGCGAACTGCGCTTCGCCGATTCCGCATTGACTCAGCGGACCTTGACAAAACGCTATCCCCATGCGGATTTATTCGCCGTCATCTGCCGCGACTCGACGGATGTTTCGCCCCGCCTGATTGTATTCAACGGAAAACGCGGAATCAGGCTTGCATCGGTCGATCTTCCGAACGATCCGAAATCCGCCGCGGAAGCAGTGCGGGTTCAGCTTCATATGGCGGCGGAACTTTCTTCCGGCTCCGGAAAACACTCATTTTCCATCGCCGCGGCACGCTTTGTCGGGATCTCTCCTGACCAGCGGCGGAAAATCCAGTCCCTTATGCCGGAAATCGAAAATGCCCTCACTCGCAACGGCAAATTGATCCTGCTGGAAAGGGAAGGACTGTACGAAGTATTGAAAGAACGTTATCTTTCCGAACTTTCATTCACGGCGGGACCGGCGAACATTCAGCTTCGCATCGAGTTTCAACAGGGGGAGAATTCGGAAGTGATATCCGCCGTATTTCGTTACACCGACAGCGCCGGCGTTTTGCTTGCGGAAAAGCGGATTGACGATATTCTGCATGCCGACTGGAAAAACACGGATATTGTGCCGGAGAAGCTGATATTTCCTGACCCCGATCCAATCCGGGAAAGCGAAAATCTGGCACGCGAGGCGGATTTTCTTCAAAAACGGAATCTCGATTATGCCCGTCAGGCGCGTTTGCTTTCCGCCGCGGTCGTATTGAATCCGGATCATGATCCGTATCGGGAAAAACTGTTGGTTGCGTCCGTCGAAATGCTGGCGGGGCGGATTGCCCCGGCGGAAAAACGCTTCCGCGTGGAATGCTTCTATCTGCTGGAAATGGCCGAACGGCAGAAACAGGAATCCGGAGATTCCCGCATCTTTCTTCATTTATACAAATTCCCCCGGGTATTGGAATCCTGTTTAGGCACCCCCAATCCGGCGATTCAACGCGAAGGACGAGATCTGCTGCGGCGTTTTCGTGAACAATATACCGATGCTCTGCGAACAAATTTTGTTCCGCTCAGAAAACCGCAATCGGAATCCGAGGAAAACGCGTTTGAAGAGCTGCGCCGCAACGTAGTCAGCAACAATCAAACCTTTTATGCCGACGATCCGGAATCGTTTCCCCGAGACCGTTTCGGCGAAATGGCGGCTTATTTGCGTTACCGGCAGACGCTGCCGGTAGAATTGCGGATCAATATGCGTCAGCTCGAAGCGCGTTACACATTATCGTATCTTTCCGACAACGGGAACAAATTGTTGAAATATCATCCCGAAATCATTGAGATTCTGCTTGCCGATCCGGATTATGATTTTCAAGGCCTGGGGCGGCTGTTGGGGCTTTATCGTCAATTTCAGGAGTTCGGAGATACCGATGCGCTCCGAAAGGATGTCCGCCGGTGGCGCGATGAACAGAGCGCCGTACTTCATCCCGATCGGCACCACACTGTCAACAGCCGGTTATGGTTTGGATCGTTCGTTCAATATTATTCCGAGCCGAAACACACCAGTGCTGCATCTACCCCTGTTTCATCCGTTCCCGCCGCCCGGGAGAAAACCCCGCCGAAGAAAAGTCCGCCGAAGGAAAGTCCGCTGACGTTTGAATCTTGGAAAATCCCCTCTTCAAAAAATGGCCGGTGTTCGATTTCGGCCAGCTGTTCCGATGGTGAAAACCTCTATCTCTTTCAGACGCATGGCGAACTCTATCAAGTCGACTTGAAAACCGGTGCCAGCCGCAGATTGCCGCTGCCGGATCAGCGATCCAACAATATCGAAGGGATGACGACGAACGGCCGTTACCTGCTGCTGACCAGACTCAACGCGATCAACGGAGTGATCGGAGGAGCGACGATCACGGTTTTTGACCTGAAGGATAATTCTTTCTGGGAGATTCCCGATTTGCCGTATTTCCGTATCGAGGGTCTGGCAATTCTTGGCGGCCGGATTTATTCCGCCGGAGAAATGGAACTTTTTTCGTGCGACCTTCGCGGGAAGAACCGCCGGGTCGAACTGTCAAACCGCCGCGAATATTCCCAAAATGAACTGGAAAAGCTCGAACGATATCAAGTCACATCTCTGCGCCCGGTGGAATCGCTCCATTCGCTTCTCGTGGGCGTCTATCTTTCTTTCGCCGATCAACCCGGTCGCCATCCGGTTTATCTGCTGGATGCCGAAACCGGCAGACTGAGCAAACTTCCCCTCGAAAGCGTATACATGACACAAACCACGGCGGAAGGAGCGCTGATTTATGAATCGTATGGCAAAGGTCTGTTCCGACTGATTCTGCCGGACGGATCGCCGGAACTCCTGATCAATATGTCCGAGCACAAAGCCGCGGGGATTCCGCAAATTCGCCGCAACGGAGTTTCCTGCTGGAGTGAAAAACTCGTCTGGTACTCCAGGGCGGCAGCCCGGATTGACTCCGCCGATGATGTGCAGATCTTCGAATTCCCGTGGCCCGCAATCGATGATACCGGAAAAACCTATCCGGTCAAGGATGAATCCGCCGTCGTGCGTGTGTCAAACAATGGAGCGCGCCTTTTCAAATTGCGTTTCGAAGAAAAACCTTGATGCAGACGGGTGCCTTCCCTGCCAACCGGCAGAGGGCCGGGTAAGGGGAGAGGCATTCTTCAGCGTTTGCGTTTGACCGCCCGGAACTGTGACGGAGAGAAGCCGCGGCGGGCTTTGAACTGGCGGCTGAAGCAGAATTCGTCGGGGTAACCGAGGATGTCGGCGATCCGGGTGATCGAGTGTTCGGAGAAGAGCAGCAGGTTTTCCGCCTCCTGAATCCTGGCGTTGATGACGTAATCGCGCGGCGTGGTCCCGCTGTACTGCCGGAATACCCGGATGAAGTGATCGGCCGAGTAGCAGCACTCCCGGGCGAGTCCGGCGGTACTCCACTCTTCGCCGGGACGGGCGGAAATGCGTCGGCAGATCTCGTCGATCTTGCGGAACTGCTCCATCTGCAGCCCCGAATAACGGCTCATGTCGGAGACGCGCAGCTCCAGCAGCGCGGTTTTCAGCCAGTGGTTCGCCTCCCGCAGTTTCCCGCGGCCGTAATAGTCCAGGCAACGCTTCATGATGCTGTACATCAGGTTGGCGTCTTCCACCTGATAGTGAACTTCCGGGAAAATCTCGTTGATGTCGAGGTCCCCGCCGTCATCGTCCTGCAGGACGAAGAGAATGTACGGCACGACCAGGCAGTCGGCGGGATCGTGCCTGCCGTACTGGCTTTGCGAATGGCGGAGCAGAAAGCAGTCCCCGCGCGAAAGTTTGCAGGTCTCCCCGTTGGTAGTCAGCAATCCCTGCCCCTTGTAGATGAACCAGAGGTTGATGATATTGCTGTTGCCGGGACGGTTCCGCCACTCCCAGTCGGGGGCGCAGTTGGCGATGTTGCCGCCTTCGATCGCCGTGGTGTAGTGATCCTGGTTCAATATCGATTTTTCCTATCATTATCGCGGTTGTTGACATGATATGATCGGTTTTAAACATATGAAATATAGCCCGGGCATGTATGATATACAAGTGACGGCACATGGAATCGCCAGAAAAAATATGTTTGACCAGGAGGGAGCGTCATGACTGGAATCGAGCGGATTTCACGGCAGTTGAAACGGCAGAGCGTCGACCGGATCGGCGTCGCGGAGGAGTTCTGGGGGCAGACGCTGTCCCGGTGGGCGGCGGAGGGGAAAATCAAGGAGGGAGAGTCTCCCTGCGACCATTTCGACCTGGATTTGGAATCCTTCTGGGCCTTCAATTACATGATCCACCCGGAGGCGAAGGAACAAATTCTGGAGGAAGACGAGGACACCCGGCTCGTCCTCAACGGGAATCATGCCCGGCTGCGCGTCCACAAGAAACACGCCAGCACGCCGGAGCATGTCGGGTTCGCGATCGTCAACCGCGACGACTGGGAGACGCTGGCCCGCCCCTTTTTGACTCCCGACCGGAAGCGGATCAATTTTCAGGGATATCGGGAGCGGAAAGCGGCGTGCGCCGCCCGCAATCGGTTCTTCTGCTGGTCGGGCGTCCCGGTATTCGAGTGCATCCACCCGATTTGCGGGCATGAAAACCTGCTGGTGGGGATGGCGCTCGACCCGGAATGGATCACCGCAATGGCCGAACTCTATGCCGACCTCAACATTCAGCTGATGGAGATTCTCTTCGCCGAGGAGGGGCGGCCGGACGGAATCTGGTTTTACGAGGACATGGGGTTCAAGGAGCATTCGTTCATGAGCCCGGAGATGTACCGCGAGCTGATTCAGCCGTATCACCGGAAGCTGATCGACTTCGCCCACGGCCTCGGGCTTCCGGTGGTGATGCACTCCTGCGGGTTTGTCGAGGCCCTGCTGCCCGGCATGGTCGAGGCCGGGATCGATTGCCTGGAGGCGATGGAGGTCAAGGCCGGGATGGACCTGCTCCGGATTCACCGCAATTTCGGCGACCGGATTTCCCTGATGGGCGGGTTGGATATCCGCCCGGTGGGCAGCAATGACCGCGACGGCATCCGCCGCGAGCTGGAAAGCAAAATTCCGTTTGTCAAACAGAATTTCGGCTTCATCTTCCACTCGGACCACTCCATCCCGGAATCGACGGAGTACGAAACCTACCGCTATTTCCTGGATGTGGGCAGCGAATTGGGGCGGTATTGAAAGGGGAATCCCCGTCGGCGGGTCACCACATGACGCGGGTTATCGGGAAAAGTCGTATTTCCGTTTGATCGGAACGGCGAGCTGCTCCGACAACACACTGGAGATCCGCGAGGGAATCCGCATCCCGACGAAGAGGAGCCGCGGAGCTTTCTTTCCGTCCGCCGCGCAGATGGAGAGCGACTTCCAGGAAGGGTATTGGCCGAACGGATTCAGGGTGATTTCGTTCCCGTTGCGAATCCGGTAGGCGGAGTCGAGCCGGATCTGGCCGATTTCCTCGAAAGCGACGGTCCACGACTGCCCCGGAATCTGGACGAAAGGCAGCCGGTGCGGATTCCGCACGGTAAGCGTTCGCCTCCGGCAGTCGAGAATGGCGATCGGGGATTTCGGCTGGCTGACGATCATTTGCCTGTATTTCAGCCAATAGACGGTTCCGCCGATCCAGAGCATGATGTTGAGGATCAGCGGAATTTCTGAAATTCGCCCCTGCCGCAAGCCGGGCAGCAGGAGGAGAGCGGCGAAGGCGAACAGCAGCGCGAGCCGGACCGTTTCGCCGCGGAATTCCCCCCGCCTGCTGCAGAAGAGATAATAGCGCTCCTGCCGCCGGGAACGGACCCAGCCGTACCCGGAAAGGCCGTGCCGCAACTGCCCCATCTCTCCGGGCAGGACCATGGTGTTCAGCTGGATCGTCTCCTGGCTCAATTGCAGGCGCACTCCGTGAAGGCCCGGAGCAGGATGGAGCCGTAGAGCAATGCGGCGATCACCGCCAGAATCGTCGGGAAAAGCCAGCGGCGGAGGCCGCGGGGCGTCTTGTCGACGGCTCCGCACCGTTTCAGGTTCTCGATGAATTCGTCGAACTGGTCGGGGAAATCCTTCCGCGAAAAAACGCCGACGAGCAGTTTCGCCGTCATCAGCGTCACCGTGCCGTTCTTGACGAAGAAGCTGGAAATCTGGTGATAGTCGCGGCGGATTTTGTTGTTGCCGCGCTCCAATTCGAAATAGTCGTCAGTGAGACGGTACTCCGCCGGAATCTCGAACGCTTTTTCAATGGCGAGAAAACGCTTCATCCGGACCCAATAGGCGAAGAAACCCAGGGTGCGCGCCAGCGCATAAATCAGCCCGAGCAGGCCGACCAGGACCATCAGCCCCCAGCCGAAGAGCAGTCCCGCCGCGGCGGCGCCGAAGTACAGCAGCAGTTCGAAGATCGTTTTTGCCGGGGACAGTCCGCAATAGTAGCTGTAGTACTCCCAGAGCGATTGTCTGATTTCTCCGGGCTTGGCAACCTGACTGAACGTCACATTCATTTTGCTCCCTCCCTTCCGGTTTGTAATAAGCTATCACTGGATTTCCGCTTTTTCAAGGTTTTCTTCATCTCCGTTTGAAAAATGCAACATCTTATGATATCATAATTTGAGAAAATGGAGGTTGCCATGAATCCGGAAATGAAATGGGAGAAAGCGTTGACGGTTGTCGGTTGGGCCCTGATTATCGTCAGCGGGCTCAGTCTGGCCGGGGGAATCGTCGGTTCGTTTTTCTGCAACTGCCTGAGGATCAACCTCGGCGATCTCCTGATTATTTTTGCGGCGCGGGGAGTGCTGTATCGCAGCGAGAGTCGGCGCAAACTTCTTCTCTTCTTTCTCTGGCTGGAGTTTTCCGCTGTTCTGTTGATTTTGCTGCTCTGGTCGCGTGTCGCCACTCCGGCAATCTCGCCTCCGGTTCGCACCATCCTGTTCTGGGGAGTGCTGGTTCTGACGGTTTTCTATGCCGGATGCCTCTTCGTTCTTCATCACCCGAAGGTGAAAGCGCAGTGCCGGACTTTTGCCCCGGCGCAGGATGAGCCCACCGATTCAGAGCGGAGGTGACCGGATGAAGCCGGAAGCAAAATGGGCGGCGGTGCTGAACCTGATCGGCTGGTTCCTGATTCTCGACAGCCTGCTCGGTCTGTTGATCTGCGTCCTCGACATGATGACCGGGCATTCCGTGTGGGTCCCCTGGGGGGGTATCCTGTGCATCTTCGGCGGGATCGGACTTCTTGTTCGAATGGACTTCTGGCGGAAATGCCTGATCTGCTATTTCTGGTTCTGCCTTGGCAATTTCCTGCTGATCTTGCTGCTGCTTCTCCTGGGAAAGCTTGGAATGCCTATTGCCGGCGGAATTGGATGGCGAAGCGTACTTATGACAATCTTCTATACCGGATTCCTCTATCTTCTGTACCGCAGGGAAATAAAAGCGCTGTTCCCTCCGCCTCCTCCGAATCGTCGTTCCGCCAATGAATGACCAAGATCCGCTGCCGCTCGGAAATGCCCGCTTATTCCGCTTTTTTTGAAAAGAGGTGATGGGGGTTCGGGGGAAGAGGAGGGAAACTTTTTTTCACGCGAAAAAAAGTTCTCCTTCCC
>CAYSZM010000150.1:0-8344 GCA_964435365.1 uncultured Victivallis sp. | reverse complement strand
TAGTACCATGCGCCAGTTTGATGCTCTTTTTTGCCATGTTATTCTCTTGAAATCGCAAATGTCGGTTACGACTAAAATAGCGGGGGAAATGGGGAAATCAACCGGAAAACGGCAAAAAACGGCAAAAAAATCGGATATTTCAGCATAAATGAACACCCATCTCCGGTACCATTTCTTTGTCAATGAATTGCGCCGATGATCGGAAGTCCGGTCATCGGCGCTTTTTTTCTTGTCGAATCCGATCCGTTGTTCATCCGTCGGCTCCTGACGGGCATCAGGATGCGGCAGCCCGGGGCGGATCACCGCTCCGGCGGGCTTCCCGCATGGAAGTCATGCTTTGATCAGCAATTTTTTCACATTTCGGAAGGGGGCGTGAATCTGTTTGATGATGAATCCCACCGCGAACGCGGCGAGGATCGTGCCTTCCCGCAGTCCTTTGATCTCCCCCTGCCAGCACAGCGAGGCGAGGACGGCGAGGGCGACCAGCGACAGGTCGAATCCCATTTTCACTTTGCCGAAGTTCAGTTCCCAGTGTTGTGAGATGGCTTTCACCAATCCTTCTCCGGGCATGTAGGTTACGTCCGCCACCAGCTCACAGGCGATGCCGACGGCGATGATCGCGCTGCCGGCGAGCTGCTCCAGAATCCGCAGGAAGTAATGTTCCGGAACATACAGCTGCGCCAGCCACATCCCGATGTCGATGAAGAATCCCAGGATGCAGGCGGCGAGGATCTGGGAGAGCTGAAACCATTGAAACTTCTTCTTCAGGATGGCGATCTGCATCAGCACGAAAAAAGCGTTGATGATGACCGTCCAGACTCCGAAACTCAACGGCACGACAAAGGTCATGACATACGGCATGCTTGAAATCGGGCTGGTGCCGAGTCCGGGCGAGGTGCTGTAGGCGACCCCGATTCCGCTGAGGGCCAGGCCGACCAGGAAGCAGACCAGCCGTTTCCGTTTGCTGTACCGGCATTTCATCGGAGCACCTCCTTCCCGTAATCGCAGAATTTTTTCAGCGCGGCGGAGAAGACTTTGCGCTCCTCCTCGCTCAACTCGCCGCAGAATTCATTTTCCAGTTCGGCAAACAGGCGGCTGGCGGTCTCTCCGATCTCCGTCCCTTTTTCGCTCAGTGTGACGATGCTGTTTTTGCGGTTGTCCGGCCGTTTCTCCCGTCTGATCAGTCCCGCCTTCTCCATTTTCTCCAGAATCGGTATCAGGGTCGGCGGTTCCAGCAGGCAGGCTTCGGCGATCTCCCGCTGGCAGGCGGAGCCGCAATGAATCAGAAAATCGATCACTTTGGGCTGTCCGGGCAGCAGGTCGGGATAGATCGCTTTGATCCGTTTCAAAAATATTTTCCGGAACAGCGTATGTGACGCCAGCAGCTGGTAATGTATGGTATCTTCCATGGAATTTCCGTCTTATATTGTTAGCAAGCTAATAATATAATCCTCCGAAAGAGCTTCTGCAAGTGGAAAAGCAGTGCCGGTGCGTGAAAATATGGCTCCGTTTTTGAGGAGGCGTTCGGGCCGCGGGCGACCGCGGCCCGGTTTTTTACTCCGCGATGCGGAGAAGGAAGCGGACGGTCGAGGCAAGATCGTGCATCATCGTCATCGCTTCGGCGCGGGGCTGCTGGTTGATGAGCGAAATCGACCGCGAAACGATGTTGTAGATATCCGCCGAAACTGAGCTGTAGAGCGCCGGGGGCTTGCACATCTCCTGCAGGAAGAGCGCGTCGGTGGAGATTTTCGGATCGAGGCTGGCCGCCGCGGAGCTGTTCCGGAACGGAATGCCGCTTTTGAGCGTTCCGATATGATTCTGGCACTCCTCCGAGAGCACGGCGGCGATCAGCTGTTCCGCCAGCTCCAGGTCGGCGCACTCGCTCCGGATGCAGAGCAGTTCCACGCCGGGGACGTTGACGTCGAGCCCGTTCTCCGGGAGCGGCAGCTCCAGGCCGACCAGCTCCTGGCGGACCGATTGCGGAATCTGGCGGTGCAGCTCCTGCCGGGTGGTCATCCACATCGCGGTCTCGTAATTCCGCACCCGGTTCCGGGCGGGGCCGAGCAGGTCGCGCAGTTCGAGGAAGCACCCGAGGGCGCGCATCATCTCCGGGGAGTCGAGGCTCACCGTTCCCGGCGCGTCGGGGTCGAGGATCTTCCCCCCGAAGCGGGCCGCCACCGAGAAAAAGATGTACAGCGAGGATTCGAAGAAAAACGTCTTTTCGCCGGGCAGCTTGCAGCGCAGGCGGCGGACGCACTCCATGAACTCCTCCCAGCTCCAGCCGCGCCGGGGCAGGGGGACGCCGCTCTCTTCGAACATGCGGCGGTTGCAGACGATGATTCGGGGGGAGAAGAGCAGCGGAATTCCGCAGAGCTTCCCGTTGATCCGGAACGCTTCGAGAAGCGGCGTGAAAAAAAGCGAGGGGTCTTTGTAGAGCCGGTTGAAAATCGGCATGAGATCCATGTATTCCGAGTGGTGCCCGAGCAGGTAGTGTGACACCTGAAGCTCGAAGACCGCCCGTTCCGAGCGCGCGGTGAGCCAGAGCGCGGGGATGGCCGAGAACAAGGGTTTCAGGTCGTCGGTCGGGAAAACCCGGAGATCGCCGTAGGGACGGAACGACTTCTGGATCAGCCGCTTCTCCCAATTCTCCCGCACATAAGTGCCGCTGCGGGGAACGCTGAGCAGAATTCCCTGCTGCACCAGGCTCTCGATCACGGTCTGCAGATGGGTGAAGCAGCAGCCCACCTCCTTGGCGAGCTGGCGTGCGCCCGGAAGCTTGTCGCCGGTCTTCCACTCGCCGCTTTCGATGCGGTGGAGAAGACGGTTGCGGATCTCCAGGTTCTTGTCGATCTTTCTGCTTTTGTCCGAAGTCATTGCGGCGTCTCCCATCTGACTGTATCAGATGATAAGATAAGCCGTCGACGACTCTTTGTCAAGATGCATTTTCCGGAAAGAGTCGGATATTACGGGTTGAGGGAATCGTATCGTTTCCACAGATATTTGTTTTGAAAATACGTTTGTTTCCTCTTGCGAAACATTGATGGAAATATTATAGTAAGAAAATCAATTGCCCGACCGGTGAAACCAAAGGTGAAAGAAAATCGATGAATCCAGTACATACCCGTCTTGAAATCGGATTGGAGAAACCGCTGCGGTTTCTCCATGTCACGGACTCCCATATCGCACTGGCCGATGAACGCGACGACGAACGGAAACGCGTCCTCGCCCGGGAACGCGCGATCGCTTTCGATGCGGCCGATCCCGACCGCCCCCGGCGCGAATTCGCCGCGATGCTCGACTACTCCCGCGACAACTGCGACCTCATGCTCCACACCGGCGACCTGATCGATTTCGTATCGTATCCGAACCTGGAACTCGCCCGGCAAACGCTTTCCGCCGAGACCTGTTTTTTCGCCGTCGGCAACCACGAATTCAGCAAATACGTCGGCGAAGCGTGGGAAGACGAAGCCTACAAGCTGGACAGCCTGCCGCTGGTGGCCCCGGTTTTCCCGAACGACCTCCGTTTCGCCTCGCGCCGGATCGGCGGAATCAATCTGGTCGCCATCGACAACTCTTACTATCTCTTCCGCCGGAAGGAATTGGACCTCTTCAAACGCGAAGTCGAACGCAATCTGCCGATCCTGCTGCTGCTCCACAATCCGATCCACACCGACGAGCTGTACCGGGAGATGATGGAGCACCGCAGGACCGGATGCGCCTATCTGGCCGGCAGCCCGGAGGAGAAACTCGTCTGCTACGACGAACAGCGTCGCCGCCAGCAGCGGCCGGACGGGGAGACGATGGAATTCATCCATTATCTGGAACGGCAGACGGCGGTTTTTGCAATTTTGGCCGGTCATCTTCATTTCAATTTCGAAAGCGCGCTCCCCTGCGGCATCCCCCAGTACATTACCGGCGGCGGTTTCCGCGGGGACGCCCGCGAAATCGAAGTCGTCTGAGCCGAAACCGTGTTATGCCGGTTCTCCGGCCTGTTCGCAGTTGAGCACCGGTTCGGCCGCTTCGAGCGTCTTGGGGTCGGCGAGGATCATCAGCCCGTCGTGCGCTTCGATCACGGTGCTGCCGTGCGGAACCACGAATTCCCGGCCGCGCCGGATCAGCAGCACCAGCGCTCCTTTGGGCAGTCCGATTTCGGCGAGCTTTTTGCCGATGTAGGGCGCGCACGGCTGGACTTCAAATTCGCGCATGTCGCCGTTCAGCGTGCCGGTGTTCTCGAATTCGAGCGGAACCCGCGGCGACGCCTTGAGCGGTTTGTCGAGCTTGAGCAGCCGGGCCAGCGGCATCAGCGTCTTGCCCTGGAGCAGGACCGAGGCGAGAACGATGAAGAAAACGATGTTGAACATCTTCCACGCATCCGGCAGGCTCGCCATCAGTGCGAAGGTGGCGAGCATGATGGGCGCGCCGCCGCGCAGGCCGACCCAGGAGACGAAAAGGCGTTCCTTCATGGTGAATTTGCTGCCGATCATGCAGAGGAACACCGCCAGCGGCCGCGCCGCCAGCATCAGGAAGAGCGCGATGGCGAGCCCCGGAATCAGTACGTTCGGCAGCTGCTTCGGGTAGCAGAGCAGCCCGAGCATGCCGAACAGCATCACCTGCATCAGCCAGCCGACGCCGTCGTGGAAGCGCCCGACTCCGTGCTGGTAGATGAACTTGCTGTTGCCCATCACCATGCCGCAGACGTAGACCGACATGAAGCCGTTGCCGTGGCTGAATTCGCTCGCGCCGAAGGTGAGCAGCACCGCGCCGATGCCGAGCACGTAGTAAAGGCCGTCGTATTCGAAGTCGATCATGTTGAAGATCCAGACGGTGAGTTTGGCGATGAGGAAGCCGTAGAAAATTCCGAGCGTCATTTTGATCAGGAACGCCGGGAGGATCATCCAGTAGCTCTCCCCCGGCGTCAGGATCATTCCCACCATGAAGATGGTGAGGAACGCAGCCATCGGGTCGTTGCTCCCCGACTCGTATTCGAGCAGGGGCCGGAGTTTGCCGCGCAGGCTGACGCTGCGGCTGCGCAGAATCGAGAAGACGGCGGCGGCGTCGGTCGAGGAGACGATCGCGCCGAGCAGCAGATACCATTCGAACCGCGGTTTTTCGCTGAATCCGAGGTGCTGGGGAAAGTAGCGGAATCCGACGGCGAAGAGCGCGAAGGTGAAGAGCCCGACAAACAGCGCGGTCAAGAGCACGCCGAGGCTGGAGAGCACGCTGCCGTAGCCGATGACGCTTTTGACCGACTTCCATGAGGTGTCGTAGCCGCCGGAGAAGAGGATGAACGCCATCGCGATGCTGCCGATGACGTTGGCGGCGACCGCGTTGTCGAAGGCGACGATGCCGAGGAAATCGGTCCCCGCCAGCATGCCGACGCCGAGGAAGACCAGCAGTACCGGCACATTGAGCCGGCTGGAAATTTTACTGGAACAGGCGCCGGCCAGAATCAGGACGGCGATGATGGTGAGGTACCCGGGAAGATTGGTGACGATGTCGCTCATGGGCGGAATGCTCCGATCCGGAAAAAGTTCAGCCGTTTTTCAAACCGCTCTACAATACCGCCGGAGCGGCTGTTTTGCAAGGCGGATGCCGGGCAATTCCTGCTTTTTGTCCGGCATCCGTCGCGTCATTTCGCGGAGAGGGAGTCGTGTTTTTTCAGATTGAGAGAGACCAGCGTCATCTCGGCGGCCGGGGCTTCCGCCTCTGTTGTATGCAGCGACAGGATTCCGGATTCGCCCGGAGAGATGGCAATTTCGCCGAGATTGCTCTCGGCCGCCGGGTAGTAGTCGCCGGGGAGCGTCCGGTCGGCGGCGAGCCGGGCTCGCAGAACCGGAACGCCGCGCCAGCGAAGTTCCACCTCGCGGGCTCCTTTCCACGGGGAAGAGTGGTGACGGTTCCGGGTGGTCAGCCGGACCAGGTACGTGCCGCCTTCCGGAAAACTGCAATTCCACTCGATCCGGTCGCCCGGATGGTGCCAGTCGGCCAGCGAACCGTCGTTCGCCATCCGGCAGCCGGATTGGTCGCCGGCGCGTTCGCCGGAGACGGCGACGGTTTCAGCGCCGACGGATTCCGGCGGGTTCCCGGCGGCGGGAGTCCCGTATTTCGGCGCGAGCGAGAGGGTTCCGTTCTGCGGCATCAGGCGGGTGTCGATTTCGGGCGTCCGGTCGAATTCCAGCGTCACGCACGGGAAGGTTCGCCCGGTGAACTCCGGCGGCATCAGGCGGACAGTATTCCCCTCCTGGCGGAAGGGGACCGAGGCGCGTTTCACCGGCGTTGTGATTCCGTTCACCGTCGCTTCGCGGGAACCCGGATTTTTCAGCAGGAAGAAAAGCCGGGTTTCCCGCCGGGTGCAGAAGGCGAAATCAAGACTCTGCGGAAACGGCGTCCCGGAAGTTCCATGAATCGGGTCGCCGTTTTCGGCGAACCACTCCGCCAGGGAATCCAGGACGCGTTCGGCGGCTTCGGGGAATGCGCCGTCCGGTTGCGGGCCGATGTTGAGCAGATAGTTGACATCCTGCTCGGCGAGCGCCGCCAGTTGTCCGATCACGGTGTCGGGCGATTTCCAGTTATGGTCGTCGTACTTGAATCCCCAGGTGTCGTTGAGGGTGGCCGGGCTCTCCTGCGGGACGGGTGAGTATCCGCCGGAGGTCTGATTGTCGCCGAGCGAACCGTAATCGCCGCAATCGTGGCCGATCCGGCTGTTGATGAGGCAGTCCGGCTGGAGCCGGTGCACGTGGTCGCGGAGCTCCCGGCTGAACCTCGGCTCGATGGTGAGCGGGCAGTCGCACCAGAGTTCCGCGACGGGCCCGTAGTTGGTCAGCAATTCGGTGAGCTGCGGCAGCGCCTTGCCGTAAAAATAGCGTTCGAACCGCTTGGCTTTGAGATCGGAGAAGTCCCAGTTGTTTCCCCACGACATGTCGAAGTTCAAGGGGAAATCCGGCCCGGGATCGCCGCCGTCCGCTTCGTGCCAGTCGAGAAAATGAGAGTAATAAATGCCGAGTTTCACTCCGTATTTCCGGCAGGCTTCGGCGAGTTCGGCCAGCGGATCGCGCCCGAACGGGGTGGCGTCCGCGATGTTGAAGGGACTCGCCGCCGACCGGTACATGGCGAACCCCTCGTGATGCTTGGCGGTGTAGACGATGTAGCGGATTCCGGCGGCGGCGGCCTTGCCGATCCAGCGTTCGGCGTCGAAGCGGACCGGGTTGAACTGCGAGGCCAGTTTCGCATATTCGGTGTTCGGAATCCGGTACTTCGATTGAATCCACTCCCCGATGTAGTCCATCGTCTTTCCCTGCCAGCGTCCGCCGGGAACGGCGTACAGCCCCCAGTGCAGGAAAAGTCCGAATTTCAGATCACGGAAGTTGCGGAACAGCTGTTCTTTCATGGGTATCGCTCCTTTGGTTCGATGGCGGTTTCTTCTCTTTCTATTATAGCACAGTTGCATTTTTCCGAAAATGGATTTATAGTGGAAAAGAACTGCACTTTTTGTGATAAAACGGGAGCATGAACGATGGGAGGAAGAGGGTTTTCCCGAAAAACGGACTCGCCCTGGCAGCATTTTCTGGGGGAACTGGACCTGGAACTCTTCATCGGCGGCATCGGGCTGCAAATCCCCGCCTGGTCGCAGCACCAGTTTTCCGGCGATCCTTACTGGCGGCTTTATCTGCCTGTCGAAGGGGAATTTCAGCTGCTGTTTCCCGAGGAAAGTTTCCCGGTGGAATGCGGGAAGGTTAGTCTGGTCCCCGCCCTGCGCCCATTCCGGTATCAGCCGATTGCGCCCTGCACTCATCTCTGGCTTCACTTTATGTCGGATAAATTGCGTTTTCTGCCTGCCTTCCGGGGACCGCTGGCCTTGCCGGAAACCGAATTCGACCATCCCCGGCGGCTTTTCCGGCGGGCGCTGAACCAACTGAAGGGGGAGGTCGGCGTCGCGGCGGCGCTCGAGTCGAAAGTGATTCTGCTGCGGCTGCTGGAACCGTTTCTGGCCGCGTTCGGCGGCGACCGGGAACCGCGGGAGGCGGGCGTGTTTTCGCGGGTGCTCGATTATATCGACCTGAAACTCGAAAACGACCTCTCTGTTTCGGAACTCGCCGCCCTGACCGGATTGGGGCGGGCGGAGTTCTCGGCGGAGTTCCGGCGGCGGTTCGGCATTCCGCCCAAACAGTATATCTCGACGCGCCGGCTCAGCCGGGCGAAAATGCTGCTGCTGCGCACCTCGGAGCCGGTGAAGGAGGTCGCGGCGGAAGCTGGCTACCCGAACGAACTTTTCTTCTACCGGATCTTCCGCAAATACACCGGCATGACGCCGGGCGAATACCGCCGCCGCAACACGTTCGAATGA
>CAYSZM010000149.1:0-8389 GCA_964435365.1 uncultured Victivallis sp. | reverse complement strand
ACATGGTGCGCGCGGGCGAGGCTTCCGGTGCGATGGAAGTCATTCTCGACCGTCTTGCCGGCTTCATGGAAAAGGCGTCGCGCATTTCCGGCAAAGTGAAGTCGGCGATGATCTACCCGTCGGTGGTGCTGTGTATTTCGATCGCGGCGATCGTCGGCCTCATGATCTTCATCGTGCCGAACTTCACGAAAATCTTCAAGGAACTTCTGGAAGGCGAACCGCTGCCCGGCATCACCGTCTTCATCATCAACGTCAGTAACACGATGGTGCAGCAGTGGTGGTGGTATCTGGCCGGCATTATCGGCATCGTCATTCTGTACAAGATCACGGTGAAAATTCCGGTGGGGAAATTCGGCGTGGACTGGGTCAAATACAACATGCCGTTGTTCGGGCCGATCATTTCCAAGACGGCGATTTCGCGATTCGGCCGTACGCTCGGCACGCTGATGGCGTCCGGCGTGCCGGTGCTTTCGGCGCTTGCGATCGTGAAGGAGACTTCCGGCAATGAAGTTGTCGCCCACGGCATCCAGAAGGTGCATGACGCGGTGAAGGAAGGCGAAGGCATCGCCGCCCCGCTTTCGGGGACCAAGATCTTCCCGGAAATGGTGATCTCGATGGTGGAGGTCGGCGAGGAGACCGGTAAATTGCCGGAAATGCTCGACAAGATCGCCGACACCTACGACGAAGAAGTCGATAACGCGGTGGGCGCCCTGACGTCGATGATCGAACCGTTGATGATCGTCGGCCTCGCCGTCATCGTCGGCGGTATCGTTGTCGCGCTTTTCGCGCCGCTGGTCAAAATCATCGAAAAGATGAGCTGAGGGTTATTCGGGAGAGGGATTCCGCGCGATGTCTAGCAATGCCTATGCCGTCATCATGGCGGGAGGAAAGGGCGAACGCTTCTGGCCGCAGAGCCGGAGCAGCCGCCCCAAGCAGCTTTTGCGTCTTCTCGGCGACGCCACGATGATCGAGCTGACCGTGGAGCGGCTGCGCACGATGCTTCCGGTGGATCATATTCTGATCATCACCAACCGGGATTATGTCGACGGGGTGCGCAAACTGATGCCGTTTCTTCCGCCGGAAAACGTGATCGGCGAACCGGTTGCCCGCGACACCGCTCCGTGCGCCGCGCTTGCGGCCGGGATTGTCAAGGCGCGCGGCGGAGAGAATGCGGTGATGAGCCTGCTCCCCGCCGACCATTTGATCGAGCGGACGCGCGACCTGGTTTCGGTGCTCTCCGACCTCGGCGGATTCGTGGCGGAAAATCCGGACTGGATCTGCACCATCGGAGTGAAACCGACCGAACCGGCCACCGCCTACGGTTATATCCGGTGCGGCGAAGAGCTGGAATCGGCCGGAGAAACCCGGCTTTTCCGCAGTCTCGGATTCCGGGAGAAGCCGGATGCGGCCACTGCGGAACAGTTTCTCGCAGACGGCTCCTACCGTTGGAATTGCGGCATGTTCCTGTTCCAGGTGAGTGCGCTGGAACGCGAGATGCGCCGCCAGTGCCCCGAATTGGCGAAGATGCTCGACGAGGTCTGCGGCCTGGTTCGGTCCGGAACGCTCGAGGAGCAGCTTCCCGCGCTGTTCGGGCGGCAGACGAAAATTTCCATCGACTACGCTGTGATGGAGAAGGCCGATTTCATGGCCGTGGCCGAATGCCGGTTCGATTGGGACGACATCGGCAGCTGGACGGCGCTTCGCAATCACCTGACTCCCGACAGTTGCGGCAATGTCGCCACCGGCCTCTTCGCCGGGCTGGATTCGCACAATCTGATTGTTTCGGGGCAGCCGGACCATCTGGTCGCCGCGATCGGGGTCGACAACCTGGTGATCGTGACCACGCCGGATGCGACGCTGGTCTGCCGCGTCGACCAGGCGCAACGGATCAAAGAGTTGCTGAAAAGTTTCGGGCTGCGCCCGGAATTGCAGCAATTTCTGTGAGACGCGATATGGTAATCGTTCTCAATATCGGCAATACCTACAGCCGCGCCGCATTGTGGGACGGCGTCCGCTTCGAACTGCTGCCGCGCGTTGAAACCGCCCGGCTGACGGCGGAGTCGCTGCCCGCCGGGCTCCCGGTGATCGCCGCAACGGTGGTTCCCGGGGTGAAGGAACGCCTTGCCGGGCTGGAAATCCGTTATATCGATGCCTGCGACTGCGGCGGTCGGGTGGATTTTTCACGGATCGACTGTTCGACGCTCGGTGCGGACCGGGTGGCCAATGCGATCGCCCTGGCCGAATTCCATCCGCTTCCCGCCATCGCGGTCGATTGCGGAACCGCCATCACATTGGAGATCGTCGACGCGGACCGGGTGTTCCGGGGCGGTGCGATCGCGCCGGGCAGGCGGTTGATGCGCCGGGCCCTCGCTTCCGGAACCGCACAGCTGCCGGAGATTCCGCTTTCGGACGAACTGCCGGAGCTGGCCGGAAACGGCACGGCCGAATCGATCCGGTTCGGCGTCGACCGCGGCGCGGTGGGGCTGGTCCGCGAGCTGGTGGAATCCGCCGCCCGCCCTTACGGCGGAGTCGGAGCGGCGACCATCATCGGAACCGGCGGCGACGCGCCGTACTTTGCCGCCGCGCTGCCGTTCATTCAGCTTGCGCCGGAAGAGTTTACACTCCACGGCATCCGCCTCGCCGGCGGTGCGCTGGGATTCACAATCTGATCTCGAATACCGGACAATCCACTTCCGGAATCCCCCGCAGCCGCAGAAATCTCCCCTGTCCGAGCCGATAGGTGGTTTCCTTGTTGTCGAACGCGACCGGTTCGCCGGTGTTGAGCAGCGTGACCTGCCGCGGCGTCACGGTCAGCGGATCGAGGGAAACCGCCGTCGAATCCAGATTGAACGGACAGTGGACAAAAATGGTCTCCCCTTTTCTGATCGCCAGCAGTTTCCGGTCGTTGAGTTCGACCGGCTCCGCGTCGGGCGGAAATGCCTGCTTCACCCGATTGAACCACGCTCCGATGCGGCTGACGATCTGCCGGGGTTCCTCCGGGAAGCGCCCCTCCGCGTCGGGTCCGATGTTGAGGAGGTAATTGCCGTCGCGGACGAGGTTGAGGTCGATCCGGCGCATGAAGTAGCCGGGGGTGTAGTAATCCTCGTCGGCGCAGTATCCCCAGCTGGTCATGCCGACGCTCTGGCATGCCTCGGTCGGGCGGGCGAAGCCGGGTTTCTCCGGGTTGGCGGATTCGGGGTCGTAGTCGCGTTCCGGGGTGGCGTAATCGCCGGGGTCGTAACCGCGGTTGTTGATGACGGCGCACGGCTGGAGCGAACGGATCATGGCGTTGATGGAAGGGTCGTTGTGCTGCGGCACGTTCATATCCCACCAGATGCCGTGGATGGTTCCGTAATTGGTGCAGAGCTCGCGGACCTGGCGCTTCAGGAATTCGAGGTAGCGCGGCAGCGAGTGCCCGGCCGGGTCGGTGACGATTTCGTGATGCCGCCCGAGATTGGGGTAGGCGGGGTGGTTCCAGTCGACGCAGGAGTAGTAGAGTTCGAGCGGAAACTGGCGGCGGTGGCACTCTTCGGCGAGCATCCCGACGATGTCGCGGCCGAACGGGGTGTTCATCACGTTGAACTCGGTTTCGCGGGTGTCCCAGAGACAGAAGCCGTCGTGGTGCTTGGCGGTGAGGACGAGGTAGGAGAAACCGTTCTCCTCGGCGAAATCGAGCCACTGCGCCGGCGAAAAATGCTGCGGATTGAACTGATGGATCAGCTTCCGGTACTCCTCGGCCGGAACACCATAGCGCCACTGCTCCTGTTCGTGGATGCCGTGCAAGGCGTAGATTCCCCAGTGAATGAAAAGTCCGAGCCGATGGGTGTGAAACCAGTTCCGTTTGTCGGTAAAGCGTTTGGGCATGACCATCTTCTTTCAGTTTGAGTTTCGCCGGGTCGATTCCCGTTCGATCACGGTGGTGGCGACGAATTCCGTTACCGGGGGGAGTGTGGAACCGATCCGCCCGATCAGCAGCTCCGCCGTCCTTGCGCCGATTTCGCTGTAGTTCTGGGAGACCGATGAAATTCCCGGCGCGATCTCCCGGGTGAAATCGAGATCGCCGAAGCCGATTACCGCGAAATCTTCCGGAATCCGGAAGCCCAGTTCCAGCGCCATCAGGATCAGCCGTGCTGCAACGAAATCGGAAGAACAGCAGATGGCGTCGGGTCGCGTTTCCCTGTCCCGGCAGTTCCGGAGGAAACCGGGAATCCGGTCGCGGCCGTTGACGATCCACTCCTCCGGCGTTTCCAGCGCATGCCGGGCCAGCGCCTCCCGGAATCCGGCGAGGCGGGGGAGCACGTAGTGGCGGACGGCTTTGTCGTCCGATACGAATGCGAATTTGCGGCAGCCCTGCCGGCAGAGATGTTCGACGGCCTCCGTTTCTCCCTGGCGGTCGTCGGAATAGATGGAAACATCGTAAGAGGAAGCGACCTTGCAGTCGGCGTTGCCGACCGCGATTCCGAAGGGGCGGGCGTTGTCGATCAGATAGTCAGCGTCCGGAATTTCTCCTACGGTGACGATGGCGTCCTGTCGGGTTTCCAGAATGCGGTCATAGCTTTCCCGGGCGGAGTCGTGAGTGACGCGGCAGACTTTCACGGAATAGCCGAGTTTGTCGGCGCCTTCCATCACGCCGAGCAGAATTTTCGTGACGTACTCCGCTTCGAGGTTGGGGGTGACGAAGGCCAGCGAGCGGGTGCGGCCGGTCCGGATCTGTCCGGCGACGGCGTTTCGCCGGTAGCCGAGTTTGCGGGCGGCGGCGAGCACTTTCTCCCGGGTTTTCGGCGCGAGCGGCAGCTTGGTCTGCCGGTTCCCCAGCGCGACGGAGACCGTCGAATAGCTCACTCCGGCCTCTTCGGCAATGTCCTTGATGGTGACCACAGAATCTCCGTTCCTGAAAAATAACAACGTTGTTATTATTAATAATGACACACTGTGACGATATTGTCAAGAGGGGAGAAGAAAAAAATGCGGTTTACCGACAACCCTTACCCGGCACCGGCACCCTGCCGGTCTGGGGTTTGGGGGCGAAGCGCCCCAACCGCCGGAGGCATGGACTGCTGCTCACTAAACAGCTCAAATGCCGGACGAGTCCGGCAGTGAGCGGCAGCGGTGGAGTTGACCGCGAGGTCAACTCACCCGCTCGCGCCGAAGGCGGAGCTTCTCCAATTCCGGGAAACGATTGAAAACAAGCGTACCGTGGTTTCTCTAAAGCGAGATGCCCTCCCTTCCGGTCGGGCCGGCGAGTTGACCTGCTCGGTCCACTCCGCCTCGGCGCTACACGGCAAAATTTTCAATTTTGCTATGTAGCAGTTTCGCTTCGCCCTTGGAACCCGACCGGCAAACCTGCCGGTGCCGGGGAAGGATTTTCGTCTGGCTCAGGTCAGAAGCCGAATTCGGACTGGATCATGCCGAACTCATTGTTCCCCGAGGTCTGCTCCGGGGTCTCTTCCGGCTCTTCCTTCGCCGGTTCCGGCTGGGGCTTTGCCTTCGGTTTCGGCTTTTTCCGGACAGGCTCATCCGCAAGCGCATCCAGCACCAGCGGCTCCTTCGCCTCTTCCCGGGGCGGTTCGAGTGGTTCTTCCGCCACAGGTTCGGGCAGTTCTTCTTCGGCCGGTTCTTCTTCCGTCGGCTCTGCCACCGGTTCTTCTTCCGCCGGCTCGGGCGGCGGAACGGCCTCTTCCGGAATCGGCTCGGCGGTCGCTTCGGGGACTTCTCCCTCTGTTTCCGCCGGAATCGCCTCCCGGATTTCTTCCGTCATTTCTTCGTCACTTTCCGAATCCTCTTCCCGGTCAGCGGGTTGCGCGACGGCGCGGAGCGCTTCAACCTCCTCCGGCGTCAGGTAGCGCTTATGGGTGATCTTCGCCAGCGGCTTGCCGGTGATCAGGAGTCCGCGCGCCTTCGGGGTGCGGACCGGGAGCTCCATCAGATTCTGCTCCTTCTCCGCCGTCTTGCCGCGCGCGCCGGTTTCAAACAGCGTGTAGACCGCGTCGGACCGCGGAGTCAGCAGCTCGAGCTTGCACTTGGCCGGGCAGAGCATATACTCCTTGTCGAGGATGAAACCGCCGATTGAGGAGCGCTTGCCGTAATATTTGCCGGATTTCGCCTCGCGGTAGATCACGCCGAATTCGGTCGAGGCGTCGTATTTGCGGAAGTCGTAGAGCTTCCCGACGAACAGCTTCTCCGGCGGCAGCGCGATGACTTTGTACACGCCCTCCTTGGTGACGCAGAGGAAACGGTCGAATTCGTTGCAGGCGATGGTGTCGTCGCTCTTGATCGCGGTGCCGATGTAGCCGTTCTTGCGGTCCCAGCCGACTTTGATGTTGTTCAGCGCGGCGACGGTGCGGTCGATCTTCTCCAACCGCTCGATTTCGGTGCGGCGCGGATACATCGCCCCGTAGCGCTCGAGCAGGCTTTTGAGGTAGCGGACGGCGAACTGTTTGAGACTGCCCAGGTTCTTGTTGATCTCGTCCATCTTGGCCAGGACTTCGGCGATTTCGCGCTGGTTCTTTTCGATGTCGAACCGCGAAATGCGCCGCACCGGCAGCGCCAGCAGCTTGTCGATATCCTCGTCGGTCACGTCGCGGCGCAGCAGTTCGCGGAACGGCGCGAGCCCGGAATGGACCTCGGCGTACTCCTCCTCCTGGCTGCCGCATTCCTCGATCCGCTTGTAGATGCGGTTCTCGAAGAAAATCTGCGCCAGCGTCTTGGCGTGGAACAGGTCCTCCTGCTTGCCGAGCTCGATTTCGAGTTCGCGCTTCAGGTATTCGAGCAGTTTCTGCGTGTTGCGCCGGATGACCTCGGTGACGCTCATCACCGCCGGGCGGCTTTCGCGGATCACCGTCAGGTTGACCGAGATCGACACCGAACAGTCGGTGTACATGAAGAGCGCCTGCCGCGTCTTCTCCGGGTCGTAGCCGCGGGTCGGCACGATTTCGATTTCGACCTTCTCGGTGGTGTAGTCGTTGACGCTGGCGATTTTGATCTTGTTCTTCTCGGCCGCCTTTTCGATCGAGGCGATCAGGCTTTCGGAGGTGGTGGTGGCCGGAATCTCGCGGATGACCAGCTTGCGGCCGTCGATGTCGATCTTCGCCCGGAGGGTGATCTTGCCGTTGCCGTCCTGGTATTCGCTGACATCCATCATCCCGCCCTGCTGGAAATCGGGGTAGAGCTCGAAGGGCTCGCCGCGCAGCTCGCTGATCTGGGCGTTGAGCAGTTCGTTGAAGTTGTGCGGCATGATGCGGGTGGCCATGCCCACCGCGATGCCGTCGCTGCCCAGCATCAGCAGCGAAGGAATTTTCACCGGCAGCACCACCGGCTCCTTGCTGCGGCCGTCGTAGGAATCGACGAACTCGGTGATGTCGTTGTTGAACAGCACTTCGCGCCCCATCGGCGAGAGGCTGCACTCGATATAACGCGGCGCCGCGGCGGGGCTCCCGGTCAGCAGATTGCCGAAGTTCCCCTGCTTGGTGATGAAGTATTCCTTGTTGGCCAGCACCACCAGCGCGTCGCCGATCGAGGCGTCGCCGTGCGGATGAAAGTGCATGGTGTTGCCGATCACGTTGGCGGCCTTGTGGGTGCGCCCGTCGTCGATCTTGTAGAGCGACCAGAGAATGCGGCGCTGCACCGGCTTCAAGCCGTCGTCGACGTCGGGGATGGCGCGGTCTTTGACCACGTAGCTGGCGTATTCGAGAAAGTTGCGGTCCATCATGGCCCGGAAGTACTCGTTGGTGCCGCGCTGACGGACCGCCGCGACCGCCGACTCGTCCGGAATCTCTTCCGGATCGAGCGCTTCCGGCTCGATGTTCTCCGTTTCGTCACTCATATTTCGGCACTTCCAGGTTCGTCATGATGTATTCCCGGCGTTTCGGCGTGTTGTTGCCCATGAAGAAACCGAGCAGCTCGGGGATGTTCTTGGTGTGATCGAGCGTCACCGGCTGGATGCGCATCTCTTCGCCGATGAACCGGCCGAACTCCTTGGGCGAAATTTCTCCGAGCCCCTTGAACCGGGTGATCTCGGCCTTCTTGCCGAGCTTCCTGGCGGCGGCGTCGCGTTCGGCCTCGTTGTAACAGTAGATCGGCGTCTGCTTGGGCGCCTGCACCCGGAAGAGCGGAGTCTCCAGCACATAGAGGTGGCCGGAAAGCACCAGCTGCTCGAAAAACATCAGGAAGAACGTGATCAGGAGATTCCGGATGTGCAGCCCGTCCACGTCGGCGTCGGTGGCGATGATCACCCGGTCGTAGCGGAGATCGTCGATGGAGTCCTCGATCCCCAGCGCCTGCATGAGGAACGTGAGCTCCTCGTTGGAGTAAATCTTTTCAAATTTTTCGCCGAAACAGTTCATCGGCTTGCCGCGCAGCGCGAAGATCGCCTGGCAGTTGACGTCGCGGC
>CAYSZM010000148.1:0-8460 GCA_964435365.1 uncultured Victivallis sp. | reverse complement strand
CGACCTGGTGCAAGAACTGCAAGGAGATGGAGCGCGACGTGTTCCCGGACCCGGAAATCCAGACGCTTCTGAAAAACTACGAAGTGGTGAAGTTCCAGGCGGAGAAACTGCGCGACCCGGAAGTGAAGGCGTTGCTCGACCGCTACGGAATTCCCGGACTCCCCGCATTCGTCATCCTCAAGGCGAAGTGAAAAAAACCGACCCGGCTCCGGCAGATTTGCCGGTGACGGGTCAGGATCGCAGGCCAAACACGGCGTTCGCGTCTATCGGAAGAGATCGGTCCACCGAAAAAAATGCAAAAAAAACGTTTTTTCGGCAATTCCCGGTTTGGCAGCCGGGCATTCGGTGGTATATTTTCTGGAGCAATGACGCCATGAAGTTTATCCCGGAACAACTGGACCCGATTACCCGGACGTTCGTAGAAGCACATCCCGGCGGTTCGGCGGTCGTAGTGACCAGTCGCCCGCAGCGGGTGCGTTATCTCGTCACGGCCCTGATTCTGCTGCTGCTTCTGAAGTTCCGCTGGGACTATTTCCTCTTTCTGGTGACCGCGTTCCTGATGTTCTGGTACGCGGCGGCGGTGATCTTCCGGGGGCTGGCCGCAATTCTGTCGTGGTTCGGCCACGGCGAGGAGAGCGTCTCCGACGCCGAAGTCGCGGCGCTCAAAGACGACGAGCTGCCGGTCTACACCGTCTTCCTGCCGCTCTACCACGAGGGCAACATCGCGGCGAAACTGGTCCGCAACATGGGGCGGCTCGATTATCCCAAGGACAAGCTGGAAGTTCTGCTGCTGCTGGAGGCCGACGACGAGGAGACCCGCGAAGCGCTTTCCCGCACCGGAATGCCCGACTACTGCCGGGTGCTGACCGTGCCCGACGCCCCGCCCAAAACCAAGCCGCGCGCCTGCAACTACGGACTCGCCGAGGCGAAAGGCGAATTCAGCGTGATCTACGACGCCGAAGACGCGCCGGAGCCGGACCAGCTCAAAAAGGCCTATGCCGCGTTCCGGCGCGATCCGGAGAAGAACGTGCTCTGCGTTCAGGCCAAACTCAATTATTTCAACAGCCGCTACAATCTGCTGACCCGGCTGTTCACCATCGAATATTCGACCTACTTCGACCTGACGCTGCCGGGGTACCAGCTGTTCCGGCTGCCGCTGCCGCTGGGGGGTACCAGCAACCATTTCCGCACCGAAATCCTGCGGAAAGTCGGCGGCTGGGACCCGTTCAACGTCACCGAAGACTGCGATCTCGGGCTGCGCATCTACGAATACGGCTATCGCACGCTTCTGATCAACTCCACCACCTGGGAGGAGGCGAACTGCCAGGTCGGGAACTGGATGCGCCAGCGGTCGCGCTGGGTCAAGGGGTTCATCCAGACCCATCTGGTCCACTACCGCAACCCGTTCGCGACGGTCCGGCGGCTGGGATATTACGGCGCGTTCGGCGGATTCCTCGCCGTCGGCGGCAGTGCGATGATGATGCTGACCAACCTCATATTCTGGGCGGTGCTGCTGCTCTACGCCGGGCTGCTGGTGCACGGGGCGTTCCACGGAATTCCGGTCGCCGACCAGATCGTCGGCCCCCGTTTCGACGCCGCTTATGAAGGAATCCGCATCGGACGCCTGTCCCTAAAGGCATGGCCACTGGTCTATTACGGACCCGGTGAAGATCCGTTCTGGTCGATTTTTTCTCGAATTTTTTTCGTTGGGTCCTTGATAATGTTCCTCGCGAATTTTATATTCATAGCAATAGGAGTAGTTGCGTGCGTCAAGCGAAAATTTTACCACTTGATTCCCGCATCCTTTTTGATGCCTTTTTACTGGCTGCTGATTTCACTGGCCGCGTGGAAGGGCTTCTGGCAGATTTTCACAAAGCCCTTTTACTGGGAAAAAACCAAACACGGATTGACCGACGATACGGAGCCGCATAAGGAGGAGACGGCATGAAAAGAAACAGTTTCACGCTTATTGAATTGCTTGTCGTGATCGCAATCATCGCGATTCTGGCGGGCATCCTGCTCCCGGCGCTGAACCAGGCGCGCGAACGGGGGAAGACCACCACCTGTCTCAACCAGCTCAAGCAGCTGGTCGTCTCCTGCGAGCTCTATCGCAACGACTACAAAGACCGGATGCCGCCGTGGATTTCCACGCTCTACCCGAACTACATGAGCGACACCAAAGTCTACCGCTGCCCGAAGGACGGCAATGAGACGGGTACCGCGGCCAATGCCTGGAAGGCGCGGGATGACAACGAGTACAACGCATCCTACGACCGCGTGGACAACACCGGTCTCTACGGCAACAACCCGAACGAGGACGTCAAGGGAGTCAGCTACTTCTACGAGTTCTCCGAGGCGAAGTGCGAGTTCGGTTCCGGTGCGGACCTCAACCGGACCTGGAACGAAGTCAAGAGCCGCAATGTCAAGTACGACACCTGCGAGGAAGAAGGTCCTTACAAGGGCAAAAAATACTCCAGCTTCCTGAGCTACTTCCCGACCATCCGCTGCTTCTGGCACATGAAGGAAGGCAAGAAGCCGGTGCTGAACGTCTCCTACAACGGCAACGCCTTCAACAGCATGATGAAGTGGGAAGACGGCACCTGGTAATCAAATCAGGCCCGGCCAGGTGGAACGGGAAACACCGCTGACGCCGCCCGCGGCGGGGGAGACTTACAGCAAGTTCCCCCTGTTGCCGGGCGATCAATCCTCCGATCTCGGGGTGCGGTTCGCCAACATCAGGCGATGCAGCGTCGTCGAAGTCTCCGAAGTCTACGTCTGGCCGGAACACCTCCACACCCTCACGGAACTGATGTTCGCCCTGGAGGGCGATTATGTCTGTTCCCTCAACGGGGAAACCGTCACGGTGCCGCCCGGCAGCGCGATCATGATCCAGACCGGCGACCGCCACGCCGACTGCTGCCGCGGAAAATCGGTGTTTCTGGCGCTGGTGTTTTCGCTCAACGGGCTGCTGGAGAAACCGGGGTTCGACCTCTTCGAGCCCGGAAAGGCGGCAAACCGCATCTTCCGTTTCGCCGATTCCCCTCATTTCGTGCAGGTTCTCGACGCGGCCGCGGCGGAGTCGAAGAGCGCCGGCAACCCGTTCCGCCACAAAATCTGTTCCGCCTTCGCCGAAGTGCTGCTCTGGAAAAGTTTTTACTGTCTGCGGGAACGGCTCTCCCCCGGTTGTCTCTCCGCCTTCGAAGAGGGGGTTTTCCGGCGGCAGGTGACGGAACTCTTTACCGCGCATTTGAACGGGAAACTTTCCGTCGACGAGATGGCGGCCGAATTCGGAATGAGCCGCCGCGCGCTCAGCTACAAGTTCCGCGAGCAATTCCGGTGCGGCCCGGCCCGCCTTTTCATGGCGTACAAAATCCGTCACGCCGTCATGCTGCGCGAACGGGGAATGAGCGCCAAACAGATCGCCGCGGCGCTCGGCTTCGCCAATCAGTTCCACTTCTCGCGGGTATATCGCGCGTTTGCCCGAAGAGATCAATAATTGCATTTTCGGACATTCCTTTCCAGAGTCTTCCGGACCATAATTAATCGCGTACAACAGCGAGAGGTCCGAAATGAATTCGATTTTGAAATTTGAGCCCAACCGGGTGTTGCGGCTCTACCACGGCGGCAGCGGCATCGACCGGCTGCGCGGCAAAAAGAATCCGGAGGACGGCAAATTCCCCGAAGACTGGATTGCCTCCTGCATCGAGGGGAACGGGCGCGCCTACCATTCGCCCGGCCACGGCATCAGCCGGGTGACGGTGAACGGGGCGGGCTGCTCCCTCCCGGAATACCTTGCCGCACATGCCGAAGAAATTCTGGGCGGGGAGCATTTCGAGCGGTTCGGGGCCGTTCCGGGGGTGCTGGTCAAACTGCTCGATTCGGCGGAACAGCTTCCGCTTCAGGTTCACCCTTCCCGCGCCGATGCCCGGACCTTCTTTCACTCTCCCTGCGGCAAGACCGAGGCGTGGATCGTGCTCTCCACCCGGAAGGTCGGCGGCGAAGATCCCTATTTGCTGGTCGGCTTCAACGAAAAGCTCGACCCCGAAGTGTTTCGCCGCGAGTCGCTGGCCGGACGGTACGACCGGAGCTTGGCGATGTTCCACAAACTGCGCGTCGCGCCGGGCGATGTGGTGATGATCCGCGGCGGGCTGCCGCATGCGATCGGGCCGGGGGTGACGATGGTCGAGGTGATGGAGCCGAGCGACCTGGTGATCGTGCCGGAAATCGACTGCTGCGGGGTGAAACTCGAAGAGAAGCAGCGCTTCGCCGGGCTGCCGCCGGAAACCGCGATGAAGCTGTTCGACATGAGAAGTTACTCCGAAACGGAACTCCGGGATTACTGCTGCCCGAAGCGGCGGACCATGTTCGAGCGGCCGAATCTGCGATTGACGACGCTGATTCCGCCGGAGGAGTGCGAATACTTCTCGGCGTGGAAACTGGAATTCGCGGGGACGCACCGATTGACCGAGCCGGCCGGGGCGTTCCGCATCGGAATTGCGACGGAGGGGCGGGTGGAGATAAACGGAATCGCGGTGGAACGGGGAGAAGGATTCCTGATTCCGCACTCCAGCCCGGAGTACGAGATTGCGGGCCGGGGGGAAATCGTGCTGATCCTGCCGGGCAAGGCGTGAGACATAACCCTTACCCGGCACCGGCACCCTGCCGGTCTGGGGTCCGGGGGCGAAGCGCCCCGGCCGCCGGAGGCTACCGGCGCGAAGCGAAACTGCTACATAGCAAAATTGAAAATTTTGCCGCGTAGCGCCGAGGCGGAGTTGACCGAGCAGGTCAACTCGCCGGTCCGCCCGGAAGGGCGGACTCCAACAAGAGAATAACTTCGGGACGCTTGTTTTCAATCATTTCCCGGAGTTGGAGAAGCTCCGCCTTCCTCCTTCGCCAAGGCTACGGAGGATAAATCGGCGCGAGCGAGTGAGTTGACCTCACGGTCAACTCCACCGGTGCCGGGTATGGATTGCAGACCTTAATTGTGAAAGGATTTTTATATGGTGTTCGAAAGTGGCACATTCTCGCTCGGCGTCAATTACTGGGCCTCCCACGCGGCGACGCGGATGTGGTCGGAGTGGGATGAGGAAGTCGTCCGCCAGGACCTGGCGCATCTGGCCGGAATCGGCTGCACCCTTCTTCGCGTCTTCCCGCTCTGGCCGGATTTCCAGCCGATCATGACGCTGCGGACCAACTGCTTCAAGGGCGGCTATCCGCGCGGTTACGCCTTTGTCGGCGAGCGCCCGATCCCCGACACCGAAGCCGGGCGCGCCGGCGTCGACGAGACGATGATGGCGCGCTTTCGCACCCTTGCCGACATCGCCGCGTCGAACGGCCTCAAGCTGATCGTCCCGCTGCTCAACGGGCATATGACGTTTCGCATCTACGCCCCGCCCGCCGTGGACGGGCTCGACCATTTCCGCAACCCCGAGTCCCTGATGTGGCAGGGTAAATTCGTCCGCTATTTCGTGCGGACCATGAAGGATCACCCCGCCATTCTCGCCTGGGAACTCGGCAACGAATGCAACTGTCTCGGCGCCGCGGAGAGTCGCGCGGAAGCGTGGAGCTGGACCGCCTTTGTCTCCGATGCCATCCGTTCGCAGGACCCCGGCCGTCCGGTGTTTTCCGGCATGCATTCGCTCGTCCTTCACGACAATCAGTGGAATCTGAGCAAAAGTTGCTGGACAATTGCGGACCAGTCCGAGCTTAGCGATGCCCTGACCGCCCACCCCTATGCGATGTGGCGGAATTATATTAACTGCGACCCCGCCGGCACCCTGCGCTGGATTCTGCTCCCCGTAACGGCGAACCGAATTTTCGCCGACATCGGCGGCAAGCCCTCTTTCGTCGAAGAGGTCGGCACCCTGCGGCGGACATTCTCCACCTTCGAAACGCTCGGGAACCAGCTTCGCAGCACGCTCTGGCTGCTCTGGGCCGCCGACGCCCGCGCGCTGCTCTGGTGGTGCGCCTTCGACCAGACGAAGATGGAATTTTCGCCCTACGACTGGGACGAGCCCGGAATGGAACACGGCGCGCTGACCACCGACTACCGGCTCAACCCGACCGGGCGCGCCATCGCGGAGTTTGCGAAATTCCTGCAAGGCTGTCCGGTGAAACGGCTTCCTCCGGCGCGCACCCGGGCGGTCTGCATCCTCGGGCGCGATCAGCCGCTCGAAGAATTGGTCAACAGCATCGGGTTGCTGGCGGCGCAGGCCGGGTTCGCACCGCGCTTCGCCTTCAGCGAATCCGCCATTCCGGAATCCCCGGTCTATCTGGTTCCCTGCGCCGTCCGCAAGGCCGGACTCAACCGCAAGGCGTGGCGGGAACTCTTGCGCCGGGTGGAGGAAGACGGCGCGACGCTTTACTTTTCGCTGGAGGACAACGCCTGTTTTACGGAAATGGCCGAGACGCTCGGGTTCGAAATCGCCGGACGTGGAGAAAACAATGCTCCCGTCGCGCTGCGAATCGGCGATCTCCCGGAATTCGAATTGACGCCGAAGTTCCTCCATCGCATTGAGGCGCACGGGGCGGTTCCGCTCGACCCGGAGGGCATCGTGTGGGAATTCCGGCGCGGCAGGGGGCGGATCGTCACCGCGCTGCTGCCGCTCGAGCTCCTGATGCTGGGCGAGGCGGGTTCGTACCAGCGAAAACCGGCCTGGGCGTTCTACCGGTATCTCGCCGGGGCGCTGGTCCGCGAGGATATCCTTGAAAGTCCCGACTGCGAGGTGCTGGTATCCGAACACCCGGAGAGTGAAACGATCTGCCACGCAATCGTCTGCAACTGCTCGCCGGAAGACAGGACGATCGCCCTGAAACGGAATCCCGACTGGAAGATCACCGCCGTGCGCTCCGAGGGGGGGGACGTCGTGTTTGAGGGCGAGGCCCTTCGGCTCCCGGCCAACAGCGGCGCGCTGCTCACGCTGGAAAAAGCGTAGCACGACTCCAACCCCTTACCCGGCACCGGCACCCTGCCGGTCGGGGTGCAGGGGCGAAGCGCCCTGCCCGTCGGAGACTACCGGCGCGAAGCGAAACTGCTACATAGCAAAATTGAAAATTTTGCCGCGTAGCGCCGAGGCGGAGTTGACCGCACAGGTCAACTCGCCGGCCCGCCCGGAAGGGCGGGCACCTACGTCATAAAAATAACAGGACGCATGTTTCAATATCGCTCTCCGCGCCTGTCACTCCGAAAGCATGAACTCCTCGGGGCGGAACGCATAGCCGCGAATCTGCGCCTTGTCGATCGCATCGTCGACAATGTAGTTGACGATGTAGAGCTCTCCGTCCGAGAACTGGACCCAGCCCGAGTAGCCGAGGTCGGATTTCGGCGAACGGTCGTAGTCGATCGGCATGATCCGGGCGACCGAATCGCCGCGCCGTTCCGCCAGCACCGATTCGCGGTCGGTGACGGCGCCGAAGAAGTTCTGGGTCCACGCCCCCAGCCAGCCCTTGCCCCCCTGCAGAAACCGGTAGGTGATGAAGATGCGGCCGTCTTGGAGGAATCCGGCCACCGGGCGGTGACAGCCGGGCAGCGGGAAGTCGATCAGCGGTCCCCAGCTTTCGCCGTTGTCGCGCGAAATCGCTTTTTTGCAGTCGTAGCCGAGGCCGCTGTTCTCGCGGTGGAACGCAACCAGTGTGCTGCCTTCGACCGGGAGAATCGACACTTCGCAGAGGTTGAGCGCCGGGTCTTTCGCCACGGTGACCGGTTCGCTCCAGCGTTTGCCGCAATCATCCGAATACCGCAGGAACTGGGTGAGCTTGCCATTCACGGGGTGATGGGCGGAGATGATCCAGCGGCCGTTTTCCAGCTCCAGGAGCTTATCCGGCACGATGCCGCTGAGCGGGGTCACTACCGGTTCGCTCCAGGTGGCGCCGTCGTCGTTCGAGAAGAACAGGAGATTTTCCGCGGCGCTGGCCCGGTCTTCTCCGCCTTTGAACGGAATCCGGTCCACGATGACGGCGAGGCGGCCGTCGCGCAGTTTGCTGATCCGGGCGCAGTTGTAGTAGTATGGGAGGCCGCGGGTTCCTTCGGTCAGCGGGCGCTTCGACGTCCAGCTCCGGCCGCGGTCGTTCGAATCGGCGAGCATGATGCGCGTGTAGTCGCGGTTGCCGTGGTGGGTGCATTCGCTGAACACGCAGACCAATTTGCCCGACTCGGCCAGCGCCACATCCGGCCACGCCTCGTAAATGGCGGGATCGTTGCTGACGGTGAATTTCTGAATCATCGGTCATTCCTTCCGGTTGATTTCGGTACCTGCGCTAAAGTATACCTCAATACCGGCCAACGGCCAATGATACAAATAGTTCGGCGATGATACTTTTTTAACAAAATATAAAAATAATTACCAAAGCCAAATCAGGTGCGGACCTCGGCGATGTCGTCGGTGTCGCAGAAGAGCATGGCGAGCCGGTCGAGGCCCATCGCCGAGCCGGAGCTTTCGGGGAGGCCGCGTTCGAGGGCGG
>CAYSZM010000147.1:0-8494 GCA_964435365.1 uncultured Victivallis sp. | reverse complement strand
ATGCGCAGCATTTGATGCGGATCTAGTCGCGGCACCGGCACCCTGCCGGTCGGGGGGAGGTTCGGAGGGGGACGAAGTGCCCCCTCTGATTCCCACGACGCGGATGGTTTAAACGCCGGGACGGTCGCCCCAGATCAGTTTGTGCATTTGGAGTTGCATTCGGATCGGGGCGCGGGAGTCGACCACCCATTGCGCCAGTTCTTCGAAGGAAACGCGGCCCCAGACCGGACTTGCCAGCAGATTCTGGGTGCGGGCGGAGAGGTCGTAGCGGCGAATCACGTCGAGGGCGTAATCGAAGTCGGTGCGGCTGGAGATCACGAACTTCACCTCGTCGTGGGGAGCGAGGAGTTGGTAGTTGCTGAAATCGTTGTGTTCGGCCATGCCGGACCCGGGCAGTTTGCAGTCGAGGATCTTGCGAACCTCATAGGGAATTTGGGCGATGGAAAGCGAGCCGTTGGTTTCGAGCAGGACTTCGAACCCGGCATCGAGGAGTCGGCGGCAAAGCTCCGGGGTTTCCGGGTCGGAAAGCGGTTCGCCGCCGGTGATTTCGACCAGTCCGGCACCGGATTCTTCGGCAAGGCCGACGAGTTCCTCCACCGTCGCCGGCTTTCCGGCTTCGGATTCGCGGGCGTAGCGCGTATCGCAGTAATTGCAATCGAGATTGCAGCCCGCCAGACGGAGAAAGAAACAGATCCGCCCGGCGTGGGTGGATTCTCCCTGAAGGCTGGTGAAGGATTCGACGAGACGCACCGGAACCTCCTCTATTCTTCGAAATAAGTGACTGCGGAGTGATCGGATTCCCCGATGCGGACCCGGTGCACCCGGATTGCGCCGCCGTTCATCCGCTCCCCCATCTTGCGATAGATGGTGCGGGCGAGCACCTCGCTGGTCGGGTTGATCTCGCTGAATTCCGGCAACTCGGAGAGGTTGGTGTGGTCGTACTGGGCCAGCAGGAGGTCGAGTTCGCGCTTGAGTTTCTTGAAGTCGAGCGCGATGCCGACTTTGTCCAGTTCATTGGAGCGGACGACGACGGTGACTTTGTAGTTGTGCCCGTGGAGGCGACAGCAGTCGCCGTCATAGCCGCGAAGCTGATGCGCCGCAGAGAAAGTACGATCGATTTCGATTTCAAACATGATTCAAAGGTTCCCCGGTTTTGATGTATGTCCGTATTAATATAAAACCCCGGCGGGGAAAAATCAAAACCGCCGCCGGAAAAAAAACGGCGCGCCGTTTCGAAGCGGCGCGCCGGAGAGTGAACCTGCCGAACTTATTTGGCGGTTTCGGGTTCCATCGGGATGAGATAGTTGACGTTGTACTCTTTTTCCAGCTTTTTGAAGAAGTCCATGACCGCCTTCTGCTGGGCCTGCTTCTCTTCCGAATCCTTGCGGGACTTGAGATAGGTCTCGATCTCGCCCTTGACCTTCTCAAACGGAACGGTCTTCGAATCGGTCTGGAGCGCGTCGCGACGGATGATGTGATAGCCGAACTGGGTCTTGACGACCTCCGGCGAAACTTCACCCGGCTTGAGGGCGAGCGTCGCCTTCTCGAATTCCGGAACCATCTGTCCCTTGGCGAAGGCGCCGAGCGAACCGCCGCGGGCGCTGCTCGGGCAGGTGCTGTTCTCTTTGGCGAGTTCTTCGAAGAGTTCCGGTTTTTCCTTGACCTGCTTCAGGAGCGCTTCGGCTTTCGCCTTGGCCTTGGCATCGGCTTCCGGGGTCTTGTCTTCGGGAGCGATCAGGATGTGCGAGGCGCGGATCTGGTCCGGCTTGTCCGCCTCTTCCTGAAACTCCTTGGAGTTTTCGTCATAGAATTTCTTCACCGCGTCGGGGGAGATGGTCTTGTCGAACTTGAGTTCCTTGAGGACCTTCTCTTCCAGATACTGCTGACCGGCGACCTGCTTCTGGATGGCCGGATTCTTCGCCATCTCACCGAGATACTGGTCGAGGGTCTTGTTCTGCATCTGGAGCTGCTGGGTAATCATATCCAGCATCTGCTTGTCCATATTCTTGAACTCTTCGGCGAATTTCTTCTTCGCCATCTCTTCGGACGGTTTGATCCCGGCCTTGGCGAGTTCGGTGTCGAAAATCTTCTGGATGACGATCTGCTTGACGATGCCCGGAAGCGCCGCCGAGAATTCTTCGGCGGTGACCCCTTCCGGAATCTTGCCGCCCGGAAAGGCCTTCATGATCTCGGAGACGATCATATCCTTGGTGATCTTCTCGCCGTTGACTTCGGCGACCACGGCGGGAACTCCCGCAAAAATATCCACCGGCTTGGCGATTTCGGCGGCCGGAGCGGCCGGAGCCGCGGGAACGGCCGGAGCCGCCGGGGCGGCGGGAACCGCGGGAGCGGCGGGTTTCACGGTTTCATCCGCAGCCGTTGCCGCGAAGCTGACGCAGGCAATGCCGCCGGCGACCAGAAGGGCCATCATTCTGCTGTTGTTCATTGTCTTTTTTCTCCTTATTGTTTCAGGAAGTCCTCTATCGCATTCCCAACGGGTCCTGATATCTTTGCGAAAATCCGGCGCCTGTTGCGTTGACGCTGCTTAACTAATACACTCACCCCGATTCAATTTCAAGTCAAGATGTACGGATTCCCGCATAATATTGCTCAAATCCGGTGGTCCGCCGGGAGATTTTCCCCGCTCCGGAGCCGTTTCCGGGTCCACGGTTCTCCGGGCGGAAAGAGCACGGCGGACGCCGGAGGAATCGACAACCGGCAGGCGTCATCCGGCAACCTGCCAACTATTTTTCGTTTTTATTGATTCTCCCTATTGACATCGGCGCCGAAATGCGGTACAATTAATGCAAGTCACACGTGTGACTAAAAAACAAAAGGAACGAGTTGACGATGCCGATCACCATGACAGAATTAGCCAGACGGCTGAACCTTTCGCATTCGACCGTATCGCTGGTGTTGAATAACCGTTACCGGAACCGGGTGCGCCCGGAAGTGGCGGATCTGATTCTCTCCACGGCCCGTGAGCTGGGGTATCATCCCAACCGGGCGGCGAGCGAATTGCGGCGGCAGCAGTCGAGCAACATCGGCGTCCTGCTCCCCTCCCCCCGGAACTTTTATTACGGGGAAATCGTGGCCGACCTGCACCGGGAAATCCGCCGCCGGAACTACTCGCCGGTGTTCTCCTTCTGGGACGAGGACAAAGAGCAGCAGGACGCGCTCGAAGCGATCCTCTCCTGGCACTCCGCCGGAATCATCACGGTGGAGCCGCAGCTGCTGCCCGAAAACGTCAACGTTCCGGTGGTCAGCTTCTACAACTCCGATCCCCGGTTCGACCTGGTGGAACTGGATCTGGATTCCGCCGTCAACCAGGTGCTGGATTACCTGCACGAGCTGGGACACCGCGAAATCGCCTGGCTGGGAAACCCCGACGACCGGCGTTATGAACTCTATCTGCGGCATCTCCCGGAATATGGGATGGAGCTGCCGGAACGCTGTCGGGCGTTCGGCCGGGGAATTCTCTCCTTCGCCGACGGCAGCGCCATGTTCGACCGGCTGCTCGAACAGTGCGCGGGGAAACTGCCGACAGCGATCGTCGCCCACAACGACATGGTCGCCATCGGAATCATCCGCCGCGCGGCGGAGCTCGGCTACCGGATTCCGGCCGATTTCAGCATCGTCGGGCAGGACGACATCGTCCAGGACCAGTTCACGCTCCCGACGCTCACCTCGATCCACTATGCGGGAGACGGCAGCGTCGGCAGCAAGCTGGTCGAGACGATCTTCCAACGGATCGACGACCCGGACTCCGAACGGCGAATCATCCGAATTGCACCGACCCTGGTCAAACGGGAAAGCTGCGGAACTTCCCGCCGCACCTCCGTTCCGGCAAACAACGAAACAGCAGATGTCAGGAGATAAAAATATGCCAATTTCAAGAACTTACCCATCAAAATCGTCAGGAGAAAGAACCATGAAACCCAATGAAATGAAGCGACCGGTCCACAAAGAATTCACACTGATCGAATTATTAGTTGTAATTGCAATCATCGCCATCCTGGCGTCGATGCTGCTTCCGGCCCTGAACAACGCCAGAAAAACGGCAAAATCCACATCCTGCATCAACAATCTGAAACAAATTGGACTCAGCTCGGCCCAGTATGCGACGGATTATAACGGATATGCCCCTCTGGTTCAACCGGGCGGATGGGACAGCAATGCGAATTGGAGAAACTGTTGGATCACGGTAATTCATCCGTACATCAACGGCAGTATCTGGGACGGAGGCGGGACCAAAACCTCCAAAACCATTTTCTGTCCGCTCGGCAGCAACGAAATTCTCGTCAACGGAAAGAAGAAAAGCAATTACATGTACAACGCCAGAATCGGGTATATGACAAACTACGCTTCAGGCAGTACAAATTATGCTCCCAGAAAATATGGAAAATGCAAGAAACCATCGACGGTGGGAGTCGTGGTTGACGGGAAATGCGTGTCCCGGTCAAGATTGGATTTTGATGTGGAAACACGGAACAGTGCACTTGGCTACATGGATGACAGGCACGGGCCGGGAAAAGTCAATTGCCTGTTTGCAGAGGGTCACGCGAAAACAATATTCCTCTATTCTCTCACAGACAGTCAGGCAAAAACCATGTTCGGTTGTCCCTCCGACATCTGGCCGTAGAAAGATCGAAAATCCAATCAATCTGGAAATGGAATCATGAAGTTCAAGATTGCGACCCTGGCATTGTTGTGTTACGGAATACTTGCGCTCATCCCGGCGTATGCCGCCACACAGGCTTGCCTGACGCTCGTGGATAATACCGGAATTCCTTCCGGAAGCAAGCTCCAGGGCGATGCGAAACTGGCCGGAGGAAAAGACGAGAAATATTTAAGTTTCAACGGCAAAAAAGGTTGCCGGGCGGAATTCCCAATCGGGCCGGAATTCGATGACCTGCAAGCCGTCAGCCTCTCTTTCTGGTTCCAGTTGAAAACCATCCCTCCGGAAAAGGAAAGAATCGTCAAACGGAGCGACCGCGCAACGATACTCAGCCGCAATTGGAGCTGGCGGGTCAGCGTCATGCCGTCACTGGCAATGTCGGTAACAATGGCGGAAACTCACGGCGAAACCTCAATCCAGGGCGGCAATGTGGAAACAGGGATATGGGTCAACGGGATCGTGACCTATTCCGCGGCGGAGAATAAATTCATCCTCTACCTCGACGGCAAGCCGGTGGCGAAATACGAAGGGAAGCATCCGCTGGCCCCGCTGAAGAAACTCGCCGGACCGCTTCTTCTCGGAGAAGATCCCACTAATTATAACAGCTTTACCGGGGATATCGCCATGGTTCGCATCTTCCCCCGGATTCTGTCGACCGCCGAGATCTCCGCAATTGGAGCAGAAGTACCCAATGCCGTATTGGCCTCTTCGGAAAAAGAGCTGCGGCAATGGCAGGGAATACTGAACCAGCTTGACCCCGGACAGCTTTGTCCGTCGGCCTGGAAAGAAACAGTTGCCGTCCGGCAAAAAATCGCCGCGGCGATTCAAGGACATGATGCACGAACCTTTCGCACCGTCACCGAACTGAAGCCGCAGATTGCCGGACTGTTGAGTTATTCCCGGGACATTCGGCAACTGCAGGAATGGGACGCCGCATTGCAGAAATATCCCGGCGACAATTCGGTCGTTGCCGCCGGTCTGCGGCACGAAATCGGACAGGAGTTGGAGAAAAAAGACGTTACGTCAGCCGAATTCGTCCGCCGACATGCCCCCATCGTCTCCGCGCTGCTTCTGGATAAAATGCCATTGAAAGACACGCTTTGTTACCAGGTCCCCCCTGTCGGCGGAGCCCCCATTACACCGGACAGCCGGATCGACGACCGTTATCTCGGCAACCGGATGAATCTCTCCATGACTCCCGGCGAATATGAACCGGGGTCTTTCGTGTTGCACCCGGTCCGGAAATTGACCGGAGTCCGTTTTGCGGTTCCATTGCTTGAAGACGGGCGCGGGCACACGATTCCGGCGGAAGACCTGGATCTGAAAATCGTGCAGTGCTGGTATCAGGCCGGCTCGGCCTGGCGAGGCGTCATTCAGAATGTGGAAAGACGGGTGCTGGTTCCGGAACTGCTGGTCAACGACCCGGCGCTGGTCAAGGTTGACCGGTCGAAACAGATGAACTATCTGCGTCTCAGCTTTCCCGAAGAAATCAAATACATTCCGGTCAGCAATCCGGAAAAAAGGGAGATGCGGACACGCTGGGAGATGTCCATGAAAACGCAGGAATATCCGGTCAGAGATGCGAAGACGCTTCAGCCGGTTTCCATTCCGGCAAACGAGAATCAACAATTCGTTCTAACCGTGAAGGCGCCGGAAAATATTCCGCCCGGACGCTATACCGGGAATATGGCGGTTTCGTCCGAACAGGGTGGACTCGGGGTCATTAAAATTGCGGTTACGATTTTGCCGTTCAAACTTGCCGCGCCTAAAACAAATTATGATTTAAACCGCGATTTGACCCCCAGTCTTTATTATATCAGTGTTCTTGACCCGGAAAGCAAAGGCGACCTGACGCCTTTTCACCGGAATCGAGAGGAATACGGCAATGAGCTGAAGAACCTCCGCGCCCACGGCATTCTCAATCCACTCTGTTATCAGTTGCAGCATACGCGTGACATGAAGCCATGGAATCAGGACGAACTCCGCAATGTTTTGAAAATGCGTGCCGACGCCGGTCTGTCAAACCGCCCACTGTTCCTCTCCGGTCCGGAATCCAATCTGCAGGCGGGGTTTTCGAATACGCCCCAAACACTGGCGCGGATTCGGGAAGAAGTGAAAAAAATTCTGGACACTGTTCAGGAGGTCTGCGGACATCGCGATGTGTATTTCTACGGAGTTGACGAAACCACCGGAAACAAGCTGCAGGAAGAACGCAACATCTGGCAGACGATTCACGACGCGGACGGAAAAGTTTTCGTCGCCTGCAACGACCTCAAAGGCACCAACGGCAAAAGCTGTTTCGACCTCGTCGGCGACCTCCTGAACCTGGTCATCTATTCCGAACTTCCGCTTCGCAGTGAAGCGACGAAATGGCACAGCAAAAACAACCGGATCTGGAGCTATGACAATCCCCAGGGCGGCGTGGAGAATCCCGATGTCTACCGCCGCAATTACGGGCTGCTGCTCTATCTCAGCAATTACGATGGGTTCGCCACTTATTGCTATTATGAGGCGTTCGGCAATCCCTGGGATGATTTCGATCACCCGGTCTTCCGGGATCACAATTTCGTCTACCCGACCGCCGACGGCGTCGTGGACACCATCGCGTGGGAAGGGTACCGCGAGGCCGTCGACGACATCCGCTACGCGACGACGCTGCGCGAAGCCGCCGCCGCCGCCCGCAAATCCGGAGACCCGGCAAAAGTTCAGCTGGCAAACGCCGCCGAACAATGGCTCCAGAACATCGATGCGGAAAAGGCCGACCTCGACGCCGTGCGGACCGCGATCATCCGGTGGATTCTCAAATTGCGGCAATAGCCTTTTTCAGCAGAAGTCGATATACTCCAGCGCAGTCCGGGCGTTCTTGCCGGAAAGCCCGATGCGCACGAGATTCGAGAGCTTCGCCTTGCGCCGCTCCTCGATGATGCGGTCGGCGTAGGTCGGGCCGATGCAGGGAATCCGCAGCAGCGCTTCGCGGTCCGCCAGGTTGACTTTGACCGGAAAGAACTCCGGGTGGCGCTCCGCCCAACGCCGTTTGGGGTCGAGACCGAGGTCGAGGTTGCCGTCCGCGCCGAACTCCATTTCCTCGGCGTCGAAATGGTAGCGCCGCAGCAGGAAGTCGGCCTGGTAGAGCCGGTGTTCGCGGGTCAGCCGCTCGTGGTTGGAGAGCACCAGCTGGAGCGTCTCCGGCCGCGGCGCGAGCGGAATCCCGATGCCGGGCTGGAAGGCGGAGAAGTAAACCCGTTCGAAGCGGAGCCGCCGGTAGACCGCGTCGGTGTAGCGGACGATTTCGCGGTCGCTCTCGTCGGCCGCCCCGACGATGAACTGCGTCGTGCATTTGATCCGCGCATAGGGGCTGCCCTTCTGCGTCTGGTCGGAGATGAAGCGCAGCGGCTTCACGATGTCGTTTTCGAAATCCTTGTACTGCGAAAGCTGGCGGAAGTAACGCTCCCCCGGCGTCTCGATGTTGAGCGAAACCGCCGAGGCCAGCTGCAGCGCCCGGGTGATCGCCGCCTCGGAGGCGCCCGGAATGATCTTGAGATGGATGTAGCCGCGGTAACGGTATTTGTAACGCAGAATCTCGGCGGCGGCGATCAGCCGCTCCATGGTGCGGTCGGGATTCCCGAGGATGCCGGAGGAGAGGAAGATGCCGAGCAGCCAGCGGCGGCGGAGATGGTCCATGAACAGCTTCGCCACCTCGTCCGGCAGCAGCGTGCAGCGCTCGACGTTGCCGTCGTGGCGCAGCGGGCAGTAACGGCAGTCGCTCGAACACGCATTCGAAATCAGCGTCTTCATCATGATGCCGTAACCGCCCGC